>MEMM01000008.1 GCA_001767925.1 Alphaproteobacteria bacterium RIFCSPHIGHO2_12_FULL_63_12
CAACAAGCCGACGCAGGCGGGCCTCATCGCGCATTTCACCGCGGTGCACGAAGCGACGCGCCTGCCGATCATTCTTTACAATGTGCCGGGGCGCACGGTCGCCAATCTGTCGGTCGAGACGATCGGGACGCTCTCGAAGTTGCCGCGCATCATCGGCGTCAAGGACGCGACCGGCGATCTTTCGCGCGTCGCGCTGCAACGTCTCGCGAGCGGTCCGGACTTCATTCAGATTTCCGGCGAAGACATGACCGCTGTCGGCTTTAACGCGATGGGCGGGACGGGTTGCATCAGCGTCACCTCGAATGTCGCGCCGGATCTTTGCGCATCGATGCACGCGGCGACCTTCGCCAACGACTATGCCAAAGCGGTGTCGATTCAAGATCGCCTCGCGCCGCTGCATGAAGTCCTCTTCGTTGAGACATCGCCGGGGCCGGTCAAATATGCGATGTCGCTGATGGGCCTGTGCTCGGATGAATTGCGGCTGCCGCTGGTTTCTCCCTCCGATGCGACGAAGGCGCGCGTCAGGTCAGTCTTGCGCGGCCTCGGGCTGATCGACTGATGGCGCCCAAAAAGGACGCTGTCGCCAAACTCGTCGCCGATAACCGGCGCGCCCGCTTTGACTATTATATCGAGGACACGATCGAGGCCGGCATCATGCTGACCGGCACCGAGGTGAAGGCGCTGCGCGAAGGAAAGGCGACGATCAAAGAGGCCTACGCCTCGCCCGAAGGCGGCGCGATCTGGCTCATCAACGCCAATATCCCGGAATATTCGCGCGGCAACCGCCTCAATCACGAACCCAAGCGCCCGCGCAAGCTGCTGCTCCACGCCAAGGAAGTCGCGAAGCTGACGCAGGCGGTGGACCGGAAAGGATATACGATCGCGCCGCTGCGGCTCTATTTCAACGACCGCGGCATCGCCAAGCTCGAAATAGGACTCGCCCTCGGCAAGAAGGCGCCCGACAAGCGCGACACCGAAAAGAAACGCGACTGGGCGCGCGAAAAGGGCCGCCTGATCCGGGCGCGGGGGTGAGGGGTTGACATGTAGCTCATTTGAGCTACATTTGGGCTCAAATGGAGACGCCCATGGCCGCCACCACCTTTGTTCGCGCCCGCATTGACGAAAAGCTCAAAAACGACGCCAGCGACGTGCTGGCCGAGTTCGGCCTCACCGTGTCCGATGTTGTCCGCATGACCTTGACCCGCGTCGCGAAAGACGGCGCGATCCCGCTTGAACTGAAGGTTCCGAACGCGGAAACAAAGGCCGCAATGGCGGAGGCGCGGGTTTTGATGAAGAAACACAACGCGCGGTTCGGAAACGCCAAGGACCTCTTCAGGGCGCTCGATGAAGAAGCCGGCAAGCGCTAGGCGGGCGGCCCATCCGCGCGCGGCGTCCTACACACGGCAATTCTCGAAGGATTGGGAGAAACTCTCCCGTAGCGGCCGTTACGACATGCGCCAGCTGAAAGAAGGGATGCTGCTGATCATCGCCAATGACGGTCCGCTCGGCGCCGAATGGCTGGATCATCCGCTGAAGGGCGAATGGTCGGACTGTCGCGAATGCCACATCGGCGGCGATTTTCTGCTTATATATCGTCTCGATGGCGACGGCGTCGTATTCGTCCGCGCGGGGACGCATACCGAACTCTTTGAGTAAGCGCCGGTTGAGTAAGCCTGACAATCGCAAAATGGAGGCTGACATGGTCGATGAATTTGCGCCGGACCCGATGCAGACGAACGAAGCGGCCGACAAGCCGGCGGTGAAACTGCACCCGCCGACGATCATTTTCCTCGCCCTGGTCGCGGGATACGTCATCAGACTATTCGTCGGCGGACGATTGCCGCTGCCGCGCGCCTTCGCTGAGGGGGTCGGCGGCCTTCTCATCATCGTCGGGCTCGGGCTCATGATGGCGGCGACGCGCATTTTTATCGAACACGCACAGCCGCTTCCTCCGGCGACGCCCGCGAAAACCTTGTTCCTCAAGGGGCCCTATAAGTTCACCCGCAATCCAATTTATCTCGCGATGATGATCTTCGGCGCGGGGTTCGGCGTCGCGACATCGAATGTCTGGATCATCCTGACGACCGCGCTCGCCGGCGCGCTCATCCATTTCCGGGTGATCCTGCTGGAGGAAGCCTATCTTCAGCGAAAGTTCGGGGAGGAGTATGCGGCGTATAAGGCGAAGGTGAGAAGGTGGATTTGACGCGGGAAGAGTAGGGCGGGCTTTCGCCCGCCAAACTCCCTAATCCAGCGTCCGCCGGAATCGCGCGAGCGACGCCAGCGCCAGCACCGCGAGGATGAGCGCGATCGGCCAGATTTCGCCGCGGATTTCGGAAAAGCCAGCGCCCTTCAGCATCACTTCGCGGACGATCCTGAGGAAATGCGTGATCGGTAGCGCCTCGCCGATCGCCTTCGCCCAGCCCGGCATCGCCGCGAACGGGAACATGAAGCCGGAGAGCAGGATTGACGGAAGGAAGATGAAAAACGTCATCTGCATCGCCTGCATCTGCGTGCGAGCGACCGTCGAGATCAGATAGCCGAGCATCAAATTGGCGAAGATGAAAAGGGTCATCGCGACGAGAAACGGCGCGAGATCGCCGACGAAGGGGATGTGAAAAACGATCCGTCCGGCGATGAGAACGATCGTCGCCTGAATGGCGCCGACGAGAATATAGGGCGTCGTCTTGCCGATCATGATTTCGCTGGCGCGCACGGGCGTTGAGAGCAGCGCCTCGATGGTGCCGCGCTCGACCTCGCGGGTCAGGGCGATCGCCGTGATCATGATCATCGTCATCGTCAGGATGACGCCGAGAAGACCTGGGACGATGTTCATCGACGTCTCACCCGCCGGATTATACTGGCGCTGGATGACAAGCTCGACGGGCGGCGCGCCGCCGCGAAGTTTTCGCGGCAGCCTCTCAAGCTCCGGCGCGAAGGCGCGGCGCGCGATCTCGTTCGCGGCGGCGATCGGTCCGGCGGCGGCGACGGGATCGGAGGCGTCGGCGGCGATCAGGATCTGCGGGCGGTCGCCGCGCACGAAGTCGCGTTCGAAATTTTCCGGAATGACGATGAGATAGGAAATGTCGCCGGCTTTCATCAGGCTTTCGCCTTCGTCCAGCGAATGAACGATTTCGACGATGCGAAAATAGTCCGACTGCCGAAGCGAGGCGAGAAAGCTGCGCGTTAACGGCCCGTCGTCGCGAAGTTCGACCGCGGCCGGCATATTGCGAGGGTCGGTGTCGATGGCGAAGCCGAACAGGCCGAGCTGCATGATCGGCACCATGATCATGATCGCGAAGGTCGGCCGGTCGCGGCGCATCTGCACCATTTCTTTTAAGAAAACCGCCTTGATGCGCGCGAAGGAAATCATGCCGCGGCCCCATTCGCGAACCCGTTCGCGAAATTGTCGGAGGCGCCGGTCATCAGATAGATGAACGCTTCTTCGAGCCCCGCGTCGATCCGTTCGATCTGAACGCCGGGAAGTCCCTCAATCGCCGCCGCCGCCCGGTCGAGCGCGGCGTCGTTCCGGCCAGCAAGGTGGATCGCGGCGCCGAACCGCGCAAGCACGTCATAGCCGCCGACGCTTTTCAGCCGGCGTGTCGCGTCATCAAGATCGCCAGCTTCAATGCGCCGCGCAAAGAGGCCGACTTTATCGGGGATATCCGCCGTCGCTTCGTCGATCAGCTTCTTGCCATAAGCGATGAAAGCGATGCGGTCGCACTGGACCGCCTCGTCCATGTAATGCGTCGAGACGAGGGTTGTGACGCCTTGCGCCGAATAGTCGCGGATCGCGTCCCAGAAATCGCGCCGCGCCTTGGGATCGACGCCGGCGGTCGGCTCGTCGAGCAACAAGAGTTCCGGCTCATGGATCATGCAGGCGGCGAGCGCGAGGCGCTGCTTCCAGCCGCCGGACAGCGTGCCGGCGAGCTGTTTGGCGCGATCGGAAAGCCCCAGCGATTTCAGCGACGCGTCGACGCGGCCCTTCAGATTGTCGAGGCTGTAGAGCCGCGCGATGAACTCAAGGTTTTCGCGGATCGACAGATCCTCATAGAGCGAAAAGCGCTGCGTCATGTAGCCGACGCGCTCCTTGATCTTGTCGCTCTCTTTCAGGACGTCGAGACCGAGCACGGCGCCCGCGCCCGCGTCGGCTTTGAGAAGACCGCACACCATGCGGATCGTCGTCGTTTTTCCTGATCCGTTGGGACCGAGAAAGCCGTAGATCGCACCCTTCGGCACGCTAAGATCGAAATTATCGACGACGGTTTTCGTCCCGAACTTTTTCGTCAGGCCCCTGACGTCGATGACCGGACCATTGCCGCTCACTTCGGCGGCTCGATGGTGACGGGAAGGCCGGGGCGAAGGCCGGAAGGATCGTCCGGGCGCGCCTCGACCAGGAAGACGAGCTTCTCGCGCTCGTCGAGCGAATAGATGACCGGCGGGGTGAACTGCGGCTCGCTGGCGACGAAGGAGATTTTGGCGGTGCGAGCTGAAGCGCACCCGTCGCAGGAGAACTTGACCGTCGCGCCGATTTGCATGCTCGCGAGCAGGCGCTCGGGCGCGAAGAACCGCAGCTTCAGATTTTCCGGCGGCAACAGCGCAACGACCGGATCGCCGACCGCGACGACTTCGCCCGGCCGGCGATAGATGCGCTCGATCGAACCGGCCGCCGGCGCCGTCGTCTCAAGATCGGCGAGGCGCTGTTCGGCGAGCCGTGTCGCGGCATTCATCGCATCCCAGTCGCGCAACATGGCGGCGCGTTCGGCCTTGGCGCGATCAAGGCGCGCTTTCGCCGCGGCGAGGGCGGCGGCGTCCGCGTCATATTTCTCGCGCGCGACTGCGCCGTCCTTCACCAGATCGCGCGACCGGCGAAACGTCTGCTCGGCGAGTACGAGCGCGGCTTGCGCCTCCGCGACCTGCTTGGCGAGCGCGCCGTCGTCCTGCGCGCGCGCGCCCATTCCTTGCGCGGAGGCGGTCGCCTGGTCGGCGACGAGCGACAGGCGCGTCGGATCGAGCGTGAAAAGAAGATCGCCCGCCTTCACGCGATCGCCCTCGCGGACATTCAGCGCCTTGACGACACCGGCGTCCTGCGGCGCGAGATATAAAAGCTCCGCCTCGACATAGCCGTTAAAGCTCGTCGGCGCCTTTTCGGCGCACGCGGCGAGGAAGACGGCGAAGACGGTTATCGTCGCGAAGGATGTGATCCGGGAATTGCTCATCGCACTGCCAGCCCTTCAAACAACAAATCAAGATGAGCCTCCGCGCGGGCGGTGGTGGAAATTTTATCCTTCGCGCCGAGAATGTGCTTGCGCATCGCAAAGAGGAGAATCGGCCCCATGACGAGGCGCGCGACGGCGCCGGAATCGGCCTGGCGGAAGACGCCCGCCTCGACGCCCCGGCGATGGAGGCCCGCGATCGCGTCGATCGCCTGATCGACGACGCGCTTCCGGTAATGTTCGCCGATTTCCGGAAACCGCGCCGCGACGGCGAGAACGAGTTTCGGCGTCGCGAAGACGCGCGCATCATCGATCAGCTGCGTCGCCATGGTGACGATAAGGCGTAAGGTCGCTTGCGGGTCGTCGCCGCCGGCGTCAGCGAGCGCCTTGAGGCGCATCGCGATCGGCGATACCTCGCGCTCGATCAGCCCGCGGAGCAACGCTTCCTTGCTGTCGAAATAGAGATAGACGGCGCCCTTGGAGAGGCCGGCGCGCCCGGCGATGTCGTCGACGCGCGCGGCGTCGAACCCTTTTTCGGTGAAGACGGCGAGGGCGGCGTCCAATATTTCGTCGGGCCGCGCATCGGCGCGGCGTCGAAACTTCGGGGCGGTCGGCGCTTTGCGCGGGGCGGCGGTCATGGGGCATATATAACTGACCGGTCAGTCAGTAGCAAGGGGGCGTCGCCGTCACGAATAGTTTCGGGCGAGCTGCATGAAGCGGCGCTTACCGCACAAACTGGATCCCGGCTTTCGCCGGGACGACGGGTGGGGCGCCTCGCCGCTATTCCGCAGCGTCGCGCCCGGCCGAGAACTGCAATTCGGCGAGGTGCGCGTAGAGCCCGCCGCGGGCGAGCAGCTCGCCATGCGTTCCCTGATCGACGATCTCGCCCTGATCCATGACGACGATGCGGTCGGCTTTAAGGACGGTTGCGAGGCGGTGCGCGATGACGATCGAGGTGCGGCCCTTTGAGATGCGCTCGAAGGCGATCTGGATGAGGCGCTCGCTTTCTGAATCGAGCGCCGATGTCGCTTCATCGAGGAGCACGATCGGCGCGTCGCGCAGGATCGCGCGCGCGATTGCGAGGCGCTGGCGCTGGCCGCCGGACAAGGTCGTCGCGCCCTGGCCGAGCGGAGTTTCGTAGCCTTGCGGCAATGCGCTGATGAACTCATGGGCGTTGGCGGCGATCGCCGCCGCGCGCACTTCGTCATCCGTGGCGCCGGGCCGGCCGAAGCGGATATTGTCGGCGGCGCTGCCGGCGAAGAGCGGCGCGTTCTGCTGCACGATCGAGATCGCGTTCCGGAGCGCCGAGGGATCGAGATGGCGTATGTCGACGCCGTCGATGGTGATCGCGCCTGCTTGCGGATCGTAAAAGCGCAACAGCAACTGGAAGATCGTCGACTTGCCGGCGCCCGAGGGGCCGACGAGCGCGGTCGTCTTGCCGCTGGCGAAATCGACGCTGACGCCTTTCAGCGCCGGCATGGTTGGGCGCGCCGGATAGGCGAAGGCGACATTGCGGAAGGAAAGATCGCCTTTCAGCGGCGCAGGCGCAATCGCGACCGGTTCGACCGCTTTGATGTCCGATTGCGCGGAGAGGAGCTCCATCAACCGCTCGGTCGCGCCGGCGGCGCGCATCACTTCGGCGTAGGTCTCCGTCAGCATGCCGACGCCGGAGACGGCGACGAAGGCATACATCACAAATTGCGTCATCGCGCCCGGCGTGATCGCGCCTGATTGCACCTGCGTCGCGCCGAACCAGAGAACGGCGATCAGGCCGCCGAGGACGAAGGAGAAAATGACGCCGGTCATGAAGGCGCGAACGGTGATCCGTTTCAGCGCGACGTCGAAGGTCGCCTCGACCGCGCTGCGGAAAATCTCGTCTTCCTGTTTCTCCCGCGTGAAGGCCTGAACTGTCTCGATGGCGCCGAGGCTTTCCGACGCGCGCCCCGACGCGGCGGCGATGCTGTCCTGGCTGGCGCGCGACAGGCGCTGCACGCGCCGGCCGAAAAAGAAGATCGGCCCCAGCATCAAGGGCCCGACGGCGAGCATCATCAGCGACAGTTTCCAGCTGACGAAAAACATCAGGACGAGCGCGCCGATGGTCGTCGCCGTGGTTCGCAGCGCGACCGAGATCGACGAGCCGACCAGCGTTTCAATCAGCGTCGTGTCGGTCGTCAGGCGCGAGAGGACTTCGCCGGTGCGGACATTGACGTAAAAGGACGGGCTGAGGCCGAGAAGATGGCCGTAGACCGCCTCGCGGATGTCGGCGACGACGCGCTCGCCGAGCCGGCTGATGAAATAATAGCGAAAGGCGCTGGCGAGGCCGAGGCCGACAGCGACGATAAAGCCTGCAAGGAAATAGCCGGTCAGATCGTCGCCGAACGCCATCTTGCGGCAGATCGCGGCGTCCGGCGCGCCGCCGAATCCGCAATCGACGACGAGACGGAAGGCGGCGGGAAGGAGCAGCGTCAACGCCGAGGCGAGAACGAGAAACAGCGTGAACGCGGCCAGCAGGCCCTTATAGCGGAAGACGAACGGGAAAAGCCGCGCTAGCGGCCGGATCGAGCGCGCCTTGGCGCGATGTTCGGCGTCGCGCTCAAGTTCCGCAGCGAAGGAGGAGCCGCGGTCCTTGTCGGCGCGCGCGGCGTCGGGATTTCTTTCTGTTGTCATCGTTTACGTTTTCGGCGCGCCTTCTTCGGGCGAGCCAGGCGGCACAAAAGTCATTACGGTCTGGAACGCGGCGGCCGCCGCGGCGCCGCCTGAAACGCAGAGCAGCGCGCCGCTGATCATATCCGGCAAAATGACGCCGGCGAATTTCACCGCGAAAAGAAAGAGGATCAACGCGACGGCGGCGCGCGCGTAAAAATTCACGAGGTCGGAAAAACTGTCGCCGCTGTGAAACTGCGCCGCGAAGCGCGGCCAGGCGACATAAATATAGACCCAGCAGCCAAGTCCCGCCGCGATGATCGCCGGCGCCAGCGACAACCCCCTGAACAGTCCGGTGAGGATTTCGCGCGCTTCGGTGAAGCTGATGGCGGCGATCGCCGCGCCGATGATTCCGTAAACCGCGGTTACGCCGAGCGTCATCAGCGGCTTGGCGTTGCGGGTGCGCCGGAAGGCGCCGTCCTTGGGCGGGATGCCCCAATTTCTCGTCACGCGTCTGCTCCGGTCACGGGCGATCGGCCGAGATGGTCTCTGACCGCTGCAAATACCTGCTCAAACATGTCTTCGGTCAGACGTCTCGTATTGGTGTTGTATCGCGAGCAATGGTAGCTGTCGAACAGGGTGACGCCGCGCGCCAGCCGATGCGCCGCGCCATGGCTGAAGGGGGCGTCCTTCGCCCGGACGCCGAGCGCTGAAAGCGTCGACTCATGGGCGATCCGGCCGAGGCAGAGGATCGCCTCAAGGCGGGGCAGGGCCTCGATCCGCGCCAGCAGGAACGGCCGGCAGGTGCGGATTTCGAGCGGCGTCGGCTTGTTGTCCGGCGGGGCGCAGCGGACGGCGTTCGAAATCATCGCGCCGGAAAGCGTCAGCCCGTCGTCGGGGTCAGCGGCGTAAACGCCTTGTGAAAATCCGAATTTGGCGAGCGTCCGGTAAAGAAGATCGCCGGCGTAATCGCCGGTGAACGGTCGGCCGGTCCGGTTCGCGCCGTGAAGTCCCGGCGCAAGACCGACGACCAGAAGCCTTGCCGACGCCGCGCCGAAGGATGGCGCCGGACCATTGTAATAATCAGGATGCGCCGCGCGGTTCGCGTCGCGATACGTGACGAGCCGTGGACAAAGGGCGCAGGATTTCTGCGGCTCCGGCGACGGAAGGTCCGCTTCGACAATCGCCTTTCGAGTCGCCGCGCGCGTCACCGGACCGCGCCAGCGTCAATCGACATCTTCAAAATCATCTTCGAAGTCGCCTTCGAATTCGTCTTCAAGCTCATCGACCGGCGCCGGGCGCGGTTTGCGCGGCGCGCCGCCGGTGCGGCCGATTTCCTTTTCCAGCTCGGCGAGGTCGAAGAAGCGGTCGGCCTGCCGGCGAAGTTCGTCGGACGCCATCGGCGGCTGCGATTTAATCGTCGAGACGATCGTCACGCGCACGCCCATCGACTGCGCCGCTTCGATCGCGCGTTTGAAATCGCCATTGCCGGTGAAGAGGACGATGTGATCAAGCTTCGGCGCGAGGTTCAGCATCTCAACGACCAGTTCGATATCAGTCGAGCCTTTGAAGCGCTTTTTGCCCATGGCGTCGGTGAATTCGCGCGCCATCTTGGTGACCATGGTATAGCCGTTATAGTCGAGCCAATCGACCAGCGGCCGCAGCGGCGAGTAATCCTGATCGCGGTCTTCCTGGATGGCGGTGAAATAATAAGCGCGCAGGAGTTTGCTCGCCGCTCTCGATTTTGTGAGAAGGCTCTTGTAATCCATGTCAAATCCAAGCGCCCTGGCGGCCTTGTATAGATTGGCGCCGTCTATGAACAACGCTGTCTTTTCGCTGTCGCGCATACCAAGGAATGCTGTCATTTTATCCTCTGTTCAGTATGCAACGCAGGACGTGAATATCGCCTTGTCGCATTATGTCTCGCCGCTAAATACATGATTCTTATTGCAATAGGATCAAGCCTCTCATTCTGCGGCTCCGCGCCGCAAGAGATTTTGCGTCACGCGATCCGTGCGATCGACGCCTTTGCGCCGGTCGTCGCGGTTTCGAAGTTGTACGCGTCTCCCGCCTGGCCGGATCCGTCCGATCCG
>MEMM01000009.1:0-2326 GCA_001767925.1 Alphaproteobacteria bacterium RIFCSPHIGHO2_12_FULL_63_12
CCAGCCGGAAGCTCTCCGCCAGCAACAACGCTTCCGACAAGGAACCCATTCGCGCGAGCGCGAGCACGGCGAAATATTTGAAGCGGTCATCCTTCGGCGCTCGCCGCACGCCCTCGAGCGCCAGATCATGCGCCGCGATGTTGAGGCCGAGATTGATATGCGCCTCGATCTCCCAGAGATAGTCGTTGTCCGCCGAGCCGGCGCCGGCCGGTCGGCGGCTTCCGGCGAGCAAGGTGAGGCGTTTGCGGTTTTCGATGATGAGATCGCCGGCCTTCGACTGGAAGATGAGGCCGGACTTTTCCCACATGATCAGGGTGCGGTTGATATGTTCCCGGCTGACGCCGAGCATTTCGGCGATCTGAGTCTGGTGAAGGCGCCCGAGATTGGCCGTCGGCTCCCACGAATTGCCCGCAGCGATGGCGCCGAATTGGTCGAGAAACGCCGCAAGGCGCATTTCGAGCGGATGTTGAAGCGAGGCGGAATAGCGCGCTGTCACGTCCCTGACCGAATCGGCGAGCGATCCAAGACAGGCCGCCGTCAATTCGTTTGACCGGCGCATGACGCGGACAAATTCCGGTATGGGAATGGCGACCAGCGTCAGGTTCGACAGCGCCCGCCATTCGCCTTTGTGGCTTGCGTCGCGGCCGTTCATCCATTCGGCCGCCCCAACGAGCCCGATGACGGCGCCCGGCCCTGAAAGCGCGACAAGGACCGATTTCTCGGTCTCCCGATCGACATCGAGGAGGGCGGCCGCGCCGGTCTCAACGATGTAAATTTCCTCGTTCTTGCCCTTCAGCGCCGCGACCGTTTTTCCCCGTGCGACCGCGAGGCTGTGGGCGCAGCGCGCCAGCTCCGCGACATCGTCCGCCGCCGCGCCGCGAAACAGCGGCGCGGCCGCGATGATGCGGCTCCAATAGGCCCGTTCGGCCTGTTTTGAGGGCTCAGCCAAGCATCCTCCGGGGGAGATGAAGCACCCTTAGCAGGTTTTCCGGCCGGGCGAAAAACCAGGCCCAAAAGTGGGCCAAAAGGGAGGAACGACCGGATTTCTCCGGCCGTTCCCGATCTCCCCCAAGCATTGTCGGCGCGAAGGGTATCGCGCCGGGTCTCCCCCGGACGGCGGCGCTTTCGGGCGTCTTTGAAGGGGCAACAAGGTGAAGGGGCCGCTGTCCGTGATCTCTATTTAGGGGACGTTCGGGCAGGGGCCTGTGACTTTGGTCACAGCGCCGCGCGAATTGCCCGGACGCGGGAAGCGCGCTTCGCCCCCCGGCGTCCGGCGGTTGCGCGCTCACCCCAGATAGCCGTGCTTCTTCAGATGCTCGACGATCGCGGTAGCGGCGTCGGCGGCTGAGGTCTTCGAGGTGTCGAGGGTGATCTCGGCGCGTTCGGGCGCTTCGTAGTCGCTGTCGATGCCGGTGAAGTTGCGGATCTCGCCGCGCCGAGCTTTCGCGTAGAGGCCCTTGACGTCGCGCTTTTCGCAAACGGCGAGCGGCGTCGAGACGAAGACCTCGATGAACTCGCCGTCCTCGAGCATTTCGCGCGCCATGCGCCGTTCGCTCTGGAAGGGCGAGATGAAGGAGACGAGAACGATCAGCCCCGCGTCGACCATCAGCTTGGCCGTTTCCGATACGCGGCGGATGTTTTCGACGCGGTCGGCGTCGGTGAAGCCGAGATCCTTGTTGAGCCCGTGGCGAACATTGTCGCCGTCGAGAGTGTAGGTGTGGCGCCCCAAATCGCAGAGCCGCTTTTCGACGAGGTTCGCGACCGTCGATTTGCCGGCGCCCGAAAGCCCGGTGAACCAGAGGACGCAGGGTCTTTGATGCTTTGCTTTGGCGCG
The DNA here is from genome assembly GCA_001767925.1 of Alphaproteobacteria bacterium RIFCSPHIGHO2_12_FULL_63_12. GTDB lineage: Bacteria > Pseudomonadota > Alphaproteobacteria > Caulobacterales > Parvularculaceae > Amphiplicatus. Next base: position 1,835 of record MEMM01000009.1, read on the forward strand.
CGCGTCCTTGTTGACGTCGAGATCTTGCCAATGGACGTTTTGCGCGCGGCGGAGCGAGAAATCGATCATGCCCACGCCGACCGTGTTGTTGGTCCGCTTGTCGATGATGATGAAGGAGCCGGTTTCGCGATTGTGCGCGTAAGGGTCGAAGGCGATCGGCGCCGAGGTCGAGAGATTGCAGAATCCGACCTCGTTCAGTTCGAGCGTTTTGCCCGACATGTGTTCGAGCGTGTTGACGTTGACCTTGTGCTTCAGCTCGCTGATCGCGCCAGAGATAATGCGGTTCGCCGTCTTGATGAAATATTGGCGTCCCGGGATCATTTCCTCGTCATGCATCCAGATGACATGCGCGGCGAACTGGTCGGTCTGTTCGGCGGGCGCCTTGCCGGCGCAGATGATGTCGCCGCGCGAGATGTCGATTTCGTCGGCGAGGGTGATCGTCACCGCCTGATGCGGTCCGGCGGCGGGAAGGTCGCCGTCCTTGGTGACGAT
>MEMM01000009.1:2350-3343 GCA_001767925.1 Alphaproteobacteria bacterium RIFCSPHIGHO2_12_FULL_63_12
TCGCCGGGCTTCACGGTTCCCGACGCGATGGTGCCGGAAAAGCCGCGGAAATCGAGATTGGGCCGGTTGACCCATTGCACGGGGAGGCGGAACGGCTCGTCCGATCCGTCTTTCTCGACGTCGATCGTTTCAAGATAGGGAAGCAGCGCCGGCCCCTGGTGCCACGACGTCGCCGCGCTCTTGGTCAGGATGTTGTCGCCTTCGAGCGCCGAAATCGGGATCGCCACGATCGAGGAAAAGCCAAGCTTGCCGGCGAAGGCGCGGTAGTCGGCTTCAATCTTCTCGAATGTCGCGCGCGAATAATCGACGAGGTCCATCTTGTTGATGGCGACGACGATGTGGCGGATGCCGAGCAGCGAGGCGATATAGGAATGGCGGCGCGTCTGTTTCAACACGCCCTGGCGCGCGTCGATCAGGATGATCGCGACGTCGGCGGTCGAGGCGCCGGTCGCCATGTTGCGCGTGTATTGCTCGTGGCCCGGCGTGTCGGCGACGATGAATTTTCGCTTTTCGGTTGAAAAGAAACGATAGGCGACGTCGATGGTGATGCCTTGCTCGCGCTCGGCGGCGAGGCCGTCGACGAGGAGGGCGAAGTCGATCTTTTCGCCCTGCGTCCCCATCTTCCTCGAGTCGGCTTCGAGCGCGGCGAGCTGGTCTTCATAGAGCAGCTTGGTGTCGTAAAGGAGGCGCCCGATCAGCGTCGATTTGCCGTCGTCGACGCTGCCGCAGGTGATGAAGCGCAGCATCGACTTGCGCTCATGCGCGTCGAGATAAGCGATGATGTCGTCGGCGGCGAGGGCGGAGGCGTGGCTCATGGTTGGCTCTGGTTCCGAAGGGATTTGGGATTGGGGATTGGGGGGATGGCGATCGGGGGCGCTTCACCTCTCCCTTGGGAGAGGTCAAAACCGCGAAGCGGTTTTGGGTGAGGGGACCGCGCTTTGGGTGAAGGGGCCGTCCCCTCACCCGCTCGCTTCGCTCGCTGGCCTCTCCCAA
>MEMM01000009.1:3371-4715 GCA_001767925.1 Alphaproteobacteria bacterium RIFCSPHIGHO2_12_FULL_63_12
CTTCTTCTCCATCGACGCCGACTGGTCGTGGTCGATGACGCGGCCCTGTCTTTCCGACGAGGTCGAGACCAGCATTTCCTGGATGACCTGCGGCAGCGTCGTCGCGGTGGAGCGCACGGCGCCGGTCAGCGGGTAGCAGCCGAGCGTCCGGAAGCGGACGACCTCCATTTTCGGCTTTTCGCCGGCCTTCAGCGGCATCCGCTCGTCGTCGACCATGATCAGCGCGCCGTCGCGTTCGACGACCGGGCGCGCCTTGGCGAAATAGAGCGACGGGATCGGGATGTTCTCGCGATAGATATATTGCCAGATGTCGAGTTCGGTCCAGTTCGAGATCGGGAAGACGCGGATCGACTCGCCCTTGTGAATTTTGGTGTTGTAGATGTCCCAAAGTTCCGGGCGCTGGTTCTTCGGGTCCCAGCGATGCTGCGCCGACCGGAAGGAGAAGATGCGCTCTTTCGCGCGGCTCTTTTCCTCGTCGCGGCGCGCGCCGCCGAAGGCGACGTCGAATTTGTATTTGTCGAGCGCCTGTTTAAGCCCTTGCGTCTTCATCACGTCGGTGTGGATCGCCGAGCCGTGCGTGAAAGGACCGATGCCCTGTTTCAGACCTTCCTCGTTGACGTGGACGATGAGATCGAAGCCGAGCTCTTTCGCGATGCGGTCGCGATGCGCATACATGTCGCGGAACTTCCACGTCGTATCGACATGCATCAAAGGGAAGGGCGGACGCGACGGGAAAAACGCCTTCGCCGCCAGATGCAGCATCACCGACGAATCCTTGCCGATCGAATAGAGCATGACCGGGTTCTCAGCCTCGGCCGCGACCTCGCGCATGATGTGGATCGCTTCGGCCTCAAGGCGGTCGAGATGCGACATCGTCCGCGACGCGCCGCCGGGCGCGCGCGCATAGTCGCCGTTCGTCGGCGGCGCGACGAATTTGCGCTCAAGGTCGGACGGCAGGCCCCCACCGTCCGGATTGGCCCCGCGTTCGAGCGCGGCAAGGCGCGTCAGCGCCGCGTCCATCGTCTTCAGCGTCAGCTGGCCGCCGGCCTTGAGGCGGGCAAGACCTTTCCCATCATTGAGCAGTTTGCGGGAAATCGTCGACAGCGAGAGATTGTCCCTCTCGGCCAGTATTTCCGCCCTTTTCATTAGCTCGTCGATGGTCGGCATTTGGATATATCCCACGAAATTTGATCAAGACTATCACTCCCACAGGGTCATGTCAAGTGGGAAGTTTGTTATTCGTGGGATTTATACCTAATGAAGGGTTACCGCGCCGGTGAGTCATCCTTCGAGACGCCGCCTGCGGCGGCTCCTCAGGATGAGGAGGAGGGGGGGGCGGCTCCT
>MEMM01000009.1:4745-5730 GCA_001767925.1 Alphaproteobacteria bacterium RIFCSPHIGHO2_12_FULL_63_12
GCCTCGCGAAGCGAGGCGTCTCGAAGGATCGGGGAGGCGCCGCGCCCTGCGGCAACCCGCCCCTTGCGCGCCCGTCAAAACATTCCGATATTTCTGTCATGACAGAAATTACCGAAACCCCCGTCACGCTCACCCCCGCGATCCAGCGCTTCGTCCTGCATTGGGGGGACATGGGCCAAACCTGGGGCGTCAACCGTTCGGTCGCGCAGATCCACGCGCTGCTATTCGTCGCCGGCCGGCCGATGAGCGCCGAGGAAATCGCCGAGCTGCTGAAAATGGCGCGCTCCAACGTCTCGACATCGATCCGTGATCTGACGAATTGGGGGCTGGTCCGCCGGGCGCCGGTGCTCGGCGATCGCCGTGACTTTTTCGAGGCGGAAAGCGACGTCTGGGAGATGACGTCGAAAATCGTCGCCATCCGCAAGGCGCGCGAGATCGACCCCGTCACCGACGATCTGAAATCCTTTCTCGACGATGCGGCGCGCGATCCGGAAACCTCCGCAATCGCGGTCACCCGCCTTTCCGAGCTGAAAGCGATGATCGATCTGTTGAACAACTGGTACGACCAGATGAACCGCGTCCCGAAATCGCAATTGCTGCCGCTGATCAAACTGGGGTCGAAGGCGGTCGAATTGCTTGGTCCGTTTTTGAAGAAGACCCCTCACCCAAAACCGTGAAGAACGGTTTTGGCCTCTCCCAAGGGAGAGGCGGGTTCTTCACCTCTCCCTTGGGAGAGGTCGAAACCGCGCAGCGGTTTCGGGTGAGGGGATTACAAAGGAGGCAAGCATGGCCAACGCCGACATCCTCGAACTTCACCGCCGCCAGCCGCGGCGTCTGGATTTTCCTCCCCCGCGCGCGCGCCAAGAGCGCGATTCTTCAGATGCCCGCCTTCGCGTGCAGGGGGAACTGTCCGCGAAGCGGACTGAGGGAGCCCCCTCCGTCGCCTTCGGCGCTGCCTCCCCCGCAAGCGGGGGAGGAAATCAGG
>MEMM01000010.1:0-9779 GCA_001767925.1 Alphaproteobacteria bacterium RIFCSPHIGHO2_12_FULL_63_12
ATCCAATGTTCTTCGCGTCCCGCAAGCTGGATCGCGAAGGGCCGGATCGAGAGATCGCCTTCGGCCCGGCGCACGACGTCGGGGCGCGCCTTCGCGAGCTCGGCGCTGGCGACCATTTCGGAGACGACGAGCCCCGCCCCGCCTGCGGCCGCTGCCCGGCGGAACGGCAGGTCCGACACCCCGGACATCGGGGCGATCGCCACATTATTGGCGAGGTCGATAGGGCCGATCCTGATCACGGGGCTTTCGCTATCCGCTATTCCGCGTCATGAAAAGCCTGCCTTTTCTGAAAGCCCCGCGCCGCCGCATGACCCAGCCCGCTGAAACTGTCGCCATCATCGTCGCCGCCGGGCGCGGCGCCAGAGCCGGCGCCGGGGGTCCGAAGCAATACCGCCCGCTGGCTGGCGAAGCCGTGCTGGCGCGCACCGCGCGCGCTTTCCTCGACCATCCGGGCGTCAGCGCGGTTCGCGTCATCATCCACGCCGATGACGGCGAGCTTTATCGGCAAGCGATGGCCGGCCTGAATTCCCACCGGAAACTGATGCCGCCGGTGACCGGCGGCAAGGAACGCCAGGACAGCGTTCGCCTCGGCCTTGAAAGCCTTGAAGACGCGGCGCCGGTGATCGTCCTCATCCACGACGCGGCGCGGCCATTTATCGACGCCCCGACGATTTCGCGCGTCATCGACGCGGCGCGCGCGCATGGCGGCGCGATCGCCGCGCTGCCGGTCTTCGACACCCTGAAAAAATCGGACGGCGCCGCGCGCCCGGCGATCGCCGACACCCTCTCGCGCGAGGGGCTGTGGCGCGCCCAGACGCCGCAGGGTTTTCGTTTTGAGGCGATCCTCTCCGCGCATCGCGCCGTCGCTGGCGAGGCGCTGACCGATGACGCCGCCGTCGCCGAACGCGCCGGCATAAAGGTCGCCCTTGTCGCCGGATCGCCCGACAACATGAAGATAACGCAAGCCGAGGATTTCGGCATGGCGGAAATCCTCCTCGGCAGGAAGAAAGAGATGATGGAGTTTCGGACGGGCCACGGCTTCGACGTGCACGAATTCGAAGACGGAACCGCGGTCATTCTTTGCGGCGTTTCCATTCCGCACGGCAAGAAACTCAAAGGACATTCCGACGCCGACGCCGGGATGCACGCGCTCACCGACGCGATATTGGGCGCGATCGGCGCCGGCGACATTGGCGATCACTTCCCGCCGTCGGAGGCGAAGTGGAAAGGCGCGCCGTCGCGGATATTCCTGGAAAAAGCGCGCGACCTTGTCACCGAAAAAGGCGGGACGATTACGCATTGCGACGTGACGCTGATCTGCGAGGCGCCGAAGATCGGACCGCATCGCGCCTTGATGCGCGCGGCGCTCGCGGAAATCCTGGCGATTTCCATCGACCGCGTTTCAGTGAAAGCGACGACGACCGAACAGCTCGGCTTCACCGGCCGCCGCGAGGGGATCGCCGCCCTCGCCACCGCCAGCGTCCGACTGCCTTTGTCGGACTGACCATGAAAGAACTCATCCGCACCAACAATCCGGCGCTGCTGTCCTATGTCGAAGCCCTGTTGACGGAAGCCGGGCACGCTTACTTCATCGCCGACCGCAACATCTCGATCGTCGAGGGCTCGATCGGCGCCTTTCCGCGCCGCGTGCTGATCGCCGAGGATGAAGAAGCTGCCGCGCGCCAATTACTGATCGAGGCGGATTTGGGCGCCGAACTGAAGCACAAGAAATGACGCAGCCGCACCGCATCTGGTCGCTCGCCCAGCAGATCGTCGACAAGGCCGGCGCTGAAGGTCTGCTGCTCGCCGCGGCCGAGTCCTGCACCGGCGGCATGATCGCGGCCGCGATCACCGATGTCCCCGGCTCATCGGCGGTTTTCGATCGCGGATTCGTCACCTATTCGAACGAGGCCAAGGCCGAGATGCTCGGCGTCCGCGCGCAAACGATCGCGCGATATGGCGCCGTCAGCCAATGGGTCGCGCGCGAAATGGCGAAAGGCGCGATCTTGAACTCGCGCGCCGACATTGCGGTGGCGACGACTGGCATCGCCGGGCCGACCGGCGGCAGCGACCGCAAACCCGTCGGCCTTGTCTGGTTCGCCCTCGCCGCGCGCGGCGGCGCGGTCCGCGCGGAACGGCGCGTCTTCGTTTCGGGCGACCGGAATTTCGTCAGGATGCGCGCGACGGAAATGGCGCTGACGCTCGCCTTGCGGGCGATCTGACAGCTTCTCAGTCGGTAAAGACGAGGCGCGCGCGTTCGACGAACGCCTCCGACATCTTCAAAAACGCCTTTTCAAATACTGCTTGCGCCGTCGCCTGAAGGACGACGCTTCGGAATTCAAAGGCGATCGAGAAATCGACATTAGATCCTCCTTGCGGCAGGTCGCGGAAAGCCCAGTCATTGGTGAGCGACCGGAAGGGACCGTCGACATAATTGACTTCGATCCGGCGCGCCGTCCGGTCGAGGCGCACGAGGCTGCGAAATTTCTCGCGAAAAACCTTGTAAGCGACCACCATATCGCAAGTCATCGTTTCAATGTCGCCGTCCTTGCGCGTTTCTACGATGCGAAGCGCGACGCACCAGGGAAGAAATTCCGGATAGCGCTCGACATCCGCGACCAGCGAAAACATCCGGTCAGCCGAATACGGAACTTGCGTCGCGGTCCGGCGCGAGGTCACGCGGCATCCGCGCTCTTGGCGTTGCGCGCATAGCTGTCGAACAAGTCAAGCATGCGTTCACGCCATGCGGCGACCGGCTCCGGCGCCGGATAGAGTTCCTTAAGCGTCACTGTCCGCTGCCACATGAAGGAGCTGAACACGACATAATCGGCAAGATTCGGCGCACCGCCGCCGAGATAACGGTGCGACGACAAAGGCGCCGCAAGGACATTGAGCACGGCCTGCGCTCTCTCGGCCGCGCCCGGCGTCGCCGCAACTTCTTCAAGCGTCTTGCCGAACCGCTTCTCGCGCGTCATCCGGAAATAGGCTTTGTCTTCGTCCGCGACTGCGTTTGCGAGGCGCAGCATCAGCATCGGCGCCAGCGCCGCGTTGAGCGCCGAAGAACCCCACGCTCCATAGAATTCCGCGGCGGCTTTTTCGGCCTTGGTCGACGTCAGCGGGTTTTGCGGATATTTCCGGTCGAGCCAGGCGGCGATCACGGGACTGTCCTTGATCATCTCGCCATTGTCGATCAGCACCGGAACCTTTCCATAGTCGGGGTCCGGATATTTCGACTTGTCGGCGAACCGCACCGGCCTCGTCTCGAACGTAAGTCCTTTGTGAAGAAGCGCGAATTTGACCATCCAGCAGTACGGGCTTGGACGCACGTCTTCATCGCCTAGCGCAAGATCGTAAAGAATGCGGGTCATATCAGCCTCGCGCCGCGCGCGCGGCCCGAAGGCGGGCGAAATCCTCGCCCGCGTGATGCGAAGACCGGGTCAGCGGAGATGAGGCGACCATCAAAAATCCCTTCGCACGCGCGATTGTTTCGTATGATTTGAATTCCTCCGGCGTGACGTAGCGGTCGATCGCCGCGTGACGTCGCGTCGGCTGGAGATATTGGCCGATGGTGATGAAATCGACGCCGGCGACGCGCATGTCGTCCATCACCTGCATGACTTCCTCGCGCGTCTCGCCAAGGCCGACCATGATCCCCGACTTGGTGAACATCGAGGGATCGCGATCCTTGACCTTTTCGAGAAGCCGCAGCGAGTGGAAATAACGCGCGCCGGGCCGGATCGACAGATAGAGCCGCGGCACGGTCTCAAGATTGTGGTTGAAGACGTCCGGCTTTGAATCGATCACAATCTCCGCCGCGCCGTCCTTGCGCAGGAAATCCGGCGTCAGGATCTCGATCGTCGTCGAGGGCGTGCGCGCGCGGACGGCGCGAACGACTTTCGCGAAATGCGCGCCGCCGCCATCGAGAAGATCGTCGCGATCGACCGAGGTGATGACGACGTGCTCAAGGCCCATCTCGGCGACGGCGGCCGCGACGTTTTGCGGCTCATCGGGATCGAGCGCCGCAGGCAGCCCCGTCTTCACATTGCAGAACGAACAGGCGCGCGTGCAGGTGTCGCCCATGATCATCATGGTCGCGTGCTTTTTCGACCAGCACTCGCCGATATTCGGACAGGCCGCTTCCTCGCAGACCGTGTGCAGGTTTTTCGTGCGGACGATCTCGCGGGTCGCGGCATAGCCTTTCGAGACCGGCGCCTTGACGCGAATCCATTCGGGCTTGCGCAGCAAGTCGGTTTCGGGCCGCTTCTGCTTTTCGGGATGCCGGACGTCCGCGCCGCGCGTCTTGTCTATGAGGGTCGCCATGGCGCTTCATCTAGCAGCGCGCCCGCCCAAACGAAAGCGGGCGCCGAAGCGCCCGCCTGCCAGCCCGTCTTTCGCCCTATCTCAGGTCATTCGCTCCACCGACTCGACGACTTCGTCGAAGGGGCGGTGGATGAGCGCGCCGTCGAGCGGCTCGCCCAGCGCGACGTTGATCGCCTCCCACGCGTCCACCGACCTGATGCGCTGCGGGTCGCCCCGCACGCCGGTCAGTTTCGAGGCTTCCGTCGAAAACTTCACGATATCCCGGCTGACCGGCAATCTCAGCCAGCGCCAGACACGGCGATCCAGCTCGCCGTTGACGTAAGCGTTCCAGCGCTCGTCGCGCGCGTCCTTTTCGATTGAAAAGAACAGCGTGCGAAAATCGCCGGCGTCGGCGAAAACGAGAACGCCATTTTCATGTTCGAAATAGCGCGGCGCGCGCGCCAGATTAAGAAACGACAGCTCGCTGAAGCCGCATTTGAGATCCGCGATCGCCCGGCGCTTTTGCAGGGATTTGTGTTCGAATTGATCGACCAGCTCCGGCCATGCCTGGCGGCCCACAAGATAGAGGCCGCCGCCCGCGACGATGAAGTAGCTCGCCGCGACCTGCAGCAAATGCGTCAGGCCGCCCATCTGATAGACGAAGGCCATCACCAGCGGCGCGGTGAACGCAAACGTCGCAGCCAGCGGACGTTTGAACCCGATCAGGTCTTCTCGGGCGAAATCCATGATATTGTCGACGAACTGCGCCGACCGCTTCAGGCGGACTTCGATCGGCGCGGGAATGGCGACGCGATCCGTGTTCAACATGACTGACCTTTTCTTATTCGCGCAAAGTGACGTTACGGCTCGTGCGAGAATATGACGCAAACGCATTGCGGCGGCGTTTCACGCCGCCGATCAATTCGTCGCGATTTTTAGGCGAATTCGACGCAACGACGGTCAGTCGGCGTCGCTCCAGCGAACAATGGTGACGCCTGCCTCGGCGCCCTCCTGCCATACCTTTTTAACAATCCCGATAAAGCGAAGCGTCGGAATGGTGAGCGCGAACTCGTCCGGGCATTCTATCCCGGCGTCGAACGCCAGCCGCAAACCGGAATGGGACTGATTAACCAGCCGGCAGGTCGTCTGCGTGTCGGGGGTAAACATGGCGAAGGCCACGCGATAGGCCTGTTTGCGTTCGTGTTGCCGGTTTGCGCCCCGGATCGCGCCGAACGCTCGAAGACGCCGGGTATGGTCTACCTGCTCGATACGGCTCGCAAGGCGGGCGCGCATCGCTCTTTCCAACTCTGCCGCTTGCGCCAGTTCGGCTTTGCTGCGTGAAAGCTGAAGACCGAGGATCGCCATTTTCGTTCCCTTTCGAGCGCCGGCCAGGCCGGTTTCTCCAATTCGGGGAATTCGATGCAATCGACGGGCCACCCCTGGGTCTCCGGCCGACGTTAACCAGGGGGCGCCGCCTGCGACGCGATTCCGATTTTGCCTTGCGCAATAATCTGCTAGAGGGGCGCCGAACCATCATTGGGAGACAGGAAATGCGCGTCGGGGTTCCGAAGGAAATTAAGAATAACGAGTTTCGCGTGGGCATGACGCCCGGCGCCGTTCGCGAATATGTCGCCCATGGCCACAAGGTGATGGTGCAGGCGAACGCCGGCATCGGCATCAAAGCGAGCGACGACGACTACAAGGCCGCCGGCGCGTCGATCGCCCCCGACGCCAAAACGATTTTCGCTGAAAACGACATGATCGTTAAGGTCAAAGAACCGCAGCCTTCCGAATATGTTCAACTGCGCAGCGGCCAGATCCTCTACACCTACCTTCACCTCGCGCCCGATCCAGAACAGACCAACGGGCTGCTGAAATCAGGCGTCACCGGCGTCGCCTATGAAACCGTCACCGACGATCATGGCGGGCTGCCGCTGCTCGCGCCGATGAGCGAAGTCGCCGGACGCCTCGCCATTCAGGCGGCGGCTTACGCGCTGACGGCGCCGCAGGGCGGACGCGGCCTTCTGATGGGCGGCGTCCCCGGCGTGCTTCCGGCGAAGGTTCTTGTCATCGGTGGCGGCGTCGTCGGCACGCACGCGGCCAAAATGGCGATCGGCCTTGGCGCTGAAGTGACGATCCTCGACCGCAACCTGCGCCGCCTCGCCTATCTCGACGATATTTTCAGCGGCCGCGTGAAAACCCGTTATTCCACCTTTGAAGCGCTGGCCGAGGAAGCCGATAATGCCGACGTCGTCGTCGGCGCGGTCCTGATCCCCGGCGCTTCGGCCCCCAAACTCGTCACCCGCGACATGCTGAAGAAGATGAAAAAAGGCGCGGTGCTGGTCGACGTGTCGATCGATCAGGGCGGCTGCTTCGAGACCTCGAAGGCGACCACCCATGCCGAGCCGACCTATGCGGTCGAGGGGATCGTGCACTATTGCGTCGCCAATATGCCGGGCGCGGTGCCGATGACGTCGTCTCACGCGCTGAACAATGCGACCCTCGCCTATGGCCTCCAGCTCGCCGACCACGGGCTCGAAGCGCTCAAGAAAAACAAGCACTTGAGAAACGGCCTCAACGTCCATCGGGGCAAGGTCACGCACCGGGCGGTTGCCGACGCCCTGAAGCTCCCCTTCGTCGATCCGATGGAAGCGCTGGGCTGACCGGTCACAAGAGGCTGAGGGATTGAAACGCCTGGGCCGGATGCTGGCGGTGGGCTTGCGCTATCGCCCGGTTCGGGCGCAATATGGGGCTGGGAGACCCTCTATGCGCTATCAATTTATCGTAACCGTCTTGGCGTCAGCCCTGCTGGCGAGCGCCGCGCAGGCGGCGCCGTTCGGACCGGCGTCTCACCGCCTTGGCGGAAGCGCGACATCCGCCAAATCGTCGGAAGACGCAAAGCCGATGACCCTCATCGAGGCGTTTCTCGGCTTTATCGGATTTGACCTCGCCGCCAGCGTCGAGCCGATCGCGGGCGAGACTTATGTCGACCGCACCGGCAAGACGAAGCAATGCGACGAGACGAAAAAATCGGAAGTTGCGAAAGCCGAGCCGACAGACGAAGCGGCGGCGGGCGCCTCTAAAGGCCGGACGCGTCCAGTCGATCCGGTCTATCTCGCCTTCTGACGATTTGAATTACCAGCAGCGTTGGCAGGCCGCCGCTCACTCGGCGGCTTTTTCTTTGGCGCCGCCCGCGGATTTCGTCGCGCGGCGCGTGTCATCGACGTAACGTCCGCTCTGCAGGCGGAAGACGACGAGCGCTAACCCTGAGAGAGCGAACATCAGCCCAGTGACCGCGAAGATCCGCACCAGCGGGTTATTAAAATTCTCCCGCTCTTCGTAATCCATGATGTGAAGCATCCAGAAGAAATCGTAAAACCGCCAGATGCGATTGCGGCGGGCGACGACTTTGCCATTGCCAGGCGAGATGTAGAGCCGCGTCCGATCAGGATCTGAAAACTCGATGCGCCAGATGGGCCCGCCCCCGCCGGCCTCGCGCGGCGCGCGATTGAGCAGCGTCGCGCGCTCTACGGTGTCTTCGCCGGCGAAATCCTGCAGCGCGGCCTGCCGCGCCAGCTGTTCGGAAATCGGCGAGATTCGCTCCCCCGTGTCGGCGTCGAACATGGTGTCGCCCGCCGTCCCCGTAACGATATAGACTTCCCGCCCCAGCCAGGATTTCAGCGTCGCTTCCCGCGCGCCCTCGACCTCGGCAAGAACGCCGGCGGGCGGAAAATAATTTTGAACCTTCAGCTCCGGCGCCGCCTCATAGGCGACCATGTTTTCGCCGCGCACATGCCCGATCGGCAACAGGCTCATCACGACGCCGCTGAGCGTCCAGATCACGAGCTGCGCGCCGAGCGCGAGACCGAGCCAGCGATGAAGGGACTGAACGCCGCGCCTGATCTGCATGATGTCAGTTCGCCGTCAGCGCGCCGACGGCGTCGGGCGATGTCAGAATCGCCGCGAAAGCCGTCCACGGATCTTCGCCCGCCGCGACCTTGCGGTCGACATAGGCTTCGACCAGATCACGTCCGAGATTGTAATTGATAACGTAAGCGCGGTACCCGTCGATAAAATCGACGCGCTTATTCGCGGCCTCCGGCGTTTCGAGTTCGTACTTCTCGATCATGGCGATCGCCGCGGCGCGATCGATGCGTCCATCGAGATAGTCGCGCGCGATGGAATTGCGCGCGTGGGACAGCTTGCGTCGAAGCCGGTTCAGTTCGTCATTGATGGCGGCGTCTTTCGGATCGAGGCCGGCGAGCGGGAACAATACACGCTGTTCAAAGTCGAGCTTTTCCGCGCCGGGAAACGCGAGATCAATTCCGTAATTCGCCGAGCCTTCGCCGATCAGCGCCTGCGGGCTGAACAACGGCAGAATCGAGTATTCGACCCATCCTTTCGCGCGGCGCAGGTCGCGATCGACCATCAAGTTCCAGACATGATGGCCGGGATAGCCTTCGTGGCAGCCAAGATCCACGGCGCGATCGATGTGGATCGGGAGGTCCGTGTTGATCTCGATGACGCTTTCATAGCCGCCCTGATACCAGTTATAGCCGCTCCACGGCTTGTCCGTGACGAACCGAAGAATGAACTTCTCGCCTTCCGGCAAATCATAATGCGCCAGCGTCCGCTGCTTGCATTCGGCGATCGCCGCGTCGAGGACCGCTTGAAGCTTGTCGGCGGGAATGACGACCTTGTCGCGGAACGCCTTGTATCTCTCGGCGAGCGATCCCTCGCCGGGCAGCATGGCGTCGATCTCAGCGAGCGCGGCGTCGAAGTCGGCGAGCGAATAAGCGGGCGGCGTCACGCCATAGATCAGGCGCGCTTCCTCATCAAACGCCAAGCGTTCGCCCTTCGCCATGCGAATGCGCGTCAGCGCCGCTGTCGTCAGGTTTTTCAGTCCCCGCTCGCGCGGATCGGCGCCGTCGCCTTCCAGCACGTCAAGCGCTTCAAGAAGGTCACGCGCTTGCGTCTCCATCTCGTCGAGCGGACGCTTGTTCGCCTTCGCCTCGTTCGCCCATTCAGGCGGCCCGGCATAGGCGTCGACATAGGCGGCGTCATGCTGGCCGAGCGCCAGCGCGAGTTTGACGAACCGCTCGGCGATGTCGTCGGCGCCGATGATAGAAATATGCGCGTCCGGCGCCGGGGCGTCTTCCGCCGCCGGCGCGGATTTGGGTTCGCCGCCGCAGGCGGCGGCGAGAAGCGCGGCCGCTGCGACGACGAACTTTTTCATGACGAAATTACGCTCTCGTACCCGAGAAGGTCGAGGTGCCGAACGCGCCGAGCTTCACATTGCCGGCGAGCGCATCGCCCTCGACCTTGCCGTCGAATTCCAGCGTGATCGGCATCGGCGACGTCACTTTGGCGGACCATTTGACGCCGTTGCCGGCGACCGAGCCGTTTTCGATCGCGACCGCGCCCATGTTGCCCGACATCGTGCCGGAAAGCGCTGCGCCGTCGGCTTTCAGTTCCAGCAC
>MEMM01000010.1:9786-17949 GCA_001767925.1 Alphaproteobacteria bacterium RIFCSPHIGHO2_12_FULL_63_12
GCAGGTCACTGGGCGATCTCCGCCGCCAGACGCGCGCCCATATAGCGCGAGCGCACGTCGATATCGATACGGCTGCGGTTCGCGATCCGCATGTCGGCGGGGGAGCTGAACCACGCCCCGCCGCGAATGACCCTTTTCCCGCAATCGCCGTCGGTCATGGCTGAGCCGTCAACGGGCGTCTTCAGGAAATTGTTGACATAGCAATCCGCGACCCACTCCCGCGCATTGGCGGCGATTTCGTATAGGCCAAAAGCGTTGGCGGCGGATGTGCCGACCGCGACCGCGCCGCTGGTTGAAACGCGGCTGCGCTCGAAACGGTCGCCCCACCAATAGGCGGTCGCCGAGCCGCCGCGCGCCGCAAATTCCCATTCGGCTTCGGTCGGCAGGCGGTATTTGCGGCCGGTCTTTTTCGACAGCCACGCGGCATAGCCCTCGGCATCGCGAAAGGACAGGTACAGGACCGGCAAATCACCCGCGCCGTCGCCGCCGGGCTTTGCCTGACACCCGCCATCGTCCACGCAGGCTTTCCATTCCGCATTGGTGAGCTCGTAAACGCCGATGGCGAAAGGCTTCACCGTGACTTCATGCTGCGGACCTTCATAAGCGTTATGGCCAGGTTCCGTCGCGGGCGACCCCATGGTGAAGACGCCGCCGGCGAGCGGCGTCATCAACGGGCAATTCTCGCAGTCGCGAAACGGCCCCGGCGCGGGCGCAGGTTCTTCCGCCGGCGTGGTCGGCTCGACCGGCGGCGTTTCGACGGCGATCGCGTCCGCGCTTTCATCCGCAGGCGGAACAGTCGTCGCGTCCGGCGCGGGACTTTCGACGACCGGCGTTTCCACTGGCGGCGGTGTTTGCGCTTCAACGACCGCTGACGGCGCGGCCGTGGCGACCAGATCCGGCGACGGCGATTTCCGCGTCATCAGGAAAGCGACAATACCGATCACCGCAAGGCCGGCGACAATGCCGCCGACCAGCAATCCGCCGCCGGATTTTTTCGGTTCCGCCGCGGGCGCCGGGCGCGGCTGGGGCGCGGGGCGCGATGGCGCCGCGGCGGCCGGGCGCTGTTGCTGGGGCGCGGCGCGCGGGACCGGCGGCATAGGCGCCGCCGCGCGGCTCAACGCCGCCAGCCGGTTCTGCGCGAGCGCCGCGAAATTGCCGTTCGGATAGCGCTTCAGATAGGCTTCGAAATCCGCCCGGTCCTTGCCGTCCTTGATCGAATTCCAGAAGGTCGTTTCAAACGTCGCCTCGCTCGGGGCGGCGGCTGCCGCGACAGGCTGGGGCCGCGCGCCGCGACGGGTGATCGCGGTCCGAACGTCCTGCATGAAGGCGCGCCAGTGCGGATCGTTGCGATCGCCGCGCCAGTGACGAAGATCAGCCGTCTGAACAAGTTCAAACCGGATCGGACGCTCGCAGTCCTCGATCAGCGCCGGAACGAGCGTCGAACTGCGTTCGCCGACCGTTGCCTCCGCGCGCACCCATTTGGAATTCGACGACCGTTTCGACCAGAGAACAACAACGGCGCCGGCGGTGCGCAGATTTTGTTCCGTCACCTCGTCATAGGTCTCGCCGGCGCGCAGCGCCGCGTCCCACCAGACCGAAAAGCCCTCGGCCTCCAGCGCGCTGGCGACAACGCTCGCCCGGTCGCGGTCATCGCGATTGTAGGAAATGAATACGTCCGGCACTAAGCTCTCCCTGCGGGCCTGTCTACCGCGAGCGGACGGATTTTGATAGGGTCCTGGACATGGGCCCCGCGACGGCCGGCCGGTCCTGAAAATCGGGCGATCGCCCGGCGGACGATGAATTGAACCGGCATGGCCGTGAAGAAGGGCTGATGGCGTACGCCTTCAATAACGACATTTTCCTCAGCGAGGCGGATCGCGAAACGGCCATGCGGGCGTTTCCGAATGTCGCCTACGCGCTCGACAACGCCGCCCTACGCAAGGTCTTCGAAGTGCACGATATCCGCGCCAACCAGTCGAAAACGCGCAGCCGGCGGTGGGGCGTCATCGCCGTTCTTCTGGCGACCCTTGCGCTGATGACCGCCGCGAGCTCGACGCTCTATGCAGGCGCCCCGGCCCATATCCAGCGCGCGATCTCGATCGCCGCCGCCTTTTGCGGGATCGCCAGCGTCGCCATCGGCTTTTTCGGCGTGATGTTCCGCGGCCGCAAATTGCGCTGGCTGACCGACCGCCTGGCGACCGAGCGCCTCAGGCAGTTTCATTTCCAGCATTACGCCGCGCATGGCGGCGCGATTTTGAAAGGCGCCCGCGACGAGGCGGCGCGCGCGGCCTATATCGAATTGCGCGACCGCGATTTCGAAAGGTTCCGGATCGATTTCCTCGAACGGCTGGACGACGAGTTTTTCGCGATCGTCGAGGCGGAAGACCCCGATAGCGGCCTCCTGTTCGATTT
Source organism: Alphaproteobacteria bacterium RIFCSPHIGHO2_12_FULL_63_12 (assembly GCA_001767925.1). Taxonomy (GTDB): domain Bacteria; phylum Pseudomonadota; class Alphaproteobacteria; order Caulobacterales; family Parvularculaceae; genus Amphiplicatus. Next base: position 12,199 of record MEMM01000010.1, read on the forward strand.
TTCCGCCGATCTTCCCGACACGGACGATCCGCACCTGGAGGAATATTACCGCGCCTATGAGCTGCTGCGGTTTCAGCGGCAGATCGATTATTGCAACCTCCTGCTCAGCGACTCGCGCAATCTGTGGAAGCATGCGCCGGCGCGGCAGGCCCGCTTTTTCGGCGGCCTCGGGCTGACTTGCCTCGCCGTGGTCTTGAGCCTTGATTCCCTCGTCTTCATGGGCTCGATCGCCGGCCTGCCGTTTCTCGCCGCGCCGATTTTCAGCGTCGCCGGCGTACTGGTCGCGTTTTTCGCGCTCGGCGCGCGCACCATCGAAGACGGTCTTCAGCCCGGCGTCGAGGCAGAGCGAATGCGGCAATACCGCATCGCGCTCAACCGCAGCCATGCGCGCTATCGCGGCGCGAAGACGCCGGACGACAGGATCGAACCGATGATCGATCTCGAGAACGCCTCCTTCGAGGAAATGATTCCGTTCCTGAAAACCAATTTCGCGGCGACATTCGTGATGTAAGCTCACTCCTGTTCCGCCTTGTCGGGCATCGGAACATCATCAAGGCTCGCGAGTCCGTTCTTCAGCCGTTCGGCGAGCGTGCGCGCGCGATAGCTGGTCCCGAGCTTTCCCTCCATCGCCGCTTCGAGGCGCAGTTCCAGAAGACGGAGCTGGCGCTCCTCGAAGGCCTCGTCATACGCCTTCTTGTAGTCCTTGAAGAGCCGCCAGCTCAGCACCGCGGCGTGCGGGCGGCCATGGCGTTTGACGGTCACCGGCTCGACATCGGCGGCTTCGACGAGCGCGCCGAAATTCTTGGCGGCGTCGCGGGCGGAATAGAAAATCTTGCGCATCCTATGCTCCATGGATCGCCGCAACTTCCACGGGAAGCGGCGGCGCGAAATGAGGGTTAAAGTTACGGATGTTGCGGATAATCCCCGCCGCGGTCATGGATTTAACTCCAGTCCCCATGCGGGGTTCAGCGGATTCGTCCGTATAATCCGTATGCAGCCTATTGGGGAAAGGCGCGCCCGCCCTGGCGGCGAATTTTTCTGAAACTGCTCTCGTCACGGCGCGCCTTGCTCCATTTGCCTGCGCGACTATCATAAGGCCTGGCGAGAGGTGTAGGACGGTTCAAATTTCGCTTATGGATTCAAGGGACTAGCTATTTTTCGCCAAATTGGGGAAAGGCGATTTTCGCGTCGCAGCCGCAATGAAAGCGGCGTCCCGCGCCTTCCTTCAAAAAGACGGAGTCGCCGCAGCTATATGAGCGCTGGATCCCGGCTTTCGCCGGGATGGGCGGAGAGAGAATGTGCGGCCGTCCCGGCGCTAAATGTAGCGGCGCTACATGTAGGGCGGGCTTAAGCCCGCCCTACGCCTACGGATCAATTATCCAGAAAGCTCCTGAGCTTTCTGCTTCGGCTCGGATGCTTCAGCTTGCGCAAGGCTTTCGCCTCGATCTGGCGGATGCGTTCGCGCGTGACCGAGAACTGCTGGCCGACTTCTTCGAGCGTGTGGTCGGTGTTCATGCCGATGCCGAAGCGCATCCGCAGAACGCGCTCCTCGCGCGGGGTCAATGAGGCGAGGACGCGCGTCGTCGTCTCGCGCAAGTTCGACTGGATCGCCGCGTCGATCGGCAAGATCGTGTTCTTGTCCTCGATGAAATCGCCGAGGTGGCTGTCTTCCTCGTCGCCGATCGGCGTTTCGAGGGAGATCGGCTCTTTGGCGATCTTCATCACCTTGCGGACTTTTTCGAGCGGCATCGAGAGCTTTTCGGCAAGCTCTTCCGGCGTCGGCTCGCGGCCGATCTCGTGCAGCATCTGACGGCTGGTGCGGACGATCTTGTTGATCGTCTCGATCATGTGGACGGGAATGCGGATGGTGCGCGCCTGATCGGCGATCGATCGCGTGATCGCCTGACGGATCCACCATGTCGCATAGGTCGAGAATTTGTAGCCGCGGCGATATTCGAATTTGTCGACCGCCTTCATCAGGCCGATATTGCCTTCCTGAATGAGGTCGAGGAATTGCAGGCCGCGATTGGTGTATTTCTTGGCGATCGAGATGACGAGGCGCAAATTCGCCTCGACCATTTCCTTCTTGGCGATACGGGCTTCGCGCTCGCCTTTTTGCACGGTCTGCACGATGCGGCGGAAATCCTTGACGGTGAGGCCCGTCTCCGTCGACAGCTTGCCGATCTCCTCGCGCAGATGAACGATCGACTTCTCGCCCTTGGTGGTGAAGTTCTTCCAGCCCTTGCCGGTTTTCTCCTTCAGGCGGTCGAGCCAGTCGGGATCGAGCTCATGACCGAGATATTCGTTGAGAAACTCGCGCCGGTTGACGCCGTAATTGTCGGCGAGACGGACGAGCTTTCCTTCCTGCGCCATCAGCCGGCGGTTGATGTCGTAGAGCTGTTCGACGAGGGCTTCGATCCGCTGGTTGTTCAGGCGGACGGAGCGGACGCGCTCGACGATTTCCTTTTGCAGCTTCTTGAAGCGCTTGCCTTGCGAGGATGACAGCTCGCTGCCTTTGAGCTCCTCCTCGATCATGATGTCCTGAAGGCGGCGCAGCTTTTTATAGTCTTCCGAAATCGCGTCGAAGGTCTGCATGACGCCGTCGCGCAGTTCAGCTTCCATCGCCGACAGCGACAGCGCGCCTTCGTCGAATTCGTCCTCGTCTTCGTTTTCAGAAGCGGCGGCGGCGGCGGTCGTTTCCTCCAGCCGGTCGGCTTCTTCCTTCTGCACGCGCGCGGCGATCTCGGGCTGCGTCATGTCGGGGCGCGCTTCCGGGCCGCCGCCATAGGTCGCGTCGAGGTCGATGATGTCGCGCAAGAGCACGCGCCCGTCGCGCAATTCGTCGCGCCAGACGGTGATCGCCTCGAAGGTCAGCGACGATTCGCACAGGCTGCGGATCATCGTCTCGCGGCCGGCCTCGATCCGCTTGGCGATCGCGATCTCGCCCTCGCGCGAGAGCAATTCGACCGAGCCCATTTCGCGCAGATACATGCGAACGGGGTCGTCGGTCCGGTCGGCGGACGCCGAAGTGTTGCCGGTGGTGACGCCTTTTTCTTCGCGCTTGGCGACCGCGCGCGAGGGGCCTTCTTCCTCGCCGTCGTCTTCGGCGGCCTCGGCGGGCTCTTCGTCTTCTTCGTCGTGTTCGACGACGTTGATGCCCATCTCGGAGAGCTGGGACATCACGTCCTCGATCTGCTCGGAGGAAAACTCCGCCGACGGAAGGATCGAATTCAGCTCGTCATAAGTGACATAGCCGCGCGCCTTTGCCGTCTTGATCAGTTTCTTGACCTCGGCGTCGGTCAAATCGAGGATCGGGCCGTCCGACTGTTCGGTCTCCGGCGCTTCCTTCTCCGCCTTCTTCGCCATTCACTATCCGCCTTTTGATGCCGGCGCGCAGGCGCCGATGATTTTAATGGGCGGGCTTGCCGCGCCGCCGCGCGGAAATGCTCGCCCGCATATTGTTCAGCCGTTCATCGAGTTCGCCTGGCTTCGCCTCGCCGTCCGTGTCATGCCGCCCGGCGTGATCGCCGGAATTCAGCAATTCGTCGCGCGCCACGATGGTGGCTTTCCAGACTTCCTCTCCGTCAGAAAACGCCTGAGATGCCGATGCCGCCACCTCCCGCTTCGCCGTGGTGGCGAGCAGGTGGTGACGCAGGGCGTCGCTCCAGCCCCGGTCTACCTCGTCCAACTCAGCGCCCGGCTTGAGGAATCTCTGGATAATCAGCGTCTCGTCAGAGAGAATGCGCTGCAATGTTCCTGCTGCGGGTGTTTGCAGCAGATGAGCCTTGAGCCCCTCGCTGTCAAGGCCGGGATCGGCCAGATCCCGCCCCAAAATCAGGCTCAACAGCTCGTCGAGGTCCGGATTTTCGATTTCGAGGCTCAAAATCGCCTCCTCGCGGCGGACGATCAGCCCCGGATGGTTAAGGACGCCAAGGACGAGGGTCGCCCCCCGGCGGAAGGAGGTCAGCGACGCCTGCGCCTGTTTGAGGCCCGGCGACTGGCGCGCTTCGTGGAACAGGCGGTCATTGTCGTCCTTGTAGCGCCGCCGCCGCGCGAAACCGGCCTGGTTTCGCGGGATCGCCTCGCCGCTTGGCGCCCTGACCGGCGCGAAGAAATCGCGCAGGCGATTGGCGATCTCGACGCCATAAGCGTGCCTGACGTCCCGGTCGGAAATGCCGGCGATCAGCGACCGAAGGCGCGCCCGCAAGCTGGCGCGCCGTTCAGGCGTGCCAAGATCCCCCGCCTCGGTTTCGCGCCGCCACAGAACTTCCGACAAGGATTGCGCCGCGCCGAGCACGCGCTCGAAACCGGCAGCGCCCTCGCCGCGGACCAGATCGTCCGGGTCCTGACCATCGGGCAGGAAGGCGAAGACGAGCGACTTGCCGGGCTTCAGCACCGGCAGCGCCCGGTCGATCGAGCGGAACGCCGCGCTCAATCCCGCCTTGTCGCCGTCGAAGCACAGCACCGGCTCGTCGGTCTGGCGCCACAGCAGCGCGATCTGGTTTTCGGTGAGCGCCGTGCCGAGCGGCGCGACGGCGGTCTTGAACCCCGCGCCCCACAGCGCGATCACGTCCATATAGCCTTCGCAGACGATCAGCGGCTTTTTCGACTCCGCCGACGCGGCGCGCGCCGCATTGAAATTGTAAAGGACGTCGCCCTTGTGAAATAGCGGCGTTTCCGGGGAATTGAGGTATTTGGCGTGCGCGTCCTTATCCAGCGCCCGGCCGCCGAACGCGATCACCGCGTCGCGCGCGCCGAGGATCGGAAACATCACGCGATTGCGGAAACGGTCATAGGCGGCGCCGCCGTCGTCGGGCTTGATGAGGAGCCCCGCCTCGATCAGCGTCGCCTCCGCAAACCCCTTGTTGACGAGATAATCCTTCAGCGCGGCGCGCTCGCCCGGCGCGTAGCCGATGCGAAACGTGTCGATTTGCGCTTCGCTGACGCCGCGGCCTTTCAGATAATCGAACGCGGCGCGACCGGGCGCGCGGCGCAGCATCGACTGAAAGAACGCCGCCGCTGCTTCCGACGCTTCGATGAGGCCTTTGCGCGCCTCGGCCTCTTTGTGCGCCTGCGGACTATCTTGCGGAATATCCATGCCGGCTTCGCCAGCGAGCTGTTCGACCGCCTCCGGAAAGGTCAGTCCTTTCGTTTCCATCAGGAACTTGATGATGTCGCCATGCTGGCCGGTCGAGAAACAGTGATAGCTCTGGCGATTGTCGTCGACGGAAAAAGACGGCGTCTTTTCCTTCTTGAACGGCGACAGGCCCCAATAAGCGTTGCCGCGCCGCGTCAGCTTGATCGAACGCCCGACGACATCGGAAACGCGCAAACGCGACCGAAGCTCATCAAGAAATTCGGGGGTGAACCGGGGCATGGGGGAGAGAGATAGACCTCAGACGGCAAGGATAGAAGCGCGACTTTTCCCTTGCGGCGGGCGGAAAACCGGCGGCAGCGACGGCGGCGCCGCTAGCCAAGCGCCCGTTTCATCTCGGCGCCGGCCTTGGCGAAGTCCATGGCGCCGGAATGGCGCGCCTTCAGCGCGGCCATGCATTTGCCCATGTCCTTGAGGCCGGTCGCTTCAAGCTCGGCGATGACGCTCTTCACCGCGCCGGAAATCTCGGCGTCGGACATCTGGCGCGGCATGAAATCCTTGATCACGGCGATTTCCGCGCGCTCCTGTTCGGCGAGCTCGGGGCGGCAGCCCTTGTCATAGGCGGCGGCCGAATCTTCCCGCTGCTTCACCATCTT
>MEMM01000010.1:17997-19586 GCA_001767925.1 Alphaproteobacteria bacterium RIFCSPHIGHO2_12_FULL_63_12
GAAACGCGCAGCTTGTCGTCCCGCGCCTTCATGGCGGTCTTCAGCGCCTCGTCGAATTTTTCTCTCAGCATCTGCGTCTCCTTATGGGGCGCGCCGGCGCCGCGTCCGCCGACCCCATAAATGGGCTATCCGTTATAGCCTATTGATTTTACTGGTAGTTTTTCAGTTTCCGCGTGTTGACCACAAGGCCGGTTTCGCTTAGCTTCCGTGCAATTTGCGCACCGCACAATAACCCGTTTTCCGGTAAGGCGCACGGAAATCCCGCGAAAGAGATATGCCGAGATGAAGTTAAGTCAAGCGCCCGCCCCCCGGCCGACCGGGGCCATCGCCTTCGCCAGCGGCCTTGTCCTGAAAGGGGCCGGCGTCGGCGCGCATGGCGAGGCGGTCGGCGAGGTCTGCTTCAACACGGCGATGACCGGCTATCAGGAGATCCTGACCGACCCGTCCTACGCGGCGCAGATCGTCACCTTCACCTTCCCCCATATCGGCAATGTCGGGGTCAACAGCGAGGATATCGAAAACGCCTCCCCCGCCGCCGCGACCGCCGCGCGCGGGGCGATCTTCCGCTGCGAGGTCACGAGCCCGTCGAATTACCGCTCACAGCTCGATTTCCCGGCCTGGCTGAAGCGTCGGGGCATCATCGCCGTCTCCGGCGTCGACACCCGCGCGCTGGCCGCGGAAATCCGCGAGCGCGGCATGCCGCACGCCGTCATCGCCCACCATCCAAACGGCGAGTTCGACGAAGCAGCGCTCGTCGCCGCGGCGCGAGGCTGGAGCGGGCTCGAAGGGCGCGACCTCGCGAAGGAAGTCTCGACGCTGCAATCCTACAGCCACACCGAAACCGCGTGGCGCTGGGACAAGGGATACGGCCGCTCGACCGGTGCGGGGCCGCATGTCGTCGTCATCGATTACGGCGTCAAACGCAATATCTTGCGCCTTCTCGCCGATCAGGGGGCTCGCGTCACCGTGGTTCCCGCGAGCGCGACCTATGAGGACATCATCGAGAAGAAGCCGGACGGCGTCGTTCTCTCCAACGGTCCGGGCGACCCGGCGGCGACCGGCGTTCACTCGATCCCGGTCATCCGTAAGCTGATCGATAACAAGGTGCCGACGCTCGGCATCTGCCTTGGCCACCAGATGCTGGCGCTCGCCGCCGGCGCGAAGACCGTGAAGATGCCGCAAGGCCATCACGGGGCGAACCATCCGGTGAAAGACCTTGAAACCGGCAAGGTCGAAATCGTCTCGATGAACCACGGCTTCACGGTGGATGTCTCGACCCTCCCCGCCAATGCCGAGCCGACCTTCACCTCCCTCTTCGACGGGACCAATTCCGGCATCCGCCTCACCGATGCGCCGGCCTTTTCGGTGCAGCACCACCCGGAAGCCTCGCCGGGGCCTCAGGACAGTTTCGGCGTGTTCAAAAAATTCGTCGACGGGCTGAGGGCGGCGTAGGCGGCGGGCGCCTTTTCCGGCGTTGACTTCGCGCGCTTCTGGTAATACTATTACTGGTAAGAATAGGAACCACCGATGCGCATCACCACAAAAGGCCAGGTCACGATCCCGCAGGAGATCCGCGAAAAAGCGGGCCT
>MEMM01000011.1 GCA_001767925.1 Alphaproteobacteria bacterium RIFCSPHIGHO2_12_FULL_63_12
GTAGAAGGTGAGACCCGAAAGGTCAGGCCCCTGCGATGCGCGGGACGCGAAGCGTCCCACATAAAATATAGATCGGATGGTTCGCGTCCCGCGCACCTCTCCCTTCTTTCAATTGCGTACTGCCGGCGGAGTTCCGCGCGGAGAGGGAGAAGCTTTATTCGGGAATGGGGAATGGGGAATGGGCAATAGGTAGTAGGCAATGGGCAATGGGCAATGGGCGCTGGGATAGGGAACGAGAGCCGTGCATGCCGGTTGGCCGCGCCATTCCCCATTCCCCATTGCCCCGGGGCGCCCCGGCCGTCGTTGCGCCTGCGGTTAAACGACGTTAGAACCCGCCGAGATTTAATGAGCCGTGCCGCATTAAGGCCGCTGTCCGCTGGCATGCGGGCCGGGCGCATCCAGCAAAAGGGCGAGGCGTGACCAACGACGAAACCATTCTTCGAGAGGTCGATCAGGCCCTTGCCGAAGACCAGACCTCGAAAACCCTGACCCGGAACCTGCCGATGGTGATCGGCGCGGCCCTTCTGGTCGTCGCCGGCGTCGGCGGCTGGCAGTTCTGGTCGAGCCAGCGGACTGCGGCGGCGGCCAAGGCGTCGGCGGCCTTCGACGAGGCGCTGAAGATTTCCGGGACCGAGGAGGGGACGAAAGCGCTCGAGGCGATCGCCGCCCAAAACGACGCCTATGGCGCGCTGGCCCGGATGCGGCTCGCCGGCGAGTACGCCGCAAAGAACGAGCGCGAGAAGGCGCTGGGGCTTTACCGCGAAGTTTACGGCGATCGCGCCGGCTCGAAACGGCTGAAGGATATGGCGCGCATCAGAGCCTCCTATCTTTCCATGGAAGACGGGCGCGATGCAGCGCTGAAGGATCTCGGCGATCTCGAGACCGACAAGACGGCGCTCGGATTTTACGCGCGCGAGTCGATCGCACTCGCCGCCCTCAAAGCCGGGGATTATCAGGGGGCGGAGGAAATGTTCCGCGCCGCGGCCGCCGCGCCCGACGCGCCGGAGCCGATCCGGCTGCGCGCCGGCGAATTCGCCGCGCTCGCAGGCGCCGGGAAAGCCGGCGTCGCTTTGCCCTCTATCGAAGAGAGCGCGAAATCCGATGTCGATCGCTACCTCGAAGGGCTTGAACAAGCCGGCAGCGACCTTGGGTCGGTTGTCGAAGGGGGCGCGCAAGAGCCCGCCGTGACCGAGCCCGTCGTCGCCGAACCGGTAGCCGAAGAGGCGACGCCGCCCAACCCCGAAAGCAACGAGTAGCTTCATGTTGAATAGATCAGCCGGCGCCCGCGGTTCAGCACTGTTTCTCCTGATGCTCGCGGCGTTTGCGGCGCCGGCCTGTTCTTCCAGCCCGCTCGGCAAACTCGCCGGCGTTCTCGGCGGCGGCGACGATGAAGACGAGAAGAAGAAGGACGAGAACACGCCGGCCGAAGAGGACCGGATCTCGATCCTCGCCGTCGACGAGCGGGTCGAAGCCGACCCGCGTTTCGCCGGCGTCGACATCGAATTGCCGCCCTCTTACGTCAATACGTCGTGGCCGACGCCGGGCGGGGAAGCCGATCACACGTTGCACCATCTGACCGCGGCGGTCAGTCTTGAAGTCGACTGGAAAGGCGACATCGGCAAGGCGACCGAGCGCGCGCGCCTGACCTCGCCGCCGATCGTCGCGGACGGGCTCTTATACGTGCTGGACGCGGAAGCGACTGTGACCGCATTTGATGTCGCGACCGGCGCCCGCAAATGGCGGTCGGAACTCGCGCCGAAGATCAAGGAGAAATTTCGCGTCCGCGATATGCTCTCGCGCACCAAGGCCGCGCAACTTGGTTTCGGCGGCGGCGTCGCGTACGAAAACGGCAAGGTTTTTCTCACCTCGGGATTCGGCTTCGCCGCCGCGCTTGACGCCGCGACCGGCGAGAAGCTTTGGGAATTCAAAACCGACGCGCCGGTTCGGACGCCGCCGACCGCCTATCGCGGCAGCCTCTATTTCGTCACCAACACCAATGAGGCGATCGCGCTCAATCAGGAAACCGGCGAGAAAGAGTGGAACTTCCAGTCCTTCGAAGAGGCGGCGCGCATCCTGTCGGCGGCGAGCCCGGCGGCGGCCGGCGATCTCGTCGTCATTCCCTTCTCCTCGGGCGAGGTCACCGCGGTTCTTTCAGGCTCCGGACGTCCCGTCTGGAACGACACGCTCGCGCGCAATACGCAGCTGACGGCGCTGTCCGCGCTCAACGACATCGCCGGAAGTCCGGTGATCGATCGCGGACTGGTGTACGCGGTCAGCCATGCGGGCCGGCTTGTCGCGATCGACATCCGCACCGGTCAGCGCGTCTGGGAAGCGCCGATCGCGAGCCTGCAAATGCCGTGGGTCGCGGGCGATTATATCTTTGTCGTGTCGGTCGATGCGGAGCTTGTTTGCCTGTCGCGCGATGATGGCGCGGTCGTCTGGGTGTCGGAGCTGAAGCGTTATGAGAACGCCAAAAAGCGCAAAGGCCGCATCGCCTGGGCGGGACCGGTGCTCGCCGGCGACGCGCTCGTCCTCGTGTCGACGGACGGCAAGGTCATCAAGGTTTCGCCGAAAGACGGAAGCATTCTCGGCACGAAGAAAATCGACGACGGGTCGGTCATCGCCCCGATCGTCGCCGACGAACGCATCTTCATTCTGACGCAGAAAGGAAAGCTCTACGCGCTGCGCTAGGGCTTTTTCCAGGAGCGCCGATGTCAGTTCCACGCGCCTCGGGCGCGCCGCTGGTTAAAATCGCCATTGTCGGCCGGCCGAATGTCGGCAAGTCGACTCTGTTCAACCGGCTCGTCGGCAAAAAACTCGCCATTGTCGATGACACGCCCGGTGTGACGCGCGACCGCCGCGAGGGCGACGCGCGATTGGGCGGCGTGTTCTTCATCGCCATCGACACCCCAGGTCTCGAAGAAGCCCCGGAAGCCGCGCTCGAAGGGCGCATGCGTCTGCAGACGGAGAAGGCGATCGAGGAAGCCGCCGCCTCGCTCTTCATCGTCGACGCGCGCACCGGCGTGACGCCGCTCGACCAGCGGTTCGCGCAAATGCTCCGCGAAAGCGGAAAGCCGGTGATCGTCGTCGCCAACAAGGCCGAGAGTTCGGCCGGCGACGCAGGCGTCCTCGACGCCTGGTCATTGGGACTGGGCGAGCCGATCGCGTTGTCGGCGGAACACGGGCAGGGCTTTGGCGAATTGCGTGAAGCGCTCGGCGAGGTAATCGCCGCGGCGCCCGACGAAGACGACAACGATGTCGACGATGAAAGCTGGGACGATCCGCTGAAACCCTTGCGGGTCGCCATTGTCGGCCGGCCGAACGCCGGCAAGTCGACGCTCATCAACCGGCTGATCGGCGAAGACCGGATGCTCACCGGCCCGGAAGCCGGCATCACCAGAGATTCGATTTCGATCGAATGGCGCTTGCGCGGGCCCGACCGCGACTGGCCGATCAAGCTGTTCGACACCGCCGGCATGCGCAAAAAGGCGAAAGTTCAAAGCAAGCTCGAAAAGCTTTCGGTCGCCGACAGCCTGCGCGCTATTCAATTCGCCGAAGTCGTCGTCTTGCTGCTCGACGCCGAAGCGCCGATGGAAAAACAGGATTTGCAAATCGCCGATCTCGTGCTGCGCGAAGGGCGCGCGCTCGTCATCGCGGTAAACAAATGGGATCTGATCGAAGATAAGAACGCCGCGTCGAAATCCGTGCGCGAAATGGCGGAGCTGCACCTCGCTCAGGCGCCGCGCGTGCCGATCGTGTTCTTCTCGGCGGAAACGGGCAGGGGCGTCGACAAGCTGATGCCGGCGGTCGCCAAGACTTATGTCGACTGGAACGCGCGCGTCAAAACGCCGGACCTCAACACCTGGCTTCACGGCGCCGTCGAGAAGCACCCGCCGCCGGCGGTCTCTGGCCAGCGCATCAAGCTGCGCTATATCGCGCAAACGAAAACGCGCCCGCCGACCTTTGTCGCCAAATGCACCCGCGCCAGCGATGTTCCGGCGGCGTATAAGCGCTATCTCGTCAACGGCATCAGGGAAGCCTTCGATCTGTGGGGCGTCCCGATCAGGCTGATCCTCGACAAGCCTGATAATCCGTATGCGGAAGAATAAGCCCGTCAGCGTTTAAGCCGCTCCGCCATGCCGTCGTAATCGGCGGACGCCGCCCTTAGGATCACCGGCGCGATCTCTGACGGGTCGGGCAGCGTTTCCGGTTTCTCGCCGGGCATCGCTTCCGCGCGCATCCTTGTGCGCATCGCGCCCGGGTCGACGATCGCGACGCGGACGCCCGCTGCCTTCGATTCTTCGGCGTATGTTTTCGCGAGCATCTCAAGCGCCGCTTTCGAGGCGGCGTAGGCGCCCCAGAATGGCCGCGCAACTTCGCCGCCGATGCGCGACGACATGACGATGACGCGCGCCGAACCGCTGGCGCGCAGCAACGGGTCGAGAGTTCTCAATAGCCGCCAGTTCGCTTCGACATTGGTGTCGAACGCGCGCCGCCACGCCTTCGGCGCGATGTCTGGGACCGGCGCCAGTTCGCCCAGAACGCCGGCGTTGAGGACGAGAATGTCTAGCTTTGGAAAACGCTTCGCGAGTGCGGGGCCGAGCTGATCGAGCGTATCGAACTCAGTGAGGTCTGCGGGAATGAGCGAAGCTGTGCCGCCCGCTTTCACGATTTCGTCGTCTAGCTCTTCAAGGCCGCCGACGGTGCGCGCCAGCGCCAGGACATGCGCCCTCGAACGGCCGAGCGCCAGCGCGGCCGCGCGCCCAATGCCCCGCGAAGCGCCGGTCACCAGCGCGGTTTTACCCGATAAATCCGGCGTTGCGCCGAGCGTCATGTCTTCGTCCAGTTATGTTGTCATGGCCAATAGTGCCTCGCCGGCGCTCCTGCAAGCGGCGGATATTCAGTCGGCGCGTATGATCCTTTCCGCCAGCGCGCGCGCGTGACGCTCGGCCGAGGCGAGCGCGGGATCCCCATCCGGGCCGATCCCGATGAAAAGTTTCATTCCTTCCTCGAGGCTGAACAGCTGCAGCACGATTTCTCTGACGCGCGCGTCGCTGGCGTCGGGGCGCACGGCGCGGACCAGAAAATAAATGAACCGTCCGATCGGGCGGTACAGCTCGCGGATCAATTCCTTCGCTGAGGCGTCGCTCGCTGCGTAGCCCCACATTTGAAAGAACAACGGATGCGAGCCGCGTCCGTTTTCAATGTAAAACGTCACCACATCGAGCAGGGTTTCAAGCGGCGCGCGCCGCTCGGTCTGGAGCTGGGCGATATGCGCCTCCGCGTAATCGGCGAGCGCCTCGCGCAATGTCGCTTCGAGCAGCGCACGCTTCGACTCGAAATAATAATTGACGTTGCCGAGCGCGACGCCCGATTCCTCTGCGACCTTGCGCATTGAAAGTCCGGCGTGGCCGTCGCGGATGAAAACGCGGCGCGCGCCGGCGAGTATGGTGCGCAGCGCCTTGCCGCCCTTGGGCGAAAGTTCGCGGGCGAGGGCGACGCTCGGCCGGGAAGCCCTCAATTCAGCAAGGTGCGCGGTGATGATGCCGATCGCCCTTTCCGTGCTGTGCTCACCGCGCATACGCAACCGCGTTTTTGTCTGACATAAAAGCGCTTGCCGCCGGTTGACCCCTGAGAAATCCGGGACTATCAAGCCGCACCGAATTTAGGACGGGTGATCTAAAAGTCACCTGCGAACATTCAGCTTCCGTCAAAATCGGCGGTTGCTGCACCGGTCCAGAGGTGCGGCTAGTCTCCCCCAAGCTGCATTTCGGGCGGGGCCGCGGCGGTTTACCGCCGCGGCCTTTTTCATTTAAAAACAATATATTACCCAGCATTCTTCAGCCATGACTCAAGATCCAGGAGCGCCCGCCGCGCGAGCGCCTGTTTGCGCGCGCGGCCCTTCTCCTTGCCTTTGACCGGCCGCCCGTCGGGGCCGGCGGCAGGCGCGTCGATTTCCGGAAACAGCCCGAAATTGACGTTCATTGGCTGAAAACTTTCTCGCCCGCCGGAAAGGTGCCCGGCGGTGATGTGATCGAGGAGCGCGCCGAGGGCGGTCGTGCGCGGCGGCGGCGGGGCGGGCAGGCCGGCCGCGTCGCCCGCCGCGAATCGCCCGGCGAGGAGCCCGACCGCGGCGCTCTCCAGATAGCCCTCGACGCCGGTCACCTGACCGGCGAAGCGCAGCGACGGGCGCGCCTTCAGCCGCAAGCTTGCGTCAAGAAGCTTTGGCGAGTTCAAAAACGTGTTGCGGTGAATGCCGCCCAATCGCGCGAATTCGGCGTTTTGCAATCCCGGGATCTTCCGGAAAATCTCGACCTGGCTCGCGTGTTTCAGCTTGGTCTGGAAGCCGACCATGTTCCACAGCGTGCCGAGCGCGTTGTCCTGACGCAGCTGCACGACCGCGTGCGGCCAGCGCCCGGTGCGCGGATCGTCGAGCCCGACCGGCTTCATCGGCCCGAAGCGGAGCGTATCGCGCCCGCGTTCGGCCATCACCTCGACGGGAAGGCACGCCTCGAAATAGGGCGTCGATTTTTCCCATTCGCGGAATTCTGTCTTCTCGCCCGCCATCAGCGCCTCGTAAAAGGCCGCATACTGATCTTTGTCGAGCGGGCAATTGATATAGTCCGCGCCGTCGCCGCCGGGACCGGCCTTGTTATAGCGCGACTGCATCCAGGCGATCGAAAAATCGATCGATTCCTTGTGAACGATCGGCGCGATCGCGTCGAAAAACGCCAGTGATTCCTCGCCCGTCAGCTCGCGCACCGCGCCGGCGAGCGCGCTTGACGTCAAGGGCCCGGTCGCGACGATGACGTTGTCCCATTCCTCGGGCGGCAGGCCGGCGATTTCTCCGTCCACGAACGAGATGTTGGGATGCGCACGCAGCGCCGCCGTCACCGCCGCCGAAAAAGCGTCGCGATCGACGGCGAGCGCCGATCCCGCCGGCACCTGATGGGCGTCGGCGCAGGCGAGGATGAGCGATCCGGCGCGGCGCATTTCCTCATGCAGCAGCCCGACCGCGTTGTTCTCCTTGTCGTCGGAGCGGAAAGAGTTGGAGCAGACAAGCTCGGCGCAATCGCCGGTCTTGTGCGCTTCGGTCATTTTCAACGGGCGCATTTCATGAATGACGACGCGCACGCCGCGCCTTGCCGCCTGAAACGCCGCTTCGCTGCCCGCGAGCCCCGCGCCGATGATGTGAATGGTTCCGGTCATCGCGCCGCCTCCGGCCCGATCTGGCGGAAAGCGGGCGGATTGTCCGTCTTGTTTCCGCGCGGGCTTGGCGGTTTGGTGAGGCCCGGCGCGGGCTCCAGCCCGGAAAGGCGCCCTCTTTGCCCGGCGGAAAAAGCGGCCTTCCGCGGCCGCCCGCTCGCTTCCCGCGCCACTTTTATGCCAAGCCTCGCCCTCATTCCGGTCCTTCCCAGCTATCGCGGACGAATTCCGCCATTCGCGCCGGCCCCGCAAGGCCCAACGCCTGAACACAGTGTAAGGGCGCCGCAGGGGGAGGGGGACGGATTAAATTTCGCCAGCAAAATCAATGGCTAAAAAAAATTCATGGTTAACGGGGTGATTCTTGCCATCGCATCTGATGTCGTCAAATATCTGCATTGAAGTATTCGGGGGTCAATATGATCGGTAAAGCTTTTTTGTTGGCGCTTATTTTGGCTAATGCTTCCGCGTCGCAGACATCGACCGGCGACGTCATGGCTGCATATGCCGAATATAATGAGGCGCTTGCGCGCGGCGATCGGGAAGGCGCGCTAACGGCCTCCAAGAAGGCTTATGAACTCGCGGAAACCGCCTGGGGCGACTCAAGAAAGGAGACCGCCCTTCTCGCTACAAACTACGGAGATCGGCTGTTCATTGACAAGGAATTCGAGAACGCCGAGCCATTGTACCGTCGTTGCATCGAAATATTGGATAAACTCGCCGTTGACTCGTCGCTGGCTCAGCTCGGCTATTGCCAAGCGCGACTCGCGCAAACTTATGTTGCGACTAGCGATAATCGCGCAGAGGCCGCGTATCGGGGCGCAATCAGGGCATTTGAGAATGCGGCGGAAAAAGGCGCAGCTCCCGACAAGGCGATGCTTGGCGAGGCATACCTCATGGTCGCTCAATACTCGATGCCAAAACGCAAGGTGATATCCACCGGCCAGATGCAGCTTGAACGCGCTTACCGGGAAGCCGGCGTTCTCGCGGCGAAAGCCATACCGCTACTGGCGGAATCATATGGCGAAAAAAGCGAGCTGGTCGCGCGTGCGTATTTGTACCAAGGCTATGCGCAGGAGGCTGCGGAAGATTGGAGTGCGGCCGCCGAATCCTATGAAAAGGCCTATGATATTTTTGATGAATTGCGCGGCGCCAAAGATCAAGTCACCGCAAGAGCATTTGGGCGTTTTCGTTTTGCCGTGAATTTCGCCAAGAGCAAAGAGCGCCAGAAACAAGAGAAAACATCTAGGGACGGGCGATTGCCGTCGTCGCCTGAATGCTTTTTCCACGGACAGGGAAACGAAGACATTGAACTTTGCCCGGTCAAGCGCAATCCGCCGACCTACCCGTCCACGAGTTACGATGTCGAACATGGAGGTTTTTCTCTGATGTTGTATGATATCGCTGAGAATGGAAGGACGGAAAATATCCGTGTATTGGAGTCCTGGCCGGATAGGGAATTTGAACGCTCGTCGGCTAGCGCGGTTAAGAGGTGGATTTACTCTCCGCCTAAACGCGCAGACGGTTCTGTCGTTCGGGCAGTGGACGTTCAAACCATGATAACTTACGAACTTTCGCGTCGATAAACGCCCTACCAAGCCGCCAGATTCAGGAAGCCTTCCGTCCGGCGATCGAATAGCCGGCGCCGGCATTTGCGGCGAATTCCGGATTGAACGGACCGGCGTCCGCGACGCTCGGCGTCGTTTCATGCCAGCGGCGGCCCGACGAGCCTCAATACGCCGTTGGCGACCGGCGTGACGCCATGGATGACGGCGTGTGCGCGGTTCAGCCTAGTGTTCTCCGTTTCGACAATTGGACGAGACAGGCGCGCCGATTGTGACGCGCGGACGCTGAAGAGAATACAGGTTTCATCGAACTGTCGTCGATCGGTCGCAACGCTTTCGCGCAATCGCGTCTAGGTCCGCCGCGCAAGAACGACGCCGCGGACAGGATCGTTCACATGACGCTTAAGATGGAGATTGGAATGCGCATTTTCAAAATGGCGCTCTGCGCCAGCGCTTGCTCGCTGGCGATCGCGGGCGGAGCAAACGCCCAGGATTTCGGTTCTCAGGTCGAACAATTGCTCAGCGCGCAGTCGCAAAAGCTGTTCGGCTTCAACGGCCCGCTAGAGCAGTCGGCGACGACGAATGTTCCCCGCGCCGGCACGACCTCGCCGACTGAGGTGATCGATCTCGCCCATGGCCTTTCGGCGCGGTTCCTGACGCGCGGCGCGGCCAATGACGCCGACATGTTTTCGTTCTATCCGCTGAACAATCCGACGCATGTCGTTTTCTGCATCGAAAACGGCCGCGCCGTCGACGCCGCCGGCAAGCCGGTCAATCCGTCGATCCAGGCGATCAATCTGGCGACCGGCGCGGTCACCGATGTCGCGTACGGCATGGATCGTTGCGACGGCATCCGCACGACCGCGTGGAACACGGTTCTCGCGACCGAGGAAACCGACGACGGCGGCGCGTATGAGCTGCTCAATCCGCTCAACGGCGACAAGTTTTTC
>MEMM01000012.1 GCA_001767925.1 Alphaproteobacteria bacterium RIFCSPHIGHO2_12_FULL_63_12
GGTCGATCAGCGCTTTCGAGATCGCGAAGGCGACGCGCGGCTCGCCGGACGAAATCGCGATATGGAGATCCGAGACCGGCTCGGCGAGTTCATCTTCGAGCAGCAGCGCGGCGGCGGCGTTGAGCTTTGCCGACTGACGCGGGGGCGCCGCAATCTCGCGCATCGCCACCTGTTCGCCAGGCAGCACGGCGACGAGGCGCGCGCCTTCCTCGAAGCGATCCTTGATCGCGGCGAGCGCAGCGACATCGGCGACGCGGCCGGCCTCCGACATCGCACCCGACGCAAAAGCGCCCCAGCCGACAGGGTCGGCGGGCGAGTCCGAAAGCTTGAACACCAGAAGGTCGATCAATAGTCGTCTCCGAAGGTGCGGGCGATAAGTCGAACCGGCGGGCTCGACATATCGAAAAGCAGTTTTTCTTCTATCGTCAGATTGTTAACTTCAAGCCTGATTTTGGCCTCTATCCGGCCGGAAGTCAGTTTATACTCGTTAATTCCGGCCAGGGGCGGCGTCAGGGCGGCCGGATTGGACTCGCCTCCCGGCGGCAGGTTGGCGAGGGCGGTCTTGATGTCCGAGAGGGTGGTCGTCGCGCCGGCCGGCTGAAGCGCCAGCAAGAGGGGCGCGTGAACGTCCCGCGCCATATTGATGTTGACCTCGCCCGGCTGGACCGAAGCGAGCGCGCACAGCCAGGGCCGGATGGCGCGGTAGCGGCTTCTCGACATTCCATCGAGCGCGCGCAGTTCGGAGACCGACGCGATCAGCTGGCCTCCTGTCCGGAAGGGGGTCGGCAGCGCTGTATAAAACCCGTCCTCTGCGCCCTGCCCTCGCTGGTTGCTGTCGCTGTCGATATAATCGACGATTACATCGCTGATTTTCCGCGCCTCGCCTTCACCGAGCCCGGCCGCGGTCAGCATCGTGATGAAGGCGTCGATCCCCGACGTATTCTCGACATAAGAGCCCGCGCTCCCCGCGACGAGGCTGTTGACGTTGAAACAGCGCGTCGCATCGCTGAACGCGATCGTCGCCTTGCCGCCTTCGACCGGAATTTCGAGGGCTTTGGCGAACAGCCCCTCGCCGGGCGCCATTTTCGCCGGACCGGTCGCCAGATATTTCTCCAGCATTTGTTTGGCGATCAACTCACCGGCGGCCGCGCGCCAGTAAAAATCGGTTCGCGCCCGATCGGCGGCGCTGCGCTTCACCGCCGCGGTGACGACATTGGTGATCGAAAGGAGGATGAAGGAAAGCGTCGCGATGAGCAGCAGGACGACGATCAGCGCCGCGCCGCGCTCCCCCTCCCTTGATGGGGCTGGATTTTTCATCATCGCTCGCCGAGCCAGAAGAGCTGTTCGATTTCGCCGAACCGCTTCGTCGTCATGGTGAGGCGGATCGCTTCGGGCGACCCCTTTGATTGCGGCATCGGCCAGAGGTCCGAAAAAACGGGGCCTGAGCTGTCTTCGGCCCCGGTGAAAAAGCCGATTTCAACTTCGGAGACGCCGGCGATGAGCACGCGGTCGGTGCGCGGCTGGCCGCGCGCGTCGTCAAGATACGGCCGAACGCGCCGCACCAGATCGCCGCCCTTGATCAGATATTCGACCGCCTGAAGGGTCGGGCGCGGCGCGCGATCATCCGGGTTCGTCCAGCCGCTCCGCACGAACACCATCAGGCTTTTTTCGCCCTCGACCGGCAGACGGTACGACAATCCCTCGCCGCCGAGAAACGGCGCGGGGAGAGAATTTCCGAAATCGTCGCGTACCGTGCGCGCAACGATGCCGCTGAAATCCTGCTTCATCACCTGGCGCATGATCTGAAATTCGCGGATCTCGCCGTCGGCGATTTCTAGCTGTTCGCGGCCCTCGACCGACAGCCGCAAGGCGTAAACCGCCGCGCCGGAAATCATCGCGAAGATGAGAAGCGCGATCAGCAGCTCCGGCAGCGTCAATCCGCGTTGCGCCTGACGGCTCATGACGCCGCCCGCAGGGTTTCAACCCGCGCGAGGACTTGTCCGTCGCTGGCGCGCGAGACTGAAACAGTGATGCGCAGCAGACCTTCGCCAAAGTCGTCGACCGCGCGTTTGACGCGCCAGCGCCGGTTTGCGGCGTCGACGTCCGCCTCTTCCTCCCCCTTGTCGGGCGGCGCCTGGCGGATCATCAGCTTCACCGCTTCATTGTCGGCGAGGATGCCGGCGACCAGCCTTTCCTGCTCCGCGGCGGCGAAGCGGGCGGCTTGTGCGATCATGGCGTAAGCGGAGATCGCGACGCCCGCGAGGATGACGAGCGCCACCAGAGTCTCGACGAGCGTCATGCCGCGCTGCAGGGACCGGCGGCGCCTAGCCATTATCTTTCACCGTCACCTTGCCGCCTTCATCGACCGCCGCCGTCCACACGCCGTCCCGGCTGGAAAACCGCAGCGAAAAGGCGATCTGCGCGCCGAGCGGATCGAGCGGGATGACATAGACGCCCTTTTCTTCGTCGCCGTCATCGCCGGCGCTATCATCGTCGCCAAGCTCGCGCGCATTCTCATTGGCGGCGTCGACGATCTGCGGCGTCACGGTCGCGCTCTTGTCGAATTCGCGCCGCGCCTCCATCGCTGCGCCGCCTACCGGAACCTAGCGATAGCCTTCCGCCTCCTTGCCGGGCTCCGGCGGGTCAAGCTGTTCAAAGACATATCCGAGAGCGTCGATTTTCACCCTCATCGGCCGCGACGAGGTGATCGCTTCGTCGAGCGCCAGCTCCATGCGCCGGGCAAATCTCTCCGCCTCGTCTCTCACCGGCGGCCGCGTCGGCGGCGCGGTCAGCAGGACGAGCGACGACGCCAGCGCGAGAATGACGATAACGACCAGAAGCTCGATGAGCGTCAGGCCGCGCTGCGCGTTGCGGATTATTTTTCTTCCGACCAATTGACGATGTCCGCGTTGACGCCCTCGCCGCCCGGCTCGCCATCGGCGCCGTAAGAAAAGACATCGATCGGCCCATGCTCGCCCGGCTGGCGGAATTGATACGGTTTGCCCCACGGATCGACCGGCAGCGTCCGCAGATACCCGCCCGGACGATATTGATCGGTGCGCGTCTCGCCGGGAGGAATGGTCACCAGCGCCTCCAGTCCCTGTTCGGTGGTCGGATAGGCGAACATGTCGAGGCGATATTGGTCGAGCGCGTTCTCGATCGAACCGATGTCGATCTTCGCCTTGCGCGCGGCGGCGCGGTCGCGCTCCGGCAGGACGTTGACGACGACAAGCGCCGAAATCAGCGCGAGGATCGACAAGACCACCAGCAGTTCGATCAGCGTGATGCCTTTCTGGCGGCGGCGCGCGGCCATTTTCTTCTTAAGGTCGATCAGCACATGAAACTCCATTTTCCATTCATTTCCATCAGCCCGACGCGAGACTGTTCAACCTGAGGATCGGCAGCAGAATTGCGACGACTATTAGCATGACCGTCCCGCCCATGGCGATGATGATCGCCGGCTCAAGAAGGCGCAAGGCGACGGTCGAGGCGGTGTCGAATTCTTCCTCAAGCTGGGTCGCCGATTTGTCGAGCATCAGCGGCACCGCGCCGGCGCGCTCGCCGGCCGCGATCATGTGGGTCATCATCGGCGGCAGGACGGCGGCGCGTTTGAGCGCCCCCGCCAGCGAGGCGCCTTCGCGCACCTGCGTGATCGCGCCGTCCAGGCGGTCGCGCATATAGCTGTTGCCGATCGTTCGCTGCGCGCCTTTCAGGCTATCAAGCAGCGGCGCGCCGCCCGCGAACAGCGTCGCCAAAGTGCGCGCAAACCGCGCGCCGTCAAGCCCGCGGAGAAGCTTGCCGAGCAGCGGCACGGTCAAAATCCAGCGATCGAACGCCAGCTTGAAGATCGGCGTGCGCATCGCCCGCCAGAACATGACGCCGCCGAGCACGGCGCCGAGGATCAGATAGAGTCCATAAGCGCCGAGGAAATTCGAGATGCCGATCACGAACTGGGTGACGAACGGCAATTTGGCGTCGAACGTCTGGAACTGCTCGACGATTTTCGGCACGACCTGCGTCATCAGCGCGGTGACGACGAGCCCGGCGACCATCGCCAGCGCGGCCGGATAAATCAGCGACGCGATCGCCTTGTTGAGCATGGTGCGGTTTTTTTCGAGCATCGTCGCGAGGCGGTCGAGCACGCCCGACAAATCGCCCGAAGTCTCGCCCGCGGCGACAACAGCGCGATAAAGATCGGAAAAGGATTTGCGGTCTTCGCCGAGCGCATCCGCGAAGCGCCAGCCTTCAAGAACGCGCTCGCGCACGGCGAGCAGGCGCTTTCTCGATCCCGGCTTTTCGGTCTGCAACGCCACCGCGTTCAACGCCTCTTCGAGCGGCGTCGAGGCGCCGATCAAAACCGCGAGCTGGCGCGTCAGATTGACCAGCTCGGATGCGCCGATTTTGGGCGTTTTGCGCGCGCCCTCGGCGCCGGCTTTCTCGCGCGGCGTCGTGATCGATACCGGCGTCAGTTGAAGGCGCCGCAGCTCCTGACGCGCGAGACGCGCTGAGTCCGCGTTGACGACGCCGCGGCGGGACCGGCCGCCGCCATCGAGCGCTTCATACTCAAACGACGGCATCTTCTTCCTCCTGACGCACGACGCGGAGGACTTCCTCGATCGAGGTCAAGCCGTTGAGGACATGACGAAACCCTGAAATCGCCAGCGTGTCCGCCCGGCGAAACGCCTGTTCCGCCATCACCGCTTCGCTCGCATCTTCATGGATGAGGCGGCGCAGCGTTTCATCGACAACCATCAATTCATAAACGCCGATGCGGCTTTCATATCCCGTGTGCCCGCATCGCCCGCAGCCGGCGGGCCGGAAGATTTTCACGCTCTGGCCGGGAGCGACGCCAAGGAGCTTTCTTTCCGCGGCATCGGGTTCATAGGCTTCCTTGCAGGTCGGGCAGAGCCGCCGGACGAGACGCTGCGCCAGCACCGCGGCGATTGTCGAAGAGAGCAGGAACGGTTCGGCCCCCATGTCGCGCAGGCGCGTGATCGCGCCGACCGCCGAATTGGTGTGCACGGTCGACAGCACGAGGTGGCCGGTCAGCGACGCCTGGATCGCAATTTCCGCCGTCTCCACGTCGCGAATTTCGCCGACCATGACGATATCGGGGTCCTGGCGTAAAATGGCGCGCAGGCCGGCGGCGAAGGTCATGCCGACCTTCGGATTGATCTGCGTCTGGCCGACGCCGTCGATCGCATACTCGACCGGGTCTTCAACGGTCAGAATATTGCGCGAGGGATCGTTGAGGAGCTTGAGCGCCGCATAGAGCGTCGTCGTCTTGCCGGAACCGGTCGG
Source organism: Alphaproteobacteria bacterium RIFCSPHIGHO2_12_FULL_63_12 (assembly GCA_001767925.1). GTDB lineage: Bacteria > Pseudomonadota > Alphaproteobacteria > Caulobacterales > Parvularculaceae > Amphiplicatus. Next base: position 5,302 of record MEMM01000012.1, read on the forward strand.
GCCGGTGACGAGAATGATGCCGTTGGGCCGCGCCAGCGTTTGCTGAAGCCGCTTCAGCGTCTCCACCGGCATGCCGAGCGCGTCGAGATCGAAGCTCGCCTCTTCCTTATCGAGGATACGCATGACGACGCGCTCGCCGAAGCGCGCCGGCAAGGTCGAGACGCGCACGTCGATCAGTTTGCCGCCGAGAGAAAGCGAGATGCGGCCGTCCTGCGGCAGGCGCTTTTCGGCGATGTCGAGCCGCGCCATCACCTTGACGCGGCTTGTCAGCACCGGCGTCATCCGCGCCGGCAGGGACAAAATCTCCCGCAGCACGCCGTCGATCCTGAGGCGAATCGACAGCGATCTTTCGTAAGGCTCGACGTGAATGTCGGAGGCTTTGAGCTTCACCGCTTCGGCGATGATCGCGTTGATGAGGCGGATGACCGGCGCGTCGTCTTGCGTGTCGAGTAGATCGGCGGTCGCCGGCAAGCCTTCGGCAAGAGAGGCGAGATCTTCCTCGCCTTTCTCCATCTTGAAATCGTCGGCCCTGATGCCGTCCGCCGAGTAGATTTCCGACAAACGCCGCTCGAAGGCGTCGGCCGGCATTTCAACGACATCGATCGGCGCATTGACGACGCGGCGGACTTCCAGCAGCGCGAGGGGGTTTGCTTTCCCGCGCGCGCCGATCCGCGCCGGACGCGCCGCCGCATCGAGGACGACAAGGCCGTTCTCCTTGGCGAAGGCGTAGGTCAGCTTGACCGTCGGCGCGGTGCTGGTTTCGCTCATTGTTCGTCGGCTGGCGCTTTCTCGGCGGCGCCGGTCACCTGATCGATCAGGCGTTCGATCTGCGAGGTCGGCTTGCCGGTGTTCAACAACTCGCGCGCCTTGATGTAATCCAGCTTCTTGCGCGTCGCGGCCTCGGCGGTCGCCTGGTCCTTGATGATGGTCGGCCGCAGGAAGACCATCAAATTGCGGCGGTCGCGCGAGCGGGATTTCGATTTGAACAGATTGCCGGCGAGCGGGATGTCGCCCAGGAGCGGCACCTTGTCCTCGATCATCTGATCGTTCTGATCGACGAGGCCTCCGATGACGAGAATGTCGCCGTCATCGACAAGCGCTGTCGTCTTGATCTCGCGCTTGTTGGTGATGAGGTCGGTCGACGACGTGATAATCTGGCCGGCGACGCTCGATATCTCCTGACGGATCTCCATCGTAACCGTGCCGCCGTCATTGATCTGCGGGGTCACTTCCAGAATGATGCCAACCTGTTCGCGCGAGACCGTGCGGAACGCGTTGTCGAGATTTTGCCCCACCGCCTCGCCGGTCGTGATCGGGATTTCCTGACCGACCGAGAGTTTTGCTTCCTGATTGTCGAGCGTCACGATCGACGGGAAGGACAGCACGTTCGATTCCGTGTCCTTCTTCAGCGCGGTGACGACCGCGCCGAAAACCGCGTCATTGCCGATTTTGCCGCCGGCGCCGCCGATGAAGCCGTTGGTCGCGACCAGCGAATTGACGGCAGTGGTTGCAAGCGTGGTGCTGAGAGTGGAGGTAGAGCCGCCGCTCGCCCCTTTAAGGATCGACGGGTCAAGGAGCAGCGCGCCCGCCGCCGCCAAAATGTTCGGCGTCGTGCTTGAAAAATTCGTCGCCGTGAACGGCACGCGCTTGCCGTCGGTCGGCGCCAGCAGATATTCAACGCCAAGCGCCCTGGCTGTCGTATCGGAAACTTCGACGATGATCGCTTCGATCTGCACCTGCGCGCGGCGGACATCGAGCTGCTCGACGACTTTTTTCAGCGTCTGCTGCATATCCGCGTCACCCGAAATGATGACCGAATTCGTCGCCTTGTGGAACGAAATATTGACGCGCGAGGCCGCAGCAGGCGCCGCCGCCGCGTCGCCCACGCCCGCCGTCGTCTGGCCGGTGGCGATTTCCTTCAATAGCTTCGCCATGTCCTCGGCGTCGGCATGACTGAGCGTGATGACGGAGAGATCGGACTGCGTCTTGCCGATACGGTCGAGTTCGGCGACGACATCGGCGAGCCGCTTTAATATCTGCGGTTCGGCGCGAATGAGGATTGAATTGCTCGCCGCCACCGGAATGACGCTGATTTTCGACGCCGATACGGCGCCTTCCTCGGAAATTTCCTGCGCCATATCGGTCACGACCCGCGCGACTTCAGAGGCGGAGGCGTTTTCGAGCGTGATCGTGCGATAGATCGTCGTGTCGCGATCGATCTGCGCCAACACTTCGCGCAGGCGCGTCATGTTGTCGGCGGTGTCAACCAGAATGACCGCGTTGCTGCTGCGAACCGGCGCGACGACGCCGCGTTCTGAAATGATCTGCGATAGATTGGCGGCCGCTTCGCGCGCATCGACATGGTTGAGGCGCACGATCTGGGTGACGAAATCGCCGGGGACGGGTTTGCCGACCGGGCCGGCGGCTCGCGAGCCTTCCTGCACGGGGATGATGCGATAGCTGTTGGCGGTGATCGGCGTCGCGGTGAAGCCGGTGACGCGCAGCGCCGCCTGAAACAGCTCCCAGGCTTCGTCGGCGCAAAGCCCGCCATTCGGGCCGGACTTGATCGTCACCTTTCCGGCGACGCGCGGGTCGAGCACGAATTTCTTGCCGGTGCGCATCGCGATCTCGTCGACGACCGAGCGGATATCCGCGTCTTCGAGGTTCAGCGCCTCGCCGCAATTTTCCTGTGCGGCGGCCGCGCCGATCAGCGCCGAGACGGCGAACGCAATTCCCGCCAGCTTTTTCATTCGGTCATTCCTGGTCATTTTGAACTTCTGCATTCGCCGACAAGTCGATGCTCACCGGCATGACGACGCCGTCGCGTTCGACGCTGATCGTGACATTCTGTTTTCCTTCCAGCGCCGCGATCATTTCAATCGCCGCCGCGACATCCGGACCAACCGGAGCGTTGTCGACCGCAACGAGGACGTCGCCGGTTCGAAGTCCGAGTTTTTCGAACGCTTGCGCATCGTCCGCGGGCTGAAGCACGAGGCGGACATTGCCGACTTCGTCCAGCGCCGGTTGGGCCGCAATCAGGCCGCCGATCGAGGCAAGGCCCGTGACATCGGACCTGATTTTGTTTTCCGCCGCCGGGGCGCCGGGCCGCGCGATCGGCGCGGTCTGCTCGCGATTGATCAGCCGCAGCGATTCAAGGGCGCCGCCGCGATTGATGACGACCTGATCGCGATAGACTTTCTCCAGCGTCACGCCATTGGCGATGGTGTCGCCGATGGAAAAACGGCCCTGCTTCTCGTCGGGCGTCTTGATGAAGGCGGCGCCGCCGTCCTCGGTGATCCAGGTGCCATGAAGCGCGAGGTTCAGCGTTGTCTCCGCAAGGTCCGGTCCCTGCCCCAGTTCGCCGACCGGCACGGCCGTCGCGACGGACGCCATGCGGAAGGGATCGATCGGACCGCTGACGACGACGGCGGCCGGCGCAGCGCTCGGCCGGGGCGTCACAGACGGGCGGGAAATCGGCCCGAACAGGTTCCAGAAGATCGACGCGAGCACCGCGCCGATCGCCACAACGAGGACGATTTCCGTCGCTTTCACCAGACGCGGATCAATCGCCCGCCCGCCGCGCTGCCTGAATAAGGGGGCAAGGCGCAGGCGCAGCGCTTCCGCTGCCGCCGGCGTGGGCCGAAACCGATCGATCCTGAAAACCGCCAAACCCGATACTCGCCAAAAAGCCGCAACGGCGCCAGAGTGCCGCTACGCCCGATTCACCGCCAGAATGCCAGCAATATCAAAATCCAAGCCATCCGCCCATCGCCGTTTCCCGGTTTCGGCGTCCTAAACCAATTAGACGGAAGAAATTGTGACAAATTCCCAAAATTCTGGTGCGGCAAAGGCGAATTCGCTCGATAAAATTCGCGTGTGGAGGGAACTGGCCGGCCGTTCATCGTCGGACGCTAACGCCAGATGCCGCAGATGAGCCTGGGAATGACGGGATTAACAACCACGGCCAGCGTTTTCTGGCTGACCGCGGCGGGCGCCGTCGGGCTCCTGATCGGCAGTTTTCTCAATGTTGTGATTTATCGCGGGCCGCGCCTTTGGGGCCTCGTCGACGGCGACCCGCGCGGCAATCTCGCCGCCCCCAGTTCCTATTGCCCCGCCTGCCGGCAGCGTATCCCGTGGACCGGCCTTGTGCCGATCCTCAGCTATATCGCGCAGCGGGGCCGGTGCCGGGCGTGCAGCGCAAAAATTGCGCTTCGCTATCCGGTCGTCGAAGCGCTCGGCGGCGCAGTCGCCCTCGCCTCGGTCGCGGCATTCGGTGCGGGCTGGTCAGCGCTTGGCGCGGCGGCGTTCGGGTGGGCGCTTCTGGCGCTCGCCTTTATCGATCTGGAGACCGGCTATCTCCCAGACGCGATCACTCTGCCGTTGATCGGAGCGGGCGTCCTCTCCGGCGCGTTCCACCTGATCGTTCCGTTCAAAGATTGCCTTATCGGCGCCGTCGCCGGCTATCTCGCCTTCCGCCTTGTCGGCGCCGCCTATCACACATTTCGCGGACGCGACGGCCTCGGACAGGGCGACGCCAAGCTGCTCGCCGCCATCGGCGCATGGGGCGGATGGATGATCCTGCCGGCGGTGGTGCTGACGGGAGCGCTGATCACGCTCGCCGCAATCGGCGCCAGCGCTGCGCGCGGCGGCAAAGCGACGATGGACCAGCCAATCGCCTTCGGTCCCGGTCTTTGCGCGGCGGGATTCTTCTGCGTGATCGGCGGGCGCTTTTTTAACGTCCTTTGAATTGCGGCTTGCGCTTTTGCATCAAAGCCGTGACGCCCTCGCGGCAGTCTTCCGAGGCGATCGCGGTCTTTTGCAGCATCGCTTCGAGCGCCATCGCATTCTTTAGTCCCGACTGCGCCGCGGCGCGGAACGCGCGCTTGGTCAAATTCATCGCGATCGGCGCTCTGGTGGCGATGGATTGCGCCCACTCGATGGCATTCGCCACCACCACGTCGCTAGGAACAACGCGATTGACGAGGCCGAGGTCGAGGCATTTTTGCGCCGGAATTTTCTCCGCTTCGATCGCGAGCTGATAGGCGCGCGCGTAGCCGACCTCTTGCGTCAGCAGCCAGGAAAGACCGCCATCGGGAACGAGACCGATATTGGCGAACGCGCTCATCAGATAGGCGTCTTGCGCCATCACCCGCAAATCGCAGGTGAGCGCGAGCGACATGCCGATCCCTGCGGCGGCGCCGTTAATCGCAGCGATGACCGGGACGTCGCAGCTCTGGATGATCGACAAGAACGCGCCGTATTCAGCGTTCAGCATGTCTTCGACCGTGCGGCCTCCGGTCACATCGGTCACATCGGCGCCGGCGGAAAATCCCCGCCCTTCCCCGGTGATGACGATCGCCTTGACCGACGGGTCGGTGTTCGCCTGGCTCAAGGCGTCGGCAAGCGCAAACCGCATTTCCTTGTTGAAAGAGTTCAGCGCTTTCGGGCGGTTCAACGTGATCAACGCCGCCGTGTCGCCCATGATTTGATATTTGACCGTCATTTCATCCTCTGTCGTCCGGCGCCATTGTCGCTTGGCCGGGACCGCCCCTCAAGCGCGCGATGCAGCTAGCCGGGATATTAATTTGGCGCTATCGAGACGGCCTCGTCCGTCAGGGAGCCTTAGATGATCGACAGCCGCTTTTTCCGCGAAGACTGCTACATCAACGGTCTGTGGGTCGGCGGCCAAGACCGGATCAAGGTCAATAACCCCGCGACCGGCGAGGTCATCGGCTCGGTCCCGAAATTCGGCCGCAAGGAAACCGCCGCCGCGATCGACGCGGCGCAAGAGGCGTTCCTTCTCTGGCGCGAAAAGCCGGCGGTCGAGCGCGGCGAGCTTTGCCGCAGATTCTATCAGGCGCTGATGGACAACCAGAAAGAGCTTGGCCGCCTCCTGACGATCGAGATGGGCAAATCGCTGAAAGAAGCGATGGGCGAAGTCGCCTATGCCGCGAATTTCTTCCGCTGGTTCGGCGAGGAGGCGCGGCGCATCTATGGCGACGTCATCCCCTCGCCATGGGCCGGCAAGCGCATCATCGTGACCAAGGAGCCGGTCGGCGTCGTCGGCAGCATCACGCCGTGGAACTTCCCGACCGCGATGATCGCTAGAAAAGCCGCCGCCGCGATGAGCGCCGGCTGCACCATCGTCGCCAAGCCGGCGAGCCAGACGCCGTTTTCCGCGACCGCCTACGGCGTCATCGCGGACGATGTCGGCATCCCGAAGGGCGTCATCAACATCATCACCGGCAAGGCGGGCGAGATCGCCGACGAGATGTGCGAGAATCCGAAGGTTCGCAAAATCACCTTCACCGGCTCGACCGAGATCGGCAAGCAGCTCGCCTCCAAGGCAATGCTGCACATGAAGCGCGTGTCGATGGAGCTTGGCGGCAACGCCCCGGTCATCATCTTCGACGACGCGGATCTCGATCGCGCGGTCGAAGGCGCGATGATCTCGAAATACCGGAATTCAGGACAGACCTGCGTCTGCGCCAACCGCATTCTGGTGCAGGCCGGAATTTACGACCGCTTCGCCGAGAAATTCGCGGCGGCGGCGGCGAAGCTGAAAGTCGGCGACGGCCTTGAAGATGGAACCGAACAGGGACCGCTGATCGACGACTCGGCGGTGACGAAAGTCGAGCAGCACATTGAAGACGCGACTTCGAAAGGCGCGAAGGTGATCGCCGGCGGCAAACGCCACGCGCGCGGTCGTTCCTTCTTCGAGCCGACGGTCCTGCGCGACGTGACGCCGTCGATGCTGATCGCGCGCGACGAAACCTTCGGGCCCGTGGCGCCCTTGTTCAAATTCGAAACGGAAGAAGAAGCGATCGCGATGGCGAACGATACCGAATACGGCCTCGCCTCCTATTTCTTCACGTCTGACCTCGGCCGCGCCTTCCGCGTTATGGAAAAACTCGAATACGGCATGGTCGCGATCAACGAAGGCATCCTGTCGACCGAAGTTGCGCCGTTCGGCGGCGTCAAGGAATCCGGCCTCGGCCGCGAGGGATCGAAATACGGCGTCGAGGATTACATCAACACAAAATACGCGCTGTTCGGCGGACTCACGAAGTAAGCGCCGGGCCGGCGGCAGACCGCGCGCTTTTGTCCTTTAGAATTCCGCCGCTTGTCGTGTCGGAGCGGGCGCGAGTTAACCTTTTGTTAACCGCCGCGAATCAACCATGCCCCTACCAAAAAGTAAGGCGGGGGCCTCGGGCGATGAGCCGCGCGACAGAAGTGTCGGTCGAAGATCTTTTCAAACGTCTCGGCGAAACGCCGATGTCGCGTCGCGCGCGCGCCGACAGCCTGTTTCGGCGATTGCGCGAAACCGATGAGGACGCCTTCCTCGGAACCTTCATCCGCTCGCCGAAAAAGATGAAGCCTGCCGGCGACGCCGGCGAGACGGAAAAATAGCGGGCGCTCTTCGCCGCATTTCCCCGGCAGATTGCAAAAAATTCCTGTCGCTTGACCCTGCGCCGAGCCCTGGCGCAAGCTTGTCCCCGTAAAGAGTTCTGGGGTCTTTATGGGGTCGACATTTCGTTTGCTGGCGTGGACGCTCGCGTGCGGGGCGCTAGGGGCTTGCGCCACCACCGCGCCGCTTCCCGATCTCACCGTCGGCCGGCTCGACGCCGCGCCCGCCGAAGCGACAGCCGGATCGTCGTTTTCCCTCACCACGGCGATACGCAATGCGGGATCGGGCGCCGCGCCCGCCCCGGCTGCGATCGATGTTCATTTTCAGGCGACCGCCGATGAGACGACGATCGCCGATCTGACCGCTTGGCGCCAACCGGACGGCTCGCTGCTGCAGCCGGGAGAAAGCGTTGAAGACGTCGCGCCGGTGCGGGCGCCGGCGCTCCAGCCCGGGA
>MEMM01000013.1 GCA_001767925.1 Alphaproteobacteria bacterium RIFCSPHIGHO2_12_FULL_63_12
TTGCCCGGCAGGAAGTGAACGAGCGCCGCCACATCCTGGTCTTGAACCTGTTCATCGTCACCGACCAGCAGGCGGTCCGGGCTCGCGTTCTGCATGTTGAGCGAGGCGCCGACCAACCGAGCGAGCCGCTTCGACAAGTCTTGATCGGTCAGCTTGCAGATGATCTTGAGTTCATCGGCGAAATCGCGCTCTTTATCCCCGAGCAGCTCCTCGGTGCCCATGCCGTCGCCTTGGATTCTTACGCACGAACTTTGGAACGTCGAATCGCATCCCAGCGCCGCCACCGCGATCTGCTTGACCATGCGCGGATCAGCGTTCTCGGCAACGACCTTCGCCGCCGCCTTCGTGAGCGCGGCCGACAGCCTGACCGCGAGCGCAGCCGAGATCGTCGTGGGTTTGGCTGGACCGGCCTTGCGCGCGGCGGCCTTCTGCGCGGGCGTCTTCTCGATTTTAACGCTGACACCGGGCTTGATGTAGCCGCGCACGACCTCGAGCTTGCCCTGGTAGTCTACGTCGACGGTGCAACCGGCCAAGGCCTTCTGCGCCTTGCTCGGCGTCCCGCCTTGCAGGCGTCTCCATGCATAGAGGTCTTTCGGCACATCGTCTTTCGGGATCGCCCAGCCCCAGCCGTCCTTCTTGAGCCGCTCGCATTCGGCCGCCACCTTGGCCGCTGCCATCGCCTTGAGCGCCGGAACGTTGTTGACTGCGATCGTGTCGCGGTCTTCGTCGTCGAACAGCGACGGGTTGACCTGATGCCCGGCCTTCTCGTAGGCGGCGACGCCGACCAGTTTGAGCAGTTTGGCGATCTCGTGCGAGCGGCCGCCGGCGATCTCCTCGTCGACCTTCAACTTCTCGCCGGCTTGGCCCTTGAGCTTCTTGAACACGCGGACCTGGTGCTCGAGGTCTTGCGTCTGCGCGTAGGCCTCGGCCGCGTCGCCTTCGATCTTGCCATCGCGCCACGCGGCGCGGATCTCCGGCGCGATGGCCGCGAGCGAGAGCGCCTGACGGATTTCAAGGACCTTCATCGCGTTTTCTTCGGCTAGCTCCTCGACGGTCGCGCCGGCGGCGATCTGGGCAGCGAAGGCCTCGAACTCGTCGACCGGGTGCATCGTCGACCGGATCAGGTTCGAGGAGAGCGACGCGTTGCGGGCCTCCTCGTCCGACATGACCCCGACCTCGACGTCGACCGGATAGTCGCCGGTCACCTTGACGCCGTTCGCGGCGTCGCCCTTCTTTGCGAGGAACGTCAGGGCCTCGAGCCGCTCTCCGCCGTCGACGACGAGGAAGCGGTCGTCGCTGTCCGGCTTCGGCCGGACGATCATCCTCTGGTAGACGCCGCGCTTGCGGATCGAGGCCGCGAACTTCGGCTCGGTCCCGCGGCCGGTCTTCCGGACGTTGAGCGGGTCGATCTCGAGCTGAAGCAGCTTGACGGTGAGCGGCGAGAGTTTTTGTAGGTTGGCCTTCATCGGTTCTTCTCCTGTGGGTAAAGCTGAACTTATTTTTCGACGACGTTGATCTTCATGTCTTCAACGACGCGATATTCCTTGCCAGATTCCAACGTGAGGAACCCGTCAGCGACCAGTGCGGCCAGCGTCTTCCAGAGGTTCCCCTGATTAACGTCGGAACCTGTGCGCTTCAGCTCAGATCGAGTCCCGCTTTGCGTCTTTCCTTCATCAAAAAAACCCACGGTGATAAGTTTGGCAATTCTGCCCTTTAACGACGAGCCATCGACCTGGATAGACTTTCGCTCAACGGTCATCTCGATCTCAGGCTTCTCAGTGAGCAGCCGCAAGATGCCGGGATCGGCCGCAGCACGCCGCTTCACCTCCGCATAGATCGTGTCCATGTCGAGCGGCTCACCATTCGCCGACATAGGAACATGCGCCGCCGGCTGGTCGCGCGATTGTTTTCCTTCGAGGCGCGCGACCTTGCGCTTTAATTCTTCGTTCTCAGCGCGCAGAGCGCGGGCTTCCTTCTCGTCCACTTGAGCCTCCTGCTTCTTAATCATCGACACCGGCGGCGCCGGACGTTCCTTGATCTGCGATGGCCCCTGATTGCGGCCGCCTTTAACGACGAATCCTTCGGTGAGCGGCCTAACGGGCTTCCCGGCGAGCGCGGTCTTCATGCGCGCGACGAACTCGGACACGTCGACGCGGCCCGCAGACGTTCCCGTCCCCTTGATCTTGGCCATGTCGCGCCGGTTGGCGTCGAACGACTGCTTACGCGCAATGGTGATAAGCTTCGGCTTTCCGATCTCCTTGAACCATGCCCAGCACTTCCCGGTCGGCAGGTCCGCGAGGCTGTCCGTGATCTCCTTCGGCGGCTTGACGTTGGCGATCTTGAGCCACTTCTCCAGCGACGTGAGGGAGTTCTTGCCGGTCTGCCGATGAAGCAGCAGGTTCTCGCACAGCTCCAGAACTTCCTTGTTCACGCCCTCGGCGCGCGGGTTAATCAGCGTCACGCCCACGCCAACGTTACCGCCCATACGCGTCGTCTTCTCGACGGCGGCGTAGGTCGCGGTGTCAAACACCTTTTGCGGGATAAATTCGCCGGCCTCTTCGAGGAAGACGTGGCGTAGTCCATGGCCCTCGTTCTCGTACAGGATCACCTCGAAGCAACCTTTCACGATCTTGCGCCAGTCGGCCTTCGATAGCTTCACAGAATAGAGGTCGATTACAACGGACACGCCGCTCGCCATCGCGGCGCGGATCAGCTTGGGGGCATCGTCTGGCGTAAGCGGCAGATCAGGAGCAGATCCGCCAGCCACCACGACAGGGAAGCCGCGCGCCTTTGGGCCGCCGTCTTTGCTCGGCAGCCGCAGGAAGCGCCAGCGCCCTATTGGATCGAAGGCGAAGAACGGGATTCCGGCAACGAACAGCTGCTCCGCGATCAGCGTGCCGGTGTAGGTCTTTCCGGAGTCGCGGATGCCAAGAATTGCATTCGCGCGGCTCGCGTACTCGATCGCATCGACTGATAGGTCGGCGCTCAATCGAATTTCGGTCATCCATCTTCTCCGCTCATCTGCCGACGCAGCAATCGCGCGTCTTCTTTCAGAAGCTCGATCCTGGCGAGGATGTGCTCCGGCACCGGAATCTTCTTGTCCTCGTACCGCCTCACGCGTCTCTTCCAGTCGACCAGCGCGGCTTCCGTCGCCTTGAGGTCTTCCTCGATGTTGAAGGTGATCGCCATCAGGACGGTCTCCTGATCCGATACGCGGCCGCGGCGAGGCCCGTCTCGTTCTTCCGGCGCTCGCCGGTCTTCTCGATCTTCCCCTGGTGGCGCGGGCCAAGTTCGGTGAACCGTGGGCGGATCATCAGAACACTCCGGCGCAGCTTCGCCGCGGCCTCGTCGGGGGTCAGGCCCAGTTCGCCGGCCAGCTCGATCTCGCGGAGGATGTCGGCTTGAAGCGCCTCCGTTGATGGCCTGATCTTCGCCGCGGCGTCCCGGGACGTCGTCGGCTCCTTGAAACCCGGCATTCCTCCATAGACGCCACCTCCTAAATTTTCGGAAATGCGACTCATGGTCGGACGTGCCTCCATCGAATACCTTGGCGTATTTTATAGATGCACTGATCTTGTATGCCGAATTGCGCGGCCAGCTTTCCGGCGCCGAATCGTGAGCGGCGAATGAATCTGACTTCAGCATCGTTTAATTTTGCATTCTTATGTCGGATTCCGCGACGTGGGTTTGCACGCCCTCTCGCCATCATGTCGGCGGCGTTATCTATCGTCGTTCCGGGCCTTAAGTGATTCGGGTTGCAACAAGGAGGGTTATCGCAGCTATGCAAAATCATTTTTCCGCGCGGAATCTTCCCTTTAGCGATCGTATAAGCCGCTCGGTGTGCTCGCCATTTCTTACCTCGGTATCTGAACTCACCGTAACCATCCTTGTCGCAACTATGCTTCCAAGGCCAGCATTCATTAGTGCTCTTTTGATCGGTTCCAAGTCTCAAACGGCACACAAATGAACAGACGCGATAATTGACCATTGGAACGCGTGTGCGAAAAATGGTTCCGCAGGCCGCGCATGAAGCGGAAAATGCAGGATATAATCCTCGCGTCATGAGTTCTCTCCATCCGGCTTCGGAATCGGGTGAGCGCGGAAGTATTCGCGCAGCGCATCGGCGATCACCATGCGACGCGCCAGACCTGTGACGTAGCAGTAAGAGCAAAGGGCCAGTTCCGTTTGCTCGTCCACCATCGAGGTCGGCATGTCGATGATCTCGATCGAGCGAGCGTGGCCCGGGATTTGACGGATGGCGCCGCGCGCAACTAGCGCGTCGACCATGCGCGAAATTCCGCTCTTGCTGGCAAGGTTGATGGCCGCCGCCATCTCGTCGAACGAAGGCATCGCGCCGCCGAGAGCCTGTCGCTCCCGAAGGAACGCGAGCAGTTCGGCTTGTTTTATGGTCAGGCCGAAGCTCATACGGTTTCCTTCTCGATCGCCTCGACGGCTGTCAGCACCTCGGCCAACGGCATCACGAACGGCCCGTCCTTCGCCTTCGGGTAGATCGCGCGCTCGGCGAACCGCTCGTAAAGGCGGAGCGCCCGCTCGTCGTCGTAGACGTCGGCCAGGATGGCGAGGGCGAGCTGGCGGTCACCTTTCCCAGTCCCGAAGTGTCCCCAAGCGAAGCCGCCGGGCGAGAGGCTGAGAAGATCGAGTCGCGGGTTTATCTGGCGCGCGTTCCTGTCCTCGATCGCGTACACGACCCCGAACTTGGCGGCGCGGTAGGTCCTCATCGACGCGGTCATAGAGCAACTCCTTCTTCGGTGAACTGCCTGCCGAGCAAATCCTCCAGCTGACGACGGTTCGGAATCGACACCCGAAGATCGTCTCGCAGAGATCGCTCCGCCTCCCAGCGCGCGAAGGCCGCGTCGCGAACCTGAGACGCCATGATCCAGGTCCGGGCGTAGGCGAAGTAGGCCGGCGCCGAGGTCGGCTGATCACCCATCGCGGGGGATGCCATCGTGATCGGCGCCGCGATCGCGCGCTGCTTCTCGGGCGGCGCCACGCGGGACGCCTCCTTCTTGATCTCGCGAATCTTGAGGCCGGGGTTGAGCGCCTCGATCCAGTCGAGGACGTCCTCCTTCGACTGCTTGAAGTCCTCGGCCGGCATCAGTGCCACTGCTTGGGACTTCGGCTCGAAGACCTTCACGACGTTCCCGCTGACCTTGATCACCGAATACTCGCTATAGTGCCGGATGATGCCGGCGAGGTACTTTGCCTTCCCCGGCGTATCGCAGACGTGGTCGCGCTCGGTGCACCAGTTCGTCTCGACGAGGGCCTTCGCCCGGAGCGCCTCCTCGGTAGGGTACTTCTTCTGCAGCGCCTCGGGGAGGTTCTCCCAGGCCGTGTGAATGCAAGCAAAAAAGTGGTTATGTGATTTCATATTCCGAGGCTCGACCGGGATCATCGGGTATTCGGCGCCGATGGCGTACTGCTTCCAGCAGAGCGGCATGAACCGTTCGTGCGGGACGAAGTGACCGTCCTCGGTGAAGGTCATCATGATCGGACGCATCTTCGTCACGACGCGGCTCCCGTCCGACGTATCTTCGCGACCAGCTTCTTGAGCTGATGATCGAAGACCTCGACCTCGTTCCTGAGCTGGGCGATGAACGTCTCGTCGCGCTCGATCCGGTACTTCGGGCCCGTCAACCTTCCCCGGTAGAAGAACACGAGGTCGACGTGATCGAGGTCGCAGACCCACATCGTCCCCTGGACCTGCGGGCGGTGTTCGCCGGGGGCGACCGCCCGCTCGATCTGTCTGATCAGCAGGTGCGGTGCCATCGTCTTGATCTCAAGTCCGCCGCGCGCGCCGACGAGCGCGTCGGGGCTCGCGCCGATGACGAGCGGGTCAACCCTGGCGATCTTGCTCGCGATCGTCCGCTTGACGAAGCCGACGCGGCGCACGTTCTCGAACGTCCCGAGGATGTACCGTTCGCGGGCTTCGGCCTCCATCAGGTTACCGCGCTTCATCGCCTCGGACTTGAAGCTCTCGGCGACTTCGCCCGAAAGAATCTCGCCGGCGAGCCGGTAGAGGAAGTCCTCGCGGGTCAGCGCAGCCTTGCCGTCTTTGCCCTCTCGCATGACGATCGCGAAGTTCGAAGCTGTCACGAGCCCGCGCCGCGCCTCGAGCCACTCCGGCGAGTTCTGAACGACGTCGACGTGCTCGACCACGCCGTCATCGCGCGCCGGCGGCTCCCGGAGCTTCTCCAGGTCGCGCTTGTAGAGAGGTCCCATCCTCGGCATCAGGCATTGACCTTCTTCGTCCTGGCGGCGTCCGCCGCGACCTTGTAATCGTCGCAGGCCTTGCACGCGTCGGCGTAGAGCGCCGGCGGCAGGTCGATGACGGCCTTGATCCCGTACTTCTCGAGGAACCGCTCGATGCCGACGCCGCCGTCCTCCTTCTTGCCGATCTTCCCGACCAGCGCCACGGACTGATCGAAGGTCAGGCCGATCTTCTCGGTCTGTTTCGGTTCGTCCTCGCCGACGGTCTTGACCGGCTCGACGACGCCGTCGGTGTCGGCGTCTTCCGGCGCCCGGCTGATGATGTTCAGCAGCGCGCGCGTGCCATAGCGCATCCCGTAGGACTGGGCGGAGCCCCACCCCTGGACGTTGTTCTTCGACCCCGAAGTCTCCGCAGGCAGCGGGAAGGCCGTCTTGCGCTGATGACCTCGAACGTGGTCGAGGTAGACCCACACGATCAGGCGGGTGCCATCCGCACTCGGCTCCGTAGCGTAGGAGAGCGAGAATCCGTGGATCTTAAGCGGACGCTTGAGGACGTTCATCATCGCGTTGAAGGTCACGTAAGGCGTCGACTGAATGATCGCGCCGGTCCGCTCGCCGTCTGGCCCCTTCTTCCTGATCTCGATCGTGCGGTCCGCCGTGATGGCCGGGAGGTCGTCGGTCAGAGCCATGAAGTCTGCCGTGAAAGCCTTGCGCGCCTCCTCGTCGTTGATTTCCTTTTGCATCGCGAGCAGCTCGCGCATCTTCCCGGTGTCGCAGCGCGGGTCGGCGACCGCACGCATGATGACCTCAAGGAAGCTACGAGGCGCCGCCGGCGGTTGCGGATTGTGAACGGCGAGCGCGGTCGATCGTTTATTCTTCTTGGGATTCGGCTTGGCGACAGCGGCGCGCGCGGCCGCCTGGGCGGCGGCCGGTCGGGCTTTCGTTGCTGTTTTAGACATCTCGGTTTCTCCGATTTAATGAGGCTGGTCGATCTGTTTCCGCTCAATCATTTCTCGACCTAGATGTCGACCTGGGGATAGCCACTGTTCGGCGAGCGCACGAACTTTGCGTCGAGCGCCATGTGGACCGGGAGCGCCGCGTCCTTCGCCATGACTCCGTCTTTGGCAACACCGGGTACTGGCGGCGGGGACCACTTCTTGCCGCCGGCGTCGATTTTCGCGGCGAGAGGCTTGTTGTGCGACTTCGGGATGTAGCCGACGTGGACGCCGTCGACCCAGACCATGACGGCGAAGGCGTCGTATTTGTTGTCCGGCTCGCGTACCAGCGTGACGGCCGCGCCCGCCTTAAGCTCGGCGACGACTGCCTCCGTCTTCCGGTGGTTCATACCTACGATCGAGTATCTCAATTAATCCTCCTTAGTTTTGAGCCATTCCTTGAGCAGCCATCATGAGAATGAACGAACATAAAAGCGTGCGTAAGTGAGCAAGTAATCGCGTAGTTCGGACCATCATCGCGCCTTCTCTCTGGGTGCGACCGGGCGATACCGGCGATAGGCGAGGGTCAGCTTGTCGCCAGGGTGTCTGGCGATAACGTCGTGGTTTTCGCCTGGACGTCCGGCGCGCAATCGCATGGCTGCGCGGAGCGCCTTCAGCGTTTCGGGTCGAGATAGCAATGCCGCGGCGACTGAGGTCGCGGGGTCCCTAGTAATTAAAAAAGAAAGAGACATTTCCCACGGGTCGATTAGTGGGAGAGAGAGACGGACACACAGTCGGATGCGGTCCAGATTGTATCCGAGGAGAGGAGGGAACCGCTCGACTATGCCGCGCCCATCAATCCCGAAGTGGCCGGCATAGTCCAGCTTGCCCCTGATGTTGTCGATGGCGTAGCCGAGGATCGCCGGCAAGCTGGTGATCATCTTCACCGGGTTCTCGAAGCCGAGCGATTTTAAAGCGCCGATCTTTTGCTCGATCTTCTCAATGGACGGTAGGTCGACAGCCAAGAACACCTTGTCGGCTTCCACTTCATCGAAGCCAGCACGACGAAGACAATCAAGGCGTGACTCCGCATCGGCCGCAGTATAGAGCGGGTTGCCATGATGCGCATGATGACGCAAATCGCGGCTGGTGTTCATTATCGGGTTACCCCCTTCGTCTTCCAACCGATCTCTGCGCCGTCCATCGGCTGTCGATACTGCGTTGCCTTCGCAAACGCCCGGAGCGCCTTCTCGACCTCGGCGTCGGTGAAGTACGGAAATAGCAAGACCGCGTTGAGCTTCGTCGTGTCGACGACGTAAGCGTAGCTTTCCTTCGACTTCGTCAGAAGGACCCCCGCGCCCTCGTCGGTCACACCGCGCGTCCGGACGATGTCGGCCGGCTTCGCGAGCGTGGCGACCCGCGCCTCCTGCGCGGCCTCGGCGGCCTTCTCAGCGTGAACCTCCGCGCCGATCGCGGCCCCGGTCTGCGCGCCGGCGCTCTGAGAAGCTTGGACCGCGGCCTCCTCCTTTTTCTCGATCTGCGCAGGGACGCGCGCGCGGTCGGCCTCGATCCGTCGCTGATCGGCCTCTCGCTTCAGGCGCTCCTCCTCGGCTCGTTCCCGCTCGGCCTTCTCGCGGGCCTCCTTGGCGACCCGCGCCGTCTCGGCGGCCTCGCGGGCGAGCCGCTCACGTTCCGCGGCCTCCTTGCGGTCCTGGTGGGCGTCGATGCGGGTCTGCAGGATGTCGATCTTGCCGGGGCTCGTCCGTCGCTCGCTCTTCTCCTCGGGCTGAATCTTCTTCTTGTGCCCGTTGAAGAAGCTGTTCTTCGCGTTCATCCGCCGAAGGTCCGGTTCGACCTCGACGACCCGGGTGCTCTCCAGCCGGGCGCGAAGATCGCGGAACCGCTTGATCAGTCCGCCGACGCGGAGCGCGGTGGCGTCGTCGTTGATCGTCTCGGGAACGCGCTCGACCTCAGCGACGAGGTCGTCGAGCGTTTTGACAAGGCCGCGATACTCGTCGACGAGCCGCTCGGTCTCCATCTTCGCGAAGTCGGGAGCGGCGTTGTCTCCTCGCTGGACCTCGCGGTCTGCGGCCGGCACGGGGGCGATATTCATCGTCCACCACCTTTCGCGGCGTGGGCCGCAATTTTTTCAACGAACGACAAACAGTCTTTGCGGTCACTATGCCCACCAGGACCCCAATGTTTTCGCGCATCTTCGATTGAAAAGTTGTGGCATCCGGCCATCACCCGCCATTGATCGCGCACGATAATGCCTTCAAAGGCATAACCGCGAGAATCTACGCCAGCAAAGCAATAGTCGGTTTTGGTATCGATTTTCGCATCAGGGGCCGCCTTGAGCTCGGTCAGCGCCGTGCAGCCGCTGGCGTACACGGTCTTCGCCGCATCCGCCTTGAGCTCGGTCAGCGCCGTGCAGCCGCTGGCGTACACGGTCTTCGCCGCATCCGCCTTGAGCT
>MEMM01000014.1:0-9347 GCA_001767925.1 Alphaproteobacteria bacterium RIFCSPHIGHO2_12_FULL_63_12
ACCTTCGAGATGACCCACCCGAGGCCCGCGACGAAGCCCGCCACGACGGCGAGGGCCACGGTGAAGCCGATCGCCATCATCGCCACGCCCGCAGCGAGCACGCCGATCACGACCGTCAGCGCCACGACAGCCGCAAGCACGACGATCCCGACGACCTGAGCGACGGTGGTGATGATGCCGCCCCACTCTTGCCAAATCTTCTTCAGCTGGATCATGCCCTTCATGATCTGGATCTCGACCTGGATGAACCCGGCGATGAGCTTTGGGATCACTCCCGTCACGCCGTCGACGATGGGCTGGAAGAGCGACTCAAAGATCGCCTTCACCGCGTTCGCCGACGCACCGCCCTCCTCGAACAGGTCCGCGACCTTGTCGAGCTGCGCGAGGAGCGGCTTGATCTTCAAGCCCGCGAACATCTTGTTCACGTTCTTCCCGAGCCGGTCGCTCATCTTCTTGATCGCGCCGTCCGTGTCGGCGAGCTTCACCGCCCAAAGCGTGATCCCCCCGATGCCGACGAGGGCCGCCGCGCTCACCGCGAGGATGCCTGCGACGATCGCCGCGATGCCGACAGCGACCGCGACGTATGGGCCTGCGCTGCCGAGGGACGAGCCCATCTTCTTGAACGCGTCCGCCGCGTCGAAAGCCTTCTGGCCCATCGCGCCGAGCGGCCCACCGAGCTTGCCGAGCGCGCCCGCGGCCTCGCCCGCGTTGATCGGTTTGCCGGCCGCCTGCATCGCCTTGGTGGCCGACTCGGCCTTCGCCTTCGCGACGTCGAGCGCTTTCGCCACGCTCGCTTGTGACGTGGCCGCGCCGGATGCTGCGGCCTTCATCTTCTCTAGGGCCTCCGCCTCGGCGTCCATCGCGACGGTTGCCGCGGTGGCCTTCGTTGTCGCCTCCGCCTGGCGAGCGGTGAGCTTCGCCAGCGTCGCCGCGGCACGCTCCGCTGCTGCGCCGTCTCCGCTGTCCATGGCCGCCTGGAGCTTGCCGCGCTGCGCGTCGGCCATGACTCCGATCTTCTCGACGGCCTTCGCGGCACGGTCAGCGC
This sequence comes from Alphaproteobacteria bacterium RIFCSPHIGHO2_12_FULL_63_12, assembly GCA_001767925.1. Taxonomy (GTDB): domain Bacteria; phylum Pseudomonadota; class Alphaproteobacteria; order Caulobacterales; family Parvularculaceae; genus Amphiplicatus. The sequence continues at coordinate 1,046 of MEMM01000014.1, forward strand.
TCGCCTCAGCCGTCTGGTAGGCGGCCTCGCCGGCCTTCACGGCATCGGCGGCGGCAGTCGCAGCGGTACCCGACGCGGTGAGCTGCGCAGCTAGACGTTCCACGGCCGCCGCAGCGGGCTCTACGCTCGCTGCGTTGGTGGAAATATCTATGGAGAACTGCGTCGAGTCAGCCACGCGCCGTCACCTCTTCTTCGTGTTCACCGCGAACCACCCGTTCACGAACTCCGCGATCCGAATCGCCCCGGCCCTCGCGGTCACCTCGTCACCGCCGGGCGGGAGCCACTCGAGGAGGCAGTCGGCGAGGACGGCCGCGTTCTCTCGAGCAGCCTTGACCCGCTCGACTAGTCTTTTCCCTCTGCCTCCTCGGTGCCCTGAGCGAGCGCCACGGCGGCCGCGGAGATCGGCGAGAGCAGCCCGGGGAAGACCTCGAGCATCGCGTCGCGAGCTTCCTTCTCGGCCGGGTACAGCCAGCACGACTCAGCGAGCATCTCCGTCGCGACAGACGGCGTAACGCCGCCCTTCTTCCCGGCCTGCGCCGCGAAGATCTGCGCCTTGAAGCGCTTGTACTCGTTCGCGTTCGGCGTCCGCAGATACGCGTGCGTAGGCTGGCCCGGAACGAACCGAGAGACCTTCACCGCGGCGATGGTCCCGTGCTCTTCCTCGAGCGCGATCCGTGCCTCGAGATCCTTCTCGTACTGCGCCTCTTCGGCCTCGGCCTTCGCGGCCTGAAGTGCAGCGCGCTTCGCTTCGAGCTCGGCGACGCGGCTCATAGGAGCACGATCCAGGCGCCCGTCGACGACTTGGTGGAGATCTCGATCGGGCTGAGGTTCAGCTCGATCATGTCCGGCTCATTGCCCTGCTTCGAGTCGGAGCCGTCGCCGCTGTAGCGGCAGCCGGAGAGCTTCGCTTCGTAGATCCGCGAGTCGCCGAAGGGCGTGTGCTGGATCAGAATGTCGAACGCGACGCCGGAGATGATGACCTGATTGCCTCGGGTCTCACCGGCCGCGAGCGCGGCAACCTCGATCGCTTCCTTGAGCTGCTCGCACCCTGCGCGCGTGACCGTAGCGCTCGCCTCGTACGAGACTTGCCCGCGGGTGCGCTTCATCACGCGCCCGCCGCTCGTGCCGCGCGACTCGCCGAACTCGACCTTCCTATCCCACTTGATCCCCTCGAGATCGACGATGGCGACCGTCGCCCCGCCCGGGACGTTGAAGTGAACTTTGATATCCGCGAACGAGCACTCGTGGCCATTCACGCTAGGGAACGCCTGATTAGCCATTAGGACACCTTCACCGTGGTTGCGATCTGTTCGAGAGTGCCGTTGAGGCGAAGGTCCAGAACCCCGGTCAGCGTCGCGCCGACCGTGTTGAGGACGTCCGTCGTGCTCGCGCGCCAAACCGCGTAGGAGGCGCGAGGGCCTTCGGTGCCGGCCTGGAGAAGCGCGATCTCAAGGTCCGTGTTGATGGCCGCCTCGATCACGCTGAGGCTCGCGGCGGTCGCGTGGCCGTCTGCGTCGAGCTGGAGAACGGAGCCGATCGCGTTCTCCGTCGCGGCCTGCACGACCGTGCACGCTAGGTTTGCGACGGCCATGTTCTGCGTGCGGCTGAGGATCGAACCCTCCGTCGCGCGCGTCAGACTCATCGCGATGAACGTTCCGTTCGGGCCGTTGCCCCACGAGCGCGCGCACGTGAAGCGCTCCGCCAGGCCGCCGCCGTCTACGCGCTCGTCGAACTCGGCGAGGTTGCCGTCCTCGTCGAGAAGGCTCCAGCCGTCGAGCGGACCATCCTGCTTGCGCCAGCACGGGATGTGGAGATCATGCTGGTACTCGCGGATCGACGCGGCCCACATGATGGGGCGTCGCGGCGAGTAGCCGGTGAACGGCGAGAGCTTGCGCGCGCGACCTAGGCCGATATCGATCCGCTTCTGCGCGTCGATGGGGGCGAACTCCGTGGCCGTCGCGGTGACCCACGCGGCCTTCGTGAGGGTCTTCGTGATGGTGATTGCCGTGCTTGCGGTCGCGACCTCGGCGGCGAGATCATCTGTGCCGAGCGTGATCACGGTCGCGGATAGCGTCGCAATGCCCGCGGTGGTCGTGATGTTGTTAGAGACGGAGCCCGTGACCGTGAAGTTGTCTCCGACAGCGAAGCCGTCGTCGATCCACGATCCAGCCGAGCGGGTGATGGTGTCGCCCGTCGCCCCGACCTCAGCAAACGTCAGCGTCTCGCCGACCACCTTGCTCTTGCGAGCGAGAGGCAAACGGTCAGAGACATTGATCCGCGCGTAGGTAAACCGGTCGTTAGCCGTCTCGTACGCGTTGACCTGCGTGGTAACGAGCGTCGCGACCGTGTCGGTCGGGACGTCGCCGATTACGACCCACGAGCGCGTGAGCTTGTTCTGCGCGACGAGCGCGGTCTTCGCCGCGGATAGCCCGGTGGTGTCCCACATCGGAGCGGTCGACAGGAACGAGAATGCGTCGGCCGCGACGAGCGTGCCGGCCGCAAAGTTGAGCGTCATGCCGACGTAGGGAATTACGTACGTCGACGCGGTGCCGAGCCTGATGAGCTTTTCCGTCAGCCCGCCGTCAAGTGACAAATTGAAGGTAATCCCATTGACGCCGATGGTGCCGCCAGTGACGACCGTGACGACCGCATCCACCTCGTCGAGCGGCGTGCCAGAGACGGTGATGACGCTCGTTCCGGTGACGCCCGAGGCGTCCTCGCTTCCGACTACGCCGACCGTGGCCGTCGTAAGCTTGACGAACAGGACCGGAAGCCCCGTCGCGGCGATGTGGAGCGCGACGTAGTCCGCGGCCTCCGAGTAGCCGAACTCGTCGTAGAACGCCGACGCGCTCGCTACGACGGTGGGAACGGCGGCGGTGCCCGACGAGGTGCACCCCATGACGACGCAGTAGCCAGTGCTCCCGGCGAATGCGCCGGCCTCGTCATCGATCGTTGTGGACGCTGCGGGGAGGGTAGCCATCGAGGTCTCCCGGCCCTTCGGATGCGGTCGACGTGTGAGGTCGACCGCATGCGGAGAGCCGCGAAATGGGTTGGGTCAGGGCCTAGGTCAGATCGTCTCCGCGGTTGCAGGGACAGTGTTCGGATCATCGTCATCGTCGGGGCCGCTCGCGAGCGAGGCCTTCGACGTGCTCGTGAGGTTGGTTGCGGTGATCGTGAACTCGTCCTGGTCGGCGCCGGCCCACGTGAGCTTCGAGATCCCGCGCTCCCAGGTGAGCGTCATCTCGTAGACAGCGCCCGCGGGGCTCGGTGACTTCTCGAGGTCGAACGGCTGAACGAACCGCCCGCCTGTCCACACGACGCCGTTCTTGCGCGTCGAGCGGATCTCCTCGAGCGCGATGTAGATCATGTGCGCCGCGCGGAGAGCTCGGCGGCGGTGCTCGAACATCGCCGCGCCGGGGGCGGACGCCTGCGCGTAGATCGAAATCTTGACGGCCTGGTTGAGGACGCCGAGCACGACCGGGTTGACCGACTGCGTGCGCGCGCCGGAGAACGAGTCGCGGCCGTCCTCGTCGTGTCCGATGACGACGCGCTCACGGCTCCACGTCGTCGACGTGGTCGCCTCCGGGCCGTCGACGACCTTGAGCGGGCAGCCCTGGGCGCCCAGCTTCGTTTCGAGCTCGCGGCCGATCTCGTGCAGCATCAGGTGCCGACCTCTTCCGCGATGGCCTGAGCCACTGCCGACTTGAGGACCGCCACGAACGAAGGGGGAAGCGGCGAGCCAGGCGACGGGTGAACCGGACGCCGGCCGATCTGGTAACGGGCGTACGCCACGGGCAGGCGCACGCGGAGCACGCGGCCGATCGCGACGTAGACCAGGCCCGCGGCGAGCGCGCCGGACTTCTTCAGCGTCGCCTTGTCACCCGTGGCGAGCGGCGTCCACGTGTTGCCGTAGGCGTTCTCGCCGGCGTCAAACGTCTTGCGCGCCTCGGCGGTGAGGCCCGGCGCGGCGATGGCCGCGGCGCGATGCGCCGTGAAGATGTTCATGCCGCGAAGCGCCTTCGCGAACTTGCCGAGCGACGAGACGTCGAGGCCGCTCATGGGATCGACCCCCCGCCCGTCGACGTGTGCCACCCGCGCGGGTCGGCAACGCTGGAGAGCGTCGAGGAGATCGCCTTGCTCGCCGAGGTCGTGACCGCGGCGTCGCGAAGGGGAAGGCCCTTCGCCCAGCGCTCGAGCTGCGCCTTCGCGGCAAGCTCGAGCTCCGTCATCACGACCGACGACACGCCCGCAAGGAGCTGGAGCTTCTTCGCAGCGAGCTCGGCGACGAGCGCTACGACCGTGACGGGGCAGGGCGACTCGAGCGGGACGAGGTGCGCCGGGATGAACGCGTCGACGAACCGCGAGTAGAACTCGAGCACGTCGTCGAAGGGGAGCTCGGTCGAGATCCACATCGTCGTTCCGTTCGTCGTCAGGTCGATCGCCGAGCCGGCCGCAGCCGTGGCGAGCGAGAACGTGTCGGCCGTCAGGCGGATCGCGTAGTATGTCGTGCCCGCGACGAGCGGCGCGGACAGCGTGCCGTCCTCGAGCGCGCGTACAAGCACCTCGTCGTCCGTCTCGAATCCGTGATCCGTGAGCGTAAGGACGTTCGTCGACGCGACCGACGACGAGACCTCGCGGCCTTCGCTCGAGAGCGTGCCCCTCGGGAGTCCGTAGCGATAGAGATCGCGTCTGGTCGCGTAGGCGGTCACACGCACACAAGCCCCGCGCAGCCGGTTTGCCGGCTGTCAGCGGAGCATGGTGCCGAGCGCCGTGATGGCGCTCAGGTGAGGGAATCAGGCCCCAGCAACCTTGCGAACAGCGTGCGGGAAGAGAAACTTGTAGCCGTAGAGGAGGTGATACGAGACGGCGAGGGTGCTCTTCTTTCGGCACGCATCGCTGTTGCTCATGTCCCAGTGACGAATCCCGAACTCCGAACCGCCGTCGAACTTGGCGACAACCCACGGGGGGACGCCCTTCGAGATCAAGTTCATGTCGAACAGGTACCAATCGTCCGCATCCGTCAGTTGGTTCATGCAGACGACGGTGAGACCCGCATCGTTGTACGGGTTGCGCATCGTCGCGGTGCCCGCGGCGCTCGGAACGAAGTCCTGCTTGAGCAGATTCTTGAGTCCCTGGAACTTCGCCGGAGGCACGCCGATGTGCGTCGGCATGACGCCGAGCAAGTCGCCGTTCACGTCGAGAACGCCGTTAGCCATGAGCGTGATCTCGGCTTCGAGATTCGTCAGGCTGACAACATCTTTGACGGACGCCTGGAGATTGTCGAAGGTCGTGGAGTCCGAGTCCTTCGCGTTGGAGAGGTGCGAGTCGTGAAACAGTGCGAGGTCGTCCCAGCCGCAGGCGCCGGCCGTGTTCGCCACGAGTGCATCAGCGATCAGCTTCAGCTTGAATTGCTGCTCGGCGGCGACCATCGACTGAGCCGCGTCCGTCCACCGCTTCACCGCGAAGGCGTTGGATCGAATCTTCGCAAGCTCGATCTCAACGCCGGCCTGGTACTCGGCGACCGTGAGTGTGCAGTCCTTCTCTCCGATGGTCTCGAACCCTCCCTCGAGAGTCTTCGCCTCTCGGAACTTGAGGGCGAGGATCGACAGTGGATACTTGGTCTCGAGCGCGGCGGCCGTATAGCTCTCGCCGAGCTCATCGACCCATGTCTGGCCGGTGGCCAGCATCTGAGCCGCGTTGAAGCGTTCGTCGAAAAGCTCCTGCGCGTCGCGCGAGGTCGACGGGAGAGTGGCTGCGGGATTCAAGAGTGCCATTTAGATCTCTCCACTTTCTCAGTTGATAACGAGCCCCGCATCGCATCGGGCTCTCCCGGCCCTTCGGGAAAAGTCAACTTTGGTTGGCCTCTCGCGAAGAGCCGTGAAACGGGTTGTCGAGATGTGTTCAGTGACATGCGGGTGGATCAGCGGTTGACGATCTGAACAAGCAGCGTCGAATCGTCGTCGACATTGACGCCGCCAGCGGCGATCTCCGCCATGACTTCGATGGTCGCGGTCCCCACGACTCCGGCGGCCACCGTGCCAGGACGACGGCTGTAGCGGACTGTGAGATCCGCCGTGACCTCGGCGATGTTGATCACGTTCAGCATCGTCTTCGTCGCCGAAAGAATCGGGACGTTCGTGACCGCGATGTATCCGGTGTTCACGGGGAACGCGAGGGATTGCGTGATCGACTCCGGATACCAGGCATGCGCCGTGGTGCCGATAGTGATCGCGCCAGCGGTCCCGATGAACCACGAGCTGAACGCGTTGAGCGTGCCCGAGTTGACATGCACGGTGTAGCCACCGTTCACGACCTTACCCGTGGTGAGCCACGTTGCGCGCGTGAGCGGCGCGGCGCCAGCTGCGACGGTGCCGAGCGAATAGACGCCGTTCTGCGCGGCCGTGGTCTGGTTCGCGAGCAGGACGAGATCGCCCTCGACACCGGTGACGCCGTCCTGTGCGACAGTAAACGACGCGAGGTTCGCGACGTCCGTGGTCATCACGTATCGGACTTCGTTCGGGTGCCCGGCCTCGGCGAGCGCGGTCTCGACCGTCGTGCCCGTGAAGAGCGCCGCCGTGTCCAGGACTCCGATCAAGCCGGCGCCGGCCGTCGCGGCAAGGTTTGCGTGGGTCGGGATTTGCGCGAACGTCAGGGACGTCGTGCCAATCGCGATCGCCGCGTTCGTGGTGAGAGCCCACCACGAATTGAGCGCGACAGTCCCCTCCGAGACGTGGACGAGCATGCCCGAGACGATCTCGTCCGCGCCATCCGCGTCAAGTGCGCGGGTCAGCGGGGCCGTGCCGGCGGCGACCGTGCCGACGACGTAGATCCCGTTTTCAGCGGGGGCAGTCTGATCCTTGAGGAGGATGCGCTCGCCAGCGACGTAGGTGAGGCCGTCGACGCCGGCGACCGTGAAGGTCGCGAGGGCCGCGATGTTCGCCGTCGACGCGCCGCGGACGCCATGACCGGAGAAGGCCGAGGCCTCGCCGACATCGCTCAGTGCGCCGGTGAGGTCCGGGCCAACAATGCGGACACGAACCTTCCCGTCCGCCTCCATGCCTTCGAAGAACCCGGCGAGCTTGAGCGTGTCCCCGACACTGTTGTCGTAGACAGTGTGATCGTCAAAGGCGTACGCCGGGGCGCCGCGAGGGGAGGCCTCGCTGAACGCGTTCGCGCCAGAGCCGTTGGTGAGTCGGAAGACCCTGTCGGTCTCGATGAGGCAACGCTCGGCCGCCGCCGCCGACGCGATGGTCTGCAGCGCCTTCCCAATGACGCGGCCTGCGCCGCTTGCAGTCGCCGGGACGATGAGCCCGTCCGACGTCTGCTGCGAGACCATCGTCCCGGTGTAGATCGCCTGAGCCGTCTTGACGGGCCAATGAAAACGAGTGCCGTCCTGGCCGATGCCGCCAAGCGCGATGTCTGCCGTTGCGTTCGCCATTTTCAGCCAGCCTTCTTCGTCGTGGCAGCCTTGCGGGCCGCGTATTCCTTGGGATCGATCTTCATGTCGGCGCACATCGCGACCTCGCGAGCGCTGAGCGTCTCGAGGCCAGCGACGACAACGACGGGGGGCTTCACCTCGGCCGGCAGCTTCCCGCCGCGAGCGGCGAGGAGCGCAGCGACGCGAGCGGTCTGCTCGGTGAGGTCTTCGCCGAGGAGCCGCGCGCAGAGCTTGCCGCTCGCGAGGCCCGACGTGTGCGGGGTCTCCGCGCCGAGCTTCGTCAGCGCGACGGCGTTCTCCTTGCGCTTGCCGAGCTCGAGGGCCGCGCGCTCCGAGGCGAGCCGTGCAGACTCCTCCTCGTGCTTGATGTACGCCAGGCGCCAGATTTCGACCTCGTCGACGGCGCCGCCGAGCGTGGTCTTTCCGGTAATGCGCGTGAGGCGCGCCGTGGCGGCGACGACTTCAGCCTTGTCCTCGTCCTCTTCCGCAGCGGGCTCCACCGCCATCTCGGCAACGGGCTCCTCGGCGGCGGGCTCCGCCGCGACTTCACCACCGGCGGCGGCAGCAATGAGACCCTTCAAGATCTCCATGCTCTTTTCGGCGTCGCCAGCGACGAGCGCGTCGAGGGCCTCTGCGATGAGCTTCGGGTCCATGCTTTCGTTTCCTCGTGCGGACGCTGCAACCAGCGCCGGGGTGTCGTGGGTTGCGGGGATCGCCACGAGGGCGACATTGATGATCGCGGTGACCCGCGAGGTTTCCGGGTCGACGGAGAAGGCAGGAGAGACGTATCGCTGGCGCTTGTCCTCGAGCCGCTGAGCGCCGTCCGATGTCCACGACACGGACACGGCCCAAAGAGATCCATCG
>MEMM01000014.1:9362-9445 GCA_001767925.1 Alphaproteobacteria bacterium RIFCSPHIGHO2_12_FULL_63_12
CGGAACCACCCGCGCGCATCACGCGCTGTCGGCTCCGGCGGAGTGCCCGCGTTGAGCGCCTGGTGCTCCAGGTCGATCATCAG
>MEMM01000015.1:0-9245 GCA_001767925.1 Alphaproteobacteria bacterium RIFCSPHIGHO2_12_FULL_63_12
GCGACGCCCCGACGCTCGCCGATATCGCGGTCGGCTGCGGCCTCACCCACGCGAGGGCGATGGACCTGCCGCTTTCGGAGTATCCGAACATCGGGGCATGGAACGCCCGCGTCATGGGGCTCGACGGGATGAAGAAAACGGCGGGGTAGAAAAACGACTAACCGTCGTTCACAATAACGTAGACAGAACAAATAGTTCGTTGCCGAATGGCGGCGAATAATGACGCACGTCAGCGTTCTCGGGACCAAATCTGGACGCCGACGCACGCCAACGATATGCTCCTAATGGGGAATTGGGGGCGAGGCGATTTTGGGGAAATCCGCCACATCGGGTGAAGGTGAATCGGAATCCCGGAAGTGTGCTGACGAGCGCGCGATCGCGGGGGAGTCGCTTTGTGCGCCGGTATCGGTTCTACTCGCATCTGCATGGTCCGGCCTTTGCGCGCTGCGGGTGCATTTTATCGCGATCGTCTTTACCGTGCCGGCGCTCGCCGTTGCGGCTCTTCTGGTGCTCACCGCCGCGGCGGCGACCGTCGCCCTCGTTGGCGGCGACGCTGATGCAGGGCGAACGGTCTTAAAGATGATCGTTACGCTCGCATGTGATGCCCTTCCCGAAATCGCCATCGTCCTCCTCGCGATTTATGCTGCGAGGATTTTTCAGCATGTTCTCGATTGGAAAAAATGGTTCACGCCGTGGGCCCGCGCCCGCCTCAACAGGATTTCGGAAGATGACTTTCCGGTATTTTTTATCGGCCATGGCGGCTCGGGAAAAACCACGCTTGCTCAAATCATGGAGCACGATTTTATTAATCGGGTCTGGTTCAAACCTGCCGGTTTCATCGAAGTCAGGGAAAGAGAATCTCTTGTCGCAAGAGGTGACTCGAAAATCGGTGGTGATATAACTCAATATCGAACGACATGGCGACCTGAAAAATACCAGATCGGCTATCTGTCGAGAGCGACAGACCTCCCAGGCCAGGTGCGTGAAGACTGGAAGTGGGAAATTCAGCGCATGGCCAAGTCGGGACGTATCGGCGTCATCAACGTGCTGACTTACGGCTACAGTTCCGAATTGACGAGCTACAGGGACAAAGATGAGCACGGCGTCAAGCCTCAGGGGAGCGTGGAGAGCCTACTAGAAAAAGGTTATATCGATCCATGTAAACTTGATGAGTTCATTGATTGCTATCGTGACTCTGTACGGAAAGTAGAGATCCACAACTTCGAGTGTCTTGCGGCAATTATGAACAGCATCTCTACGCGCAGGTCGAAACCTAAGATCCTAATCATCAACGTCGTCGCGAAAGCCGATTATTGGATCAAAGAATCTGAGACCGTGAAGACCTATTACGAGGAACAATTCGAGAAGGCGCAAGAGTCCCTCATAACAGCCTTCGGCATAGATCGAGTCCGTATCGTCACGCTGCCGATCGCGCTTGTGTTCGGCGACTTGGAACACAAATGGATAAAAGACGTTAAGGATGGTCGCCGAAAGCAGAGGCTTTACGAGTCGCTGCCGCACTGCAACGACGTACCGGATGACAGAGATAGGCGGAGGATGATCGTCAAAGAGCGAGCGAAGCTCATGTGCATGTCCGACGCGACTCTGCGAACGATAAGGGAGGAGATCTATCGCCGTGACTGGCGGCGGTCCGTTGAATGGAGGGGAGAATGGCCAATGCCACACCAAGTCTCGTAGCGCAGGCAATTGAGAAACTGACGGAGACCAATCTTCGCCAAGCAAGAGTGCAGCTTTTGCGTCGCCGCGAGAACGCGCTTCTGACTTGGGGCCTTTTCTTCCTCTTCGCCGCCGCCGCCGGGGCGGCCTTCGGAGCTGCCATCGCGGAGGGGCCGATGGCGAGGGCCGCGTTTGTCGGTGCCATTGCGAGCGTCGCAGCCATTGCGTTCTTCTGGGGGCGTGCGCGTCGTGAGCGTACGGCGATTTGCCGTCGTCTCAACGAAGCGATCGACGGCATCGGGGCCGCGCGCGCGATGGCGTTGTCGTCGGATATAGGCGATCCTGTTCGCGAATGGGCGAGCGGCAGCTTCAGGGCGACGCTCGACGCCCGCGATCGGAACGTCTTCGCAACGCCGCCGCCGGAATCGGCGCGCATTGACGGCGGACAAAACCCACCCTAATTCCGCCGCACCATGACCGCCGCCAAAGCGCCTTTGACCTTTCAGGGTCTTATCCTGACGCTCCAGACCTACTGGGCGGGAAAGGGCTGCGTCATTCTTCAGCCCTATGACATGGAGATGGGAGCGGGGACGTTTCACCCGGCGACGACTTTGCGCTCATTGGGCGAGAAGCCGTGGAACGCGGCCTATGTGCAGCCCTGCCGGCGGCCGACCGACGGGCGTTACGGCGCGAACCCCAACCGGTTCCAGCATTATTACCAGTTCCAGGTCGTCCTCAAACCTTCGCCGGCCGATATACAAGATCTCTATCTCGGCTCGCTCGACGCGATCGGCGTTGATCGCTCCGTACACGACATAAGGTTCGTCGAGGACGACTGGGAGAGCCCGACGCTCGGCGCCTGGGGCCTTGGCTGGGAGGTCTGGTGCGACGGCATGGAAGTCTCGCAGTTCACTTACTTTCAGCAGGTCGGCGGCTTCGACTGCAAGCCGGTGACGGGCGAGATCACCTACGGGCTTGAACGCCTCGCGATGTATATTCAGGGCGTCGATAACGGCTTCGATCTCGTCTATGGAGGCCGCAAACCCGACGGCGCCCCGTTCACCTATGGCGACGTCTTCCACCAGCAGGAAGTTGAATTCTCCGCCTATAATTTCGAGCTGGCGAACACCGATGTCCTGCTCGACCAGTTCCGCGAGGCGGAAGCCGCCTGTCTCGCCGTCATCGTCGCCGGCGAAAAGGCGGGGAAATCCTACGCGCTTCCCGCCTATGACCAGTGCATCAAGGCCTCGCATCTTTTCAACCTTCTGGACGCGCGCGGCGTCATCTCGGTCGCCGAGCGCCAGTCCTATATCCTCCGGGTGCGGACATTGGCGAAAGCGTGCTGCGAGGCGTGGCTGAAGTCGCCGCAGGGCCGCGCCGAAGGCGCCGGCGTCGTCGATTTTCAGGGCGCGTAGGTCGGTTCAGGCCGTTACGACAAATTGTTCTCAGACCTGCGGCGTCCTTCGAGACGCCGCGCATCGCGCGGCTCCTCAGGATGAGGGGAACTATAACAAGAGAATCCCTCATCCTGAGGAGCGCGTCAAAGACGAGCGTCTCGAAGGATCTTCCGCCCGTGCGCGAACGAAGTCCTCGCCCCGAAGAACATTCGCCCCCCTTGCGAGGCGGCGCGATGATCGCCATTTCTGGTGAAGGCGCCGGTTAGGCGGCGTCGCCGGAAGGAGGCGCTTTTTATGCGTGTCGTTCTCCTCGTTGTCGGCTGGTTCCTGTCACTCGGCGCGGTCCTCAACGCCCTGTTCGCCGTCATCGCGCTGTGGTTCATCGCGCAAGGCCAATTCGCCGAACCTCTCTTGTCGGTCGAGGCGCTGTTTCGCGACCATGTCCCGTTTATGATGTGGACGAAGTCGGCGGCGGCGGCGATTTTGCCGGCGCATCTCGCCGAATTCTTTTTTGCAGCGCCCGCGCTCGTCATCTTCCCGCTGCGCGCGGCTGTCGCCGGCGCTCTCGGCTATCTGGCGCTGAAAGCCGCGGCGCGGATGAGCCAGAGCGCATCGCGCTGACTGGGAATTATGGTGCGGCGTTCCTCATCCCGATGAGGCGACCGATGGCGCCGCTCGGGGAAGCATCGCTTCTCGCTATGAAGGGCGGCTGGAATCGGAAATTCGGACAGAAGTCCCCTCGATAAGCCCCGAAATTCGAAAAATCCGAAAATTCAACATAGGCGACCAACGATACGCGCCACGATTTTCCGGCCGCGCCGACCTTGACCGCTCCGGGTCAGCTACCTTATAAGGAACTTGTAAGGCAACTTATAAGGCGCGGGGATCGCGACGATCTGTCCGCTGTGCGGAATGTCCGCGGTCCGGGAAGAGTCCGGCAGGAGGATCGAATGGCGAAGGAATATTTTGTCAACGTTGAAAGCCTTCAAAAGGCGCTGGGTAGTCCCAGTGTGCGACGCGGGTACCGAGTATCGATTTTAAACAGTCATACGCTGGCGATCGGAAATGGAAGCGAACCGCGAAAATTGATCTTCGATTTTGAGTCGGAGCAATTAAGCGCAAGCGAGATGACATCGCAACGACACAGTTGTGCGGAGCCGCGAAACTTAACGGCGTCGGGAAAGCCGGAAACAAAAAAAAAGCGGGCATCAGGCAGTTGGACATTCATTCACGCGTCATTCGAAATTTTAAAAACGTCGTTGCCTGACCTGCTGGAAGCCGTCCTCTTGTATCTCGAGTCTGTTCACCCGGGGACTTTGCACGAGCTGAGCCGGATCAAGCCTCGAACGAGACGAATCGTCGCGCGGCGCGCGGACGATTTGTTCGATCAAAAACATTTGGCCGACAAGTCGAGGCGAATTGAGGGCGGCTGGTGGATGGGCACGAACAACTCAGCGAGCGAAACTCGAAACTGGATAAAGCGCGCCTGCCAAATCGCCGGAATCGATCCGATAACCGACGTGACAATTGGAATATGAGCCAGAGGCGCAAGCGGCCGCCTACTTCGCCGCCTTCACCTCGACCTCGATGATGCGGCATTCCGCGACGAAGGCGTAATTGAAATCGCCATGGGTTTCGGCGGGGGCCCATACGGCGTCGCCGGCGGCGAATTTGCGCTCGACGATTTCTCCCTTGTCATTCGCGCGGCGGTCGACGCAGTCGTTCAAGAACACCGCGACGCGCCCCGGATGCGAATGCATCGGCGTCCATTCGCCGGGGCGGGCGGTGGTGAGGATCGTGCGCACATAGTCGTTTTCAAGCTTCGTCGAATAGATTTCCGGCGCGACCGCGACCGGGTCGATATAGGCGTCCTTCGCGGCGCTGGCGGCGGCGAGCGCAATGGCGCCGACGGCGGCGATAATCGCAATTTTGATCATGTCAACTTCCCTGCTTTTGCGCATTGATGCTAGAACAGGTCGCGACCGCAGAAAATGAGGAGATGAGGCGATGGCGAAAGTTTCCTTGCCGCAATTGGGCGGGTGCCATTGCGGCGCCCTGCGCTATGAACTCTCGGCTGCGCCGATGATGATCTACAACTGTCATTGTTCGAACTGCCAGAAGATCACGGGAAGCGCCTTCGTCGTCTCGGCGACGACCCCGGAAGCGGCGTTCAAATTCACCAGGGGCGAACCGAAAAAAATCGAATGGATGTCGGACGCGGGCAACCAGCGCTTCGGCTATTTCTGCGGCGATTGCGGCTCGCGCATCGCGCACGGGCAAGCGCCGTCGATCGGTTTCTTGAGCCTTCGCGCCGGCACGTTCGACGACACGAGCTGGGTCCAGCCGGTCGGCGATATCTGGATGAAAAGCGCGCAAAAATGGGTGCGGCCGCTTGCGCTGCAGACGGAAGGTCAGCCCAAGGACTACGGACCGTTCGTTGAAGCCTATCGCGCGCAAGAACGGTTCTGATCGCGACCCGATGCTGCGCCGCAACGCCTTATTTGTTGGCGGCAAAGGGCGGAGAAGCGTATCAGGGGCCGCTTGTCGAAACAGGGAGGCATGGATGCCCAAGCTCAACCCGCTCGGAATTGCGGTTGCGTCGATCGCGTTTTATTTCGTCGGTTTCCTCTGGTACGGCCTGATTTTTTCCGACGCGTGGATGGCGGCGGAAGGCGTCACGCAAGAAGCCGCGGACGCGGAAAGCCCGGCCTGGATGGCGCTGGGCGCGGTCATCACGGTGATGCAGGTCGTGGGGTTGGCGATCGTGCTGAAATGGAAGGGCGCAATCGGCGCCGCGGATGCTGTGAAGGCAGCGGCGCTCTTGTGGGCGCTCTTCGCGCTGCCGTTCACGCTTTACGGCTTCGCCTATACGCCCGGCCATGATGCGACATTGCTGATGCTCGACGCCAGCCATCTCCTTGTCGGCTGGATCGTTGCGGCGGTCACGCTGTCGCTGTTCAGGCAAAAATAAGCGGCGCGCCGCCGCTTTCGCTTTCGCGCGCGGCGCCATAAAACCGGCCGGTCGCAGCGGGGCGGATCGGCGTGCAGCTGTTTGGGAAGAGCGTAACGAAAGCGGGCCTTAAAAAGGCGCGGCGGCGGGTCGTGAAAGTCGCGGCGTTCGCGCTGGCGTTGCTTATTCTGTCGCCATTCATCGGCGCCGCTGTCTATCGATTCGCGCCGCCGCCCGGCACGTGGACGATGCTGCAGCGAAAACTGTCGGGCGAGGTCATCATTCACCCATGGACGCCCTTGCGGAAAATGTCGCCGCATCTGGTGCGCGCCGTCATCGCCGCCGAGGATTCGCGCTTTTGCGAGCATAACGGCATCGACGTCGAGGCGGTCGAGAAGGCGATGGCGAATAACAAGAATGGCGGCAAGCGGCGCGGCGGATCGACGATCTCCCAGCAGACCGCCAAGAACGTCTTTTTATGGCAGGGCGGCGGCTGGATCCGCAAAGGCTTCGAGACTTATTTCACCGTCGTCTCGGAAGCGATCTGGGGCAAACGCCGCACGATGGAGCTTTATCTGAATGTCGCCGAATGGGGGAATGGCTATTTCGGCGCCGAGGCCGCCGCGCGCGGGCGCTTCGGCAAGAGCGCGGCGGATCTTTCAAAACACGAAGCCGCGCTGCTCGCCGCCGTGCTGCCGAGCCCCAACAAATGGCGCGCCGTCAATCCGGGGCCTTATGTGCGCGCGCGCGCGGCGACCATCCGTAAACGGATGGATGTCGTCAGGAACGAGGGGCTTGACCGCTGCGTGCTCAAAGGCGGCGGGTGAGGGCGCGCGGTTTCCCTCAGCGCCGTCCGGCTGCTAGTGTTCAGTGACAAGGAAAGGAAGCTCGCTCATGGGAATCATGGTCATCGCCTGCTATCGCCCCAAACCCGGCAAGGAAGCCGAGGTCATCGCCCTGACCAAAACGCATGTCCCGATCCTGGTGCGCGAGGGGCTTGCGGAAAACCGGCCGCCGCTCGTCGGGCGCGCCGGCGACGGCGCGATCCTTGAGGCGTTCGTGTGGAAATCGCGCGAGGCGATCGCGGCCGCGCATCAAAACCCCACGGTCGGCGCTCTATGGGCGAAATTCGCCGAGATCGCCGATTTCGCGATGTTGAAGGATATCGCCGAAGCCGCATCGCTGTTTGCTGAATTCGAGTGGCTGAAGCTCGATGCGCCGCTGGTCGCGGGAACGGCGCCGATCCCCGTCGAAGTCGAGGCGGGCAAGACTTATTTCTGGTGCGCCTGCGGCCAGTCGAAATCGCAACCCTTTTGCGACGGCTCGCACAAGGGCTCGGTCTTCTCGCCGCTCAAATGGACGGCGCCGGACTCAAAGCGGGTCTTTTTCTGCGCCTGCAAACAGACGAAAGGCGCGCCGCTTTGCGACGGCTCGCACAAGGGCCTTTGATGGCGAAGACCTCCGAACGCCATTCCGGAATTCTCGACGGCTACAAAAGCGGCGGCACGCGCTTCAATGAGTGGGCGGAAAAGCATCTCGGGCTTTTTCGCCTCACCGATTGGGAATGGGGCAAGCTGTCGATGGAATGGGAGATCGACGACCGTTTCCTGATGCCGGACGGCGTCATGTTCGGCGGTCATGTCGCCTCGGTCGCCGACCATGTCGCGGGGCTCGCGGCGATGACGGTCCTTGAGACGAATGACGACCGCTTCCGCACCTCGCGGCTGGAGACGAGCTTTTTTCGCCCGGTGATGAAGCCCAAAGCCCTGATCGAGGCGCGGGTGGTCAACGCTTCGAAAAGCCTCATCCATGTCGAGGCGGATTTCCTCACCCCTGACGGCAAGCTCGCCGCCCGCGTCGCCGCCGTGCAGATGAAACGGTCTGCCTAGGTTGTAGGTTGTATGTGGCAGGAGGTAGGCGCTAAAAGCGCCGCGACCCGTCTACAACAAGCTACAACCTTATAACCTACAACCTTACCCCCCCATGCCCGACCTTCTCCTTGAACTCTTTTCCGAAGAAATTCCGGCCCGGATGCAGCGCCGCGCCGCCGCCGATCTTGAGCGGATGATGAACGAGCGCCTGCTCGCGGCGGGTTTCATGCCGGAAGGCGTCAAGGCTTTCGCCGGTCCGCGACGGCTGGCGCTGATCGCGACCGGTCTCCCGGTGCGCCAGCCCGACCGCAAGGAAGAGAAAAAAGGCCCGCGCGTCGGCGCGCCGGAAAAGGCGATTGAAGGCTTCCTGAAATCGGCGGGGCTTTCCGCGCTCGACCAATGCGAGATCGTCGAGGACAAGAAGGGCGCCTATTACGTCGCGAAAATCGAGGAAAAAGGCCGCGACACGGCGGCGGTGATCGCCGACGCGGTGCCGGCGGTGGTGAAGGAATTTCCCTGGCCGAAATCGATGCGCTGGGGAGATGGCGATTTGCGCTGGGTGCGCCCGCTGCATTCGGTCCTGTGCTGCTTCAATGACGAGATCGTTCCCTTCGACATCGGCGGCGTCAAATCCGGCGACGCGACGCAAGGCCATCGCCGTTTTTCTTCCGGGCCGATCCACGCGCGCAATTTCGACAAATATGTGCCGGCGCTGACCAATGCGAAGGTCATTCTCGACAGCCACGCGCGCGAGGAATTGATCGCCGCCGACGCGAAAACCTTGTGCGAGGCGCAGGGGCTCGAACTCGTCGAGGACAAGGGCTTGCTGGCGGAAGTCTCAGGGCTTGCCGAATGGCCGGTCGTGATGATGGGGTCGTTCGCCGCGAAATTCCTGACGCTGCCCGATGAAGTGCTGACCGCCTCGATGCGCGGGCACCAGAAATATTTTTCGGTGAAAGACCCGAAGACCGGACGCCTCGCGAACAAATTCGTCTTCGTCGCCAATATCGACGCGTCGGATGCAGGAAAAGCCATGCGCACCGGCTATGAGCGCGTGCTGACCGCGCGCCTGTCGGATGCGTGGTATCTCTATCATCAAGATCTCAAAACCCCGCTGGAGGAGCGCGTCAAAGACCTCGACCGCGTCACGTTTTTCGAAGGGCTCGGCACGATCGGCGACAAGGCGCGGCGGATCGCGGCGTTGGCGCGCGAGATCGCACCGGCGGTCGGCGCCGATCCCGATCTCTCCGAAAAAGCAGCGCTCCTTGCGAAAGCGGACCTCACGACCGGCATGGTCTATGAGTTCCCCGAGCTTCAGGGGCTGATGGGCAGATATTATTATCTGGCGCA
>MEMM01000016.1:0-506 GCA_001767925.1 Alphaproteobacteria bacterium RIFCSPHIGHO2_12_FULL_63_12
GCTTGTGACAGCGGCGGCGCTGGTCTACCAGACCGCCATGCCCGGAATTGATCCCCTTGAGTTGACGCGCGCGCTGATCCGGAAGCCATCGGTCACCCCGAAGGATGAAGGCGCGCTTGCCGTTCTCGAAGAAACGCTGACGGGGCTCGGCTTCGTCTGCCGGCGAATGGTTTTTCAGGAACCGGGATCCGACGCGGTAGACAATCTCTACGCGCGATGGGGGACAGCCGATCCCGTATTCTGTTTCGCCGGACACACCGATGTCGTTCCCGCCGGGGATGTTGACGATTGGCGTTCGCCCCCGTTCGAGCCGACGGAACGGGACGGCGCGATCTACGGGCGCGGCGCCGCCGACATGAAGGGATCGATCGCCGCCTTCGCGGCGGCGGCCGAGCGGATCATCGCCAAGAAGCCGCGCGGCTCGATCGCCTTCCTGGTGACCGGCGATGAAGAAGGGCCGGCGATCAACGGCACCAAAAAGGTGCTTGGCTGGATGGCGCAGGCGG
>MEMM01000016.1:533-34891 GCA_001767925.1 Alphaproteobacteria bacterium RIFCSPHIGHO2_12_FULL_63_12
GAGAGCCGTCATCGAGCGAGAAACTCGGCGACATGATCAAGGTCGGCCGGCGCGGCAGCACCAATTGCTGGCTGACGGTTTTCGGGTCGCAAGGCCATGTCGCCTATCCGGCGCGCGCGCAAAACCCGATCCCCGCCCTGCTGAAAAAGCTCCTGACCTTGAGCGAAACGCCGCTCGACGACGGCTATGAGAACTTCCAGCCGTCGAGCCTGCAGATCACCGACATTCATGTCGGCAATCCAGCGGCCAATGTCATTCCGGCGAAAGCGGCGGCGCGGTTCAATGTGCGCTTCAATCCGACATGGACCGGCGAGAGCCTTGAAGCTTTCCTCCGCGCCAGGCTCGATGATGCGGCGAACGCCGCCGGCGTTCGCTATGAATTGTCGGCGGTCTGCTCCGGCGACGCGTTCTTGACCACGGACGAAAAATTTCTCGACGTCATTTCGGCGGCGATCAAAGACAAAACCGGCGAGGTCCCGGTAAGGTCGACCACCGGCGGCACCTCGGACGCGCGCTACATCAAGAACGTGGCGCCGGTCTGCGAATTCGGTCTCGTCGGCAAAACCATCCACAAGACCGACGAACATGCGGCGATTGCGGATATTCTGGCGCTGACGGATGTCTACGAGTCGATTCTGGACCGATATTTCGCCGCCTTCGGCGGCCCCGCATGACATCTTTCGACACCGCCGCGCGCCAGATCGCCGGCGCCCTCAAAATGGCGTTCAACGTCGGCGACTGGAAAGCTGAACTCGACCGGTCGATTGACGGCGTGTTCGGTTCGTTCGCCGCTTTTCTCTTCGCCGCGCCGCTGGTCGCGCTGTTCACCCTGTCGGCGCGGCGCGCGGCGGCGCGGGTCCCTGATTTTCCCGAAACGCTTTATCACACTGTCCCGCTGCCGGCGTTGCTCGCCGCCGATCTTGCGACCTACGCGCTCGATTGGGGCGTGAGCCTTGCGCTTCTCGTCATGCTGGCGCGCGCAGGCGGGGCGAGCGATCGCGCCGCGGAGCTCATCGTCGGCTACAACTGGATCCAGCCGGTGATCGCGGCGGCGCAATTGCCGCCGATCGCACTGATGGCGTCAACAGTGAGCGCCGCCGCCGGCGGGTTTCTCGGCCTGTCAGCTTTCATTCTCACCGCATTCCTGATCTGGGGAATCATCCGTCGCGGCCTTGGCGTTCCGCCGGCGCAGGCGGCGGCGGCATTCGTCGCGCTGGCGCTCATCGGCATCGTGATCGACAGTGTCGGATCGGCGGCCTTGAAGGCGATTTATCCCGCCTGACCGTAGTCGGCCCTGACGAAATAGAGCCCTTCGGCAGGCGCGACCTGTCCGCAGCGCCGTCGGTCGCAAGCCTTGAAGGCGTCCGCGAAATCGGCGGCCGACCAGCGACCGATTCCGACTTCGACCAGGCTGCCGACCATCGAGCGCACCTGGTGATGCAGGAACGATCGAGCCGACGTTTCGATCAAGATTTCCTCGGCGCGGCGGAAGACCGATATCGACGACAGCGTCTTGACCGGCGTGTCGGCCTGGCAGGTCGAGGCGCGAAATGTCGTGAAATCATGCTTGCCGATCAGAACCTGCGCAGCCGCATGCATGGCGTCGGCGTCGAGCGGCGGACCAAGCCGCCAGGCCCTGCCCGCGTCAAGCGTCAGCGGCGCACGGCGATTAAGAATGCGATAGCGGTAATGCCGGCGCGTCGCCGAAAAGCGGGCGTGAAAATCGTCGGCCGCGCGAACGGCGGTCAGCGCGGCGACGGGGGCGGGTTTCAGATGATAATTGACCGCTTCACGAATGGTGTCCGCGTCGGTTTCCTTTTCGATATCGATGTGAACCGGCATGCCGAGCGCGTGAACGCCGGCGTCTGTCCGCCCCGCCGAATGCGCGGTGACGCGCTCGCCGCAGAACCGGAACACCGCCTCTTCAAGCGCGCCCTGCACGGAAACACCGTTCTCCTGACGCTGCCAGCCGACAAACGGGCCCCCGTCGAATTCGAGCACGAGAAAATAGCGCGGCATCAGAGCCGCTCGCCTTTTTGCAGCGGAAAGCCGCGAAGAAAAATCGCCGCCTCCTGCGCGCTCTTGCCGGCCCTTTGCAATTTTCGCAATTCTACCGCGCCCTCGCCGCAGGCGATAACGAGACCATCGTGCGTCCCGAGAATCTCACCGGGCGCGCCTTGGCCCGATTGAGCGCGCGACATCAAAGCCTTGACGCGCTCGCCTTTCGCCTCGAACCAGGCGCCCGGAAAAGGCGAGAGCCCGCGAATATGACAGTCGACGTCGCGCGCCGGCCGCGACCAGTCGATCTTCGCTTCAGCGGGAGAAATTTTGGCGGCGTAGGTGACGCCGTCCGCCGCCTGCGGCGTCTCAACGAGGCCGCCGCGACTGAGCGCCGACAAAAAGCGCGGCAACAATTGCGCCCCAACCAGCGAAAGCCGGTCATGTAGGGATGCGGCCGTGTCGTCATCGCGGATTTCGACCGTTTCCGACAGAAGAATCGGGCCGGTATCGAGCCCTTCCTCCATGCGCATCACCTGAACGCCGGTCGCGCGATCGCCGGCCATGATCGCGCGCTGAATCGGCGCCGCGCCGCGCCAACGCGGCAGCAGCGACGCATGCAGATTGAAACAGCCAAGCCGCGGCGCGGCGAGCGCCTCTCCGGGCAGTATGACGCCATAGGCAACGACGATCGCCGCATCGACCTTGAGCGCCGCGAACGCCTCGCGCACATCGCTCCGCTTGAAGCCTTTTGGCGTCCTGACCTCGATCCCTTCGGCGTCGGCGATCTGCTGCACCGGCGACGGCGCCAATTTGCGCCCGCGCCCGGAGGGCTTGGCCTCGCGCGTGTAGACGGCGGCGATCTCATGTCCAGCGGCGATCAGTTCGACGAGGCTTGCCGCCGCAAACGCCGGAGTCCCCATGAAGGCGAGTCGCATCGCTAGGATTCTCCAGCGCCGGCGTGTCTTTGGCGCAGCACGGTTTGGTTAAAATGCGCCTCAGGCCGTGGCGGCGAGTCGCTGTTCTTTTTTCAGCTTCCGGATGATTCTATCCCGCTTGAGGCGAGAAATGTGATCGATGAAAAGAACGCCGTTCAGATGATCCATCTCGTGCTGGATGCAAGTCGCCAGCATCCCTTCGGCGTCGAGCGTCTGCTCCTTGCCGAAATAATCGAGGAAGCGCACGCGGCACCGCGCCGGCCGCTCAACCTCTTCCCAGAATTCCGGCACCGAAAGGCAGCCTTCCTGATAAAGGTTTGTTTCTTCTGAGGGATCGAGGATTTCCGGGTTGACGAAATATGTCGGCCGCGGGTCTTCGCCTTCACCGGCGAGGTCCATCACGATGATCCGCTTGGCGACATTCACCTGGATCGCGGCAAGGCCGATGCCTTCCGCTTCGTACATCGTTTCCAGCATGTCATCCATCAGCGCCCGGACGCCGTCGTCGACAACTTCTACGGGCGCCGACACCTGGCGAAGGCGCGGATCCGGGGCGGTCAGAATTTCCCTAATCGTCATGCGGGGTCAGGTATTGCCCGCTTTCCCCGCCGTCAAGGCGCCCGCCCACGCCCGGGTCCCTCGCCATCGGCGATAAGTTCCCTTAAGCTAATCGCCGGGTGTTGTTGGGTTTTCGGGGAGTTTCCATGCAAGAATCGCCGCTGCTGACCGAGGACGCGCCGGCGGTCGGTTCCGTCGGCGTCGAACAGCCCTCCGCGCTGATTACCGGCAAAGCCCCCTATCTTTGGACCGGCGTCGGCGCCGTGCTCTTCGTCACGGTGATGCTGCTCATTCTCCTCGGACGGTGGCGCGCCGGGCGCAAAAGCCAGCAGGCGGCGCGCAACGCCGACTTCTTTCAGCCGGCCGGCGAAGGCGCCGAAATCACGTTCGACGATTCCGCGCCGACTCTCGACGTCGCTCCGGCGCACGGTGAAGATTTTTATCCCGGCGGCGAACCAGAACCGCAAAAGAAAAAAACCTCGCCCTTTTCGGGGCTGTTCGCGCGGCGGGAAAAATCCGCGCGCGCCGATGCGGAGGAAACAACCGGCGTCCTCGATCTTAGCGAGGAGGACCCGGATTTCGCCGTGGTGGATATCGACCGGTCGTCGGTCGGCCATGCTCATTCGCGGCAAGATGTTTCCCCGGCTGCCGGTTGGGAGAGCATTGAACGCGACGCTCACCGCCGGGCCGAGGAGGAAGCGGAGCAGGCGGCGCGGGACGCGCAGCGCCGTGATGAAGAAGCGCAAGCGCGCTGGCGCGCCATGGAAGACGATCGTCAGCAGCGTCTGGCGGAGGAAAGCCGCCGCCGCGCCGAACGTGAAAACGCGATGCGGTTTTCAGCGGCCGATGAGGGCTACAGATC
The DNA here is from genome assembly GCA_001767925.1 of Alphaproteobacteria bacterium RIFCSPHIGHO2_12_FULL_63_12. Lineage (GTDB taxonomy): Bacteria > Pseudomonadota > Alphaproteobacteria > Caulobacterales > Parvularculaceae > Amphiplicatus. The sequence goes on from MEMM01000016.1 coordinate 4,890, forward strand.
GGCGCCGGACGCCTATGCGGGCCACGCAACGAACGACGAAGTCGTCCGCACCCTTTCTGAAGTCGAAGAAGCGCTGCAGGTGCAGCGCGAAGCGATCCAGGCGGAGACGCGCAGCCTGCTCGATTCATTCGCCCGGCGCTTCAGCGACCGGCTCGACGCGCTTGCGCGATCGGTCGACCAGCGCGTGGCGCAGCGCTCAGCCGATGCTGTCGTCCAAGCGCCCGCCTTCGATGACGCCGTGCTCGCGGACATCGCCCGGCGGCTCGACGACCATCGGAGCGAGGTCGCCGGCGCGCTCAGCGCCTTGAACCGCCGGCTCGACCAGACGCCGAGCGCCGCGGCCGAAACGGCGGCGATCAGAAGTGAACTGGCGGAGCTTCGCAGCGCCCTCAACGGCGCCGCGACGCCAAGCGCGCCAATCGTTCAACTCGGCGAAATCGTCAAAAACGCGATGGCGCCCGGCGGCTATGAATTTGACGCCCTGCTCGCCAACAACCGCCGCGCCGATTGCCTCATCCGCCTGACACGGCCGCCCGGCCCGATCGCGATTGACGCCCGTTTTCCGGTCGAAGCATTCCACGCGCTGCATGAGCGCCGGAACGCATCCGCGGAAAACGAGTTTCGCCGCATCGCGCTCCGGCATATCGTCGAGGTGGCGGAGCGTCTGATCTCGCCGGGCTTCACCGCGGATTCGGCGCTCCTGTTCCTGCCGTCGGAAAGCATGGCGTCGGAAATCCATGCGCGGTTTCCCGATATCATTCAGGACAGCTATCGCGCGCGCGTCTGGATTGTGTCGCCGACATCGCTGATGGCGACGCTGCACGCCATGACCGCGCTGTTGCGCGATGCGCCAAAGCGCGCGCCGGCAGGCGGCGCCGAACACGCGGCGCGGCTGGCGCTGACTGAAGTCGAGCGGCTTTCAACGCGGATTGCCGCGCTGGAGAAAAGCGCGGCGCCGCCGCGCCCCGATCCGCGCGATTTGCTGTCCGCCAACGACCAGACGGAATGGCGCCCCGAGACGCCGGCGAAGGTCGACTACGCGGTCACGGCCGAGGGCGAGAAGGCCGGCGATCTTTTCTCCGACGACACGCCGGACGACCCGCGCCATCAAACGCAGGCGCGGCCGCCGTTTCCGTTGCGGTGATCGCAAGCGGATCGCTTGTTGCGGCGTTACGGCGAGAAACCGGCGTCCGCTTTTTCGCTCGCCGCCAGACCATCGGGCGCGTTTTCTGAATCGCGACCGATGATCAAGCTATTATTTCAGCGCGCCTTTTTGCGCAAAACCGGTTTCCACTTTTGCGCCCGGCGCGCTAATCGGCCGCGTCGTTCGGCTCGTCGTCGAAGTCGGGCCGCAGATCGATCAGGACGCCTTGCGGCTCCTGTCCGACGACCTCCAGCGCTTCGACACGCTCCAGCCGTTTCGACACCGCCCTCGTCCGCCGGCCGGCTTCGTCAACCGTATTTTGCGCCGTTTGCAGCTGCTTGCCGAGTTTGTCCCAGACTTGCGCGTATTTCGCAAATTCGGATTTCGCTTGCCCCAGCACCTGCCAGACATCGCTTGAGCGCTTTTCAATTTCGAGGGTCTGAAACCCGGTCCGGAACGCGGTCAAAATCGCCCACAGCGTCGTCGGCCCGGCGACCGTAATCCGGTGCTTGGACTGCAGTTTCGATGCAAGTCCCGGCCGTCGCATGACTTCCGCGTAAAGGCCTTCGGTCGGCAGGAACATGATGGCGAAATCGGTGGAATAAGGCGGCCTGATATATTTCGACGCGATCTTTTTGGCTTCCGCCTCAATGATGCGATCAAGCGCTTCAATCGCGTTCATCGCCTGGTCGGCGTCGCCCGCCTCCCATGCGGCGACGAGACGTTCGTAATCTTCCTTCGGGAATTTTGCGTCGATCGGAACCAGCACTTCGCCGTTTTCGTTGCGCCCTGGAAACTTGACGGCGAATTCTACCGTTTCGTTCGAATTGGGATCGATCTTCGCGTTGACGACATATTGGTCGCGCGCCAGCATCTGCTCGAGGATCGCGCCAAGCTGCATTTCCGCCCAGCCGCCGCGATCCTTGACGTTGGACAAGACCTTCTTCAGATCGCCGACGCCGGTCGCGAGCGTCTGCATCTCGCCGAGACCGCGATGCACGTGTTCGAGCCGCTCGCTCACATGCTTGAAGGATTCGCCGAGGCGCTTTTCAAGCGTCGATTGCAGCTTTTCATCGACCGTGAGCCGCATCTGTTCGAGCTTTGCCTCATTGTCCGCGCGCAATTTCTCGAGCCGCTCTTCAACGCTCGCCTTTAGCTGAAGATGCGCTTCGGCGTTCCCGCGCGCGAGCGCCGCAATCGTCTCCGTCGACGCGACGAGTTTTTCATTGATCGAGCGCTCAAACAGCGACTGACGCTCGCCGAGGCTGTCGGCAAAAACGCCAAACCGGTCCTTGAGGGTGCGGGAGAGGCCATCGACGTCCTGTTTCAGGCTGTCGCCGAACGACTTGATCGCGGTGTTGATTTCCGTGCGCAGCGCCGCCGTGGCGACGGTTTGCGCGGCGCCTGCCGCCTGCAAACGCTCGTCGAGCGCATTTCGATTGCTGTCGAGCCCACCCCGGAGCGAGCCCGCGACCGCGTCGATCTGGTTGCGCACTTCCTCGCGCAGCTCGCGCGAGCGACGCTCGCTTTCCTCGCGGCTGTGTGCGCCTTCCTCGCGCAAAATCTTGTCCATCCGGGCGAGCGTCGCCTCAAAGCGCCGGCCGGCCGCGCGCGCCGCGCCGCCCGACGCCAAGGCGAAATAAATCAGGGCGGCGACGACCAGAAGCGCAATAACGACAACGAGCCAGAACGCCGGGCCGAAAGGCTCGAGGCCCGTCTGCGGGAGTTTGTTCAGGTCCATCCGGCGAGCTTAGCGCCTCAGCGCGGCGATTCGGAACCGGATTTATCCCCACGCCCGCCGCGAAAGACGAATAGCGCGCTCATCGAGTAATTGGCGATGAACCCGAACCCGACGGCCGCGAGCTTGGCGAGGTTCGGGCCGATCCTGTCGGCGAAGGCGGCGATGAAGATGGTGGAAATCGCCAGCGAAAGGCAGTGAGCGAGGAAAAACCGGCTGTAATTTCCGACCGATCTGGGCGCCGCCGCGCCGTTTTCACGGAACGTCACCTGCGCATTGATGAAATAGCTTTGCAAATTGGCGCACAAAAAGCCCGCCGCATTGGCCGCGAGAATCGCCAACCCCGCACTCATGAGGAGATTGAAGACCGCGAACTCCGTGATGAGATTGCCGATCCCGACCAGCCCAAAGCGCATCATCGCGCCGGAATGCCGGCGCAGTCGCACGGTTGCGGCGGAAAGCATTGCAATCATTTCATACCGCTTTGCGCACCGGCGGCCGAACGCTTTCGGCGTTCGAGGGGAAGATTTCCGTCGCGAAATAGAGCGGTCTTGCTTTCGTTTCGTTGAAAACCCGCCCGAGATATTCGCCGATGACGCCGAGGACCATCAGCTGGATGCCGCCGAGAAAAAGCACCACGACGACGAGGGTTGGAAATCCGGGAACGGCGTCGCCGAAGAACAACGTTTTGAAAATGAAAAATGCGCCCGCGAGAAAGGCGACCAGCGCGGTTGCAAAGCCGAAATAGGTCGAGATCTTGAGCGGTGCCAATGTCGATGACGTGATCCCCTCGATCGAGAGATTCCACAATCGCCAGTAATTCCATTTAGTCGATCCCGCGACACGCGGCGCGCGATCGTACAGCACCGCCTTTGACGGAAACCCGACCCAGGCGAAAATGCCTTTCATGAATCGGTGATGCTCGCGCAAGGAGCAGACCGCATCGACGGCTTTGCGGCTCATCAGCCGGAAATCGCCGACATTTTCAGGAATTTCGACATCGCCGATGCGGTGGATAATCTTGTAAAAGAGCGCGGCGGTCATCCGCTTCACCGGACCATCGCCGCGCCGTTCGCGCCGGCGGGCATAAACAACATCGTATCCTTCGCGCCAGCCGTCGATCATCAGTCCAATGACTTCCGGCGGATCCTGCAAGTCGGCGTCCATGACGACGATCGCATCGCCTTGCGCCTGGTCGAGGCCGGCGGTGGTCGCGATCTCCTTGCCGAAATTTCTCGACAAATCGACGATCGCCACGCGCCCATGCGTGTCGCGCAGGCGCGACATCACGGCAAGGCTGGCGTCGGTCGATCCATCATTGACGAAAACGATTTCATAGGGTTGTCCGAGCACCCTCATCGCCGCGTCGATCGCGGTCGCGAAATGTCCAAGGTTGGCGTCTTCGTTATAGGCGGGGCAGACGATCGAGAGGAGACGCGGGCGCGATTCCGCGCGCGGCGTTACCGCGGGCGCGCCGTTCATTTTGTTCGCCATCCTCGCCTCCGACGATCCAGCCCGTTCATTCTGGCGCGCCCTGCGGCGCCCCCGCCGACAGATAACGCTTCGTTTATTTCGCGATGGTAAACAAAATTCATGGATAAGCTGGCGGCGACCTTTTCGGAACAATTTCCGCTGATCTATCAGCTGGTTACGACCCGCCTTAAATATTCTCTCGCGGCGCTCGCGGCGCTTTTCATCGCCCTCGCGCTGACGCTTTACGGCCAGCTCATTCTTGAATCGGAAGACCTGTTCACCAAGGCGGGCCCCATCATCGGCGGCGACTTCATTGTCTTTCACCACGCCGCCAAAGCCGCCGGCGCGCCGGAGATGACCGCCATCTACGAAATGAGCACCCTCAAGGCGGAGCTTGAGGCCGCCTATCCCGGCAAAGGCGACTTCAATTTCGCCTGGATGTATCCGCCGACGATGTCGCTGATTATTTCGCCGTTCGCGGCGCCGCCTTACCTTCTCAGCTTCACATTGTGGGTCGCGATTTTCGCCGGCGCCTTTTTTTTCACCATGACCCGCATGTGGTCCGACAAATGGGCGCTTTTGTTCGCGGCGACGTCGCCGGCGGTTTTTCAGGGCGTGATCACCGGCCAAAACGGCTTTTTCACCGCAACGCTGATGACGCTCGCCGGCGCCTTCGCGTCGCGCCGGCCGATCCTCGCCGGGGTCGCTGCCGGACTGCTGACGGTGAAGCCGCAATTGGGGTTGCTGATTCCTGTCGCGTTCCTTGCGGCGGGATGCTGGCGCGCCTTCGCCGCGGCCGCTGTAACTGCGCTCCTTCTCGCCGCCGCCAGCCTTGTCGCCTACGGCGCCGACAGCTGGATCGGATTTTTTCAGGCCATCACAGCCCATGGCGCGCGCATGGCCGACGCCGGATTTCCGTTCAACAAACTGGTGACGCCGTTCGGCCTCGTCACCATGCTGGGCGCGTCCGCCAAGTTCGCCGGGGCGGTCCAGATCTTTGCCAGCCTTGGCCTTGCGGCATATGTTTTCATCATCTGGCGGCGTGTCGAAGACTGGGATTTGCGCCTTGCGGCGCTCGCGACATCGGCGATGCTGGCGACGCCTTATTCGTTTTATTACGAGCTCGTGATCATGGTTCCGGCGATGGTGTTGATCGCCAAACGCGGGGTCGAAACCGGCTGGCTGCCTTACGAAAAGCTGACATTGATCGCGGTCTGGATATTGCCGTTGATGATGCCGGGAGAAACCGGGATTCCAAATTTGCCGATAAGCGCGGCCGGCTCGTTTCTCGCTTTCCTGATTGCGGCGCGCAGAACGCTTCCCGCCGCCGATCTCAGGTTCGCCAGCGCAATTCGCCCGGCGCAATCGGGTTTATGAACCCGGCGCCTTCCTTTCGGTCTTCCCAGGCGCGTTTCAGCCGCAGATAATATTTCGCCGGTTCATCCGCCTCGCCGAAAAACAGCGGGCGATGGTCGATGCGTTTGAGGTTTTCATTTTGATGGCGCAAGATTGCGCCGTCCTGCGCGAGGAAATCGTCCGCCATCGACTGCGCGATCGGGCGCATCAGATCGAGAATGGCGAAATCCCAGAAGATCACATGCACGATGCGCGTCGCGCCTGGCTCGGTCGGCGTCATCGCGGTCAGCCCGAGAATGCGCCGCTTCTCATTTCTTATATGCTCAAGACGCAGCGCCGGAAGGCGGAATTCTATTTCCGTCGTCGGCGCGCCGCCGATGAATTTATAGATGCGCGTATTCGATGACGGCGCATGGGCTGGAATTTTGAATCCAAGCGGCGTCGGTTCATATCGCTTGATCTTGTCCCGACGCGCCGCGCCTTCGCGCCACCACCATTGTTTGTGCACCGTCGGCGTGTGCGCCGGATCGACAAGCCCGATGACGGCTTCGTCGAACGGGCCTTGCGCGTCGACGATGGTGACGGTCTTCGGCCGGAACGACGCGGGAAGCCCGATATCGGGCGGCGGCGTTTCAGCCGCGCCTGCGCCGCGATAAAGCCAGACGAGGCCGTTCGCTTCGTGAAGCTCGTGCGTTCCGGCGCCGATGGCCGACGGATCCCGCCGCTCGTCCGAAGCGAGCGCGGGAACCGAGGCGCATTTGCCGTCCGACACCCGAAACGCCCAGCCGTGATAGGGGCATTCGACCGCCGCCGCGCCGCCGACCTCGCAAAGCCGCCCCGCCGACAAGGGGGCGGCGCGGTGCGGGCAGACATCGCGCAACGCGAAAACCGCACCGGCTTTCGTGCGGCCCAAGACGACGGGTTCGCCAAACAATATCCGGCGCAGCATCGCGCCCGCTTTCAGCTCCGACGACAGCGCCGCGAGATACCACAGGCCGTCGGGCGCATCGGATTGCGTCATGCGGGCCGGCGCGCCTTCATCGCCGCCGCGAGCGTTCCTTCGTCGAGATAATCAAGCTCGCCGCCGACCGGCACGCCCTGGCTCAAGCGCGTGACGATGACATCCTTGGCGACAAGATGATCGGCGAGATAATGCGCTGTCGTCTGGCCGTCGACCGTCGACGGCAGGGCCAGCACGATTTCCCTGACCGGCGCGGTTGCGGCGCGCGCGATCAGGTTTCCGATATTGAGATCATTAGGCCCGACGCCGTCGAGCGGCGACAGCAATCCGCCGAGCACGTGATAGCGTCCTTTATTGGCGCCAGCGCGTTCAAGCGCCCAGAGATCGCCGACATCGGCGACGACGCAGATGATCGCCGGATCGCGCGCATTCTCAGCGCAGATCGCGCACGGATCGATCGAATCCCAATTGCCGCATGTGGCGCACGCCTTCACCTTGTCGGCGGCGTCGCCAAGCGCAAAGGCGAGCGGGCGCATGACAGGGTCGCGCTTCTTCAAAAGATAGAGCGCGGCGCGTTTCGCCGACCGCGGCCCGAGACCCGGAAGTTTCGCGAGGAGGTCGATGAGGCGCTGGAGTTCAGGACCGATATTGGCGGCGGGCATTCAACTTGATCGCAGAAAACGGCGCCCCCCTTATGCGGAGGCCGCGCGTTCCCCGCAACAGCGGAATCTCATTCGATGAACGTCAGCGTCAGCCAATACGCCTGCGCCTTCGCGATCATCGCCTCGGGGTCCTTGTCGAATTTCACCCCGCCGGGCTTGCCCGCGAACAGGTAAAGCTTGCCGTCGCGGATGCGCCAGACTTCCGGATTGGCGGGAACGACCTTCTTCATCGACATCGCATTGGCGCAATAGCCGCCGAATTGCGGGGCGTAAGTTTCCGGCGCGGCGGCGAACAGAGCGCGCGCGTCAGAGTCCTTGAAGCGCCAGATCGCGCCTTCCCACGATATCTCAGCCGCCGGGTCGCCCACGACCGCGGCGCCCGCGGTAAAATAGGCGGTCGCGTCATAGCCTTCATTGGCGCGATCGCCCTTGCGTCCATTGCTGACGCGGCGGACCGGCTTTTGCGCGGCATAAGCGGAGGTCGCGACCAGCGCGCCGACCGCGGCGGCGCCCCAGAGCAGGCTTCTTCGATCGATCAGTCGCGTCATTGCGAAACTCCTTTGCTGCGCAACAGGTGTTGGGCGAATGGGGCGAAAATGCGGTGCGGTTCGATCAACCGAAAATCACATCGGCGTGCGCAAGGGCGACTGGCCAATGAGACGCCGAAGTTCAGGTCCGAAATTGGGGGCGGGCATTTGCTTATTTACTTGGGAAAGCGGATGACCGCAGTCAGTACACCAAGTACTAAGAAGATCAAAGATCCTAAATCATATGGCCAGCTACTCTTCCAACACGGGAAGTCGTTATTATTTCCATTCGCCCTCTCCATTGCTCTATGTTTAGCCGAGATCAGGCTGATTTGCACCAACCCAATCCCAAGGCAGAATAAAAGTACGGGGCAAAAGATCCACAGAATCGAACCCGGATCGTTCTCATTAACAAAAAAAATAGCCAGTACGTAAATAGCAGCTATCGCGGAAAGATTCGTCTTATGTAGATAGTCTCGCTGCACATCAGCGATGTGCTCGGCGCGCTTCAAATATTCTTTGTCGGGAACTTTGTGATTCATAAGATTCTTGGGTTTGTGAATCGCATGTGATTTGCTATTAAAACGGAACCTTCATGCCCGGCGGCAGAGGCAATCCGGCGGTGAGCGATTTCATCTGTTCCGCCGCTTGCGTTTCGAGTTTCGATTTCGCGTCATTGATGGCGGCGGCGATCAGATCTTCCAGCACGTCGCCGTCATCGGCGTTCAAGAGCGCGCGCTCGATGGCGACGCCCTTGCAATAGCCCTTGCCGTTCATCGAGATCTTCACCATGCCGCCGCCCGACTGGCCTTCGATTTCCATCGCGGCGATTTTCTCCTGCGCTTCCTGCAGCCTCGCCTGCATGGCGCCCGCCTGTTTCATCAGCTCGCTTAAATCTTTCATGACTCGTCGCTTTCCTCTTCCGCCGGCGGCGTGATGTCGCCCGCCGGTTCGTCACGCGGGCTTTTGTCGCGAATGGCGATAATTTCGGCGCCCGGAAACAGCTCCATCGCTTTCCGGACCAGCGGATGGGCGATGACTTCCGCCGTGCGCGCGTCGCGCAAGGTGTCGCGCCCTTCGCCTTGCGCATTGATCGAGACGATCCACTGGCGCCCGGTCCATTCCTTCAAGCGCTGCATCAGCCGCCCGGCGAGATCGCCCGGCGCGCGGTCATGCATCCTCAGCTCGATGCGGCCGGTCTCGAACGAGATCAGATGCACATAGCTTTCAAGCTCGACCTTCAACTTGGCGTCGCGCTTGATGTCGGCAAGACGAACGACATCGAGAAAGCTTTCGATTTTGGGAACCGAGGGCGCGAGCGATGGCGCGGCGGCCTGAATCGAGGCCTGCGGTTCGCTATACGCCGCCTGCGGCGCCGATGAGCCGCGCGACGGCCGGGGCGCGCGCGGCGGCAAGGAGACTTCGCCCTCGCCGGCGAGCATCTTCAGCGCTTCGTCCGGGGTTGGAAGGTCGGCGGCGTAGGCAAGGCGAATGAGCGCGATTTCGCCGGCGGCGACCGGGTCGGGCGCGGTCTGCGTTTCTAAAAGACCCTTCATCAACAGCGACCACGCGCGCGTCAGCGTGTTCATGGCGAGCGCGTCGGCAAGTCCGCGCGCGCGCGCGGCGTCGGCTTCGCCGGCCGCGCCGTGGCTCGCCGCTTCCGCCCCCGCGGCTTTGACCCGCGTCAGCAAGTGAACAATCTGAAGAAGGTCGCGAAGAATGACCGAAGGATCGGCGCCGGAATCATATTGCGACCCGAACAGCTCAAGCGCCGACTTTGCGTCGCCCCTCAGCGCGGCTTCAAGCAAATCCCAACCCTGGCTGCGGTCGGCGAGGCCAAGCATCGAGCGGATCATCCCCGCGCTCACCGCATCCTCGGCGCTCACGCGCTGGATCAGCGCCTGATCGAGGATCGACAGCGCGTCGCGGACGGAGCCTTCCGCCGCGCGCGCGATCATGAAAAGGCCGTCGCGGTCGACTTTGGCGTTTTCCTTTTCGGCGATCTGAACGAGGTGTTCGGTCAGCGCCTCAATCTCGATCCGGCGGAGATCGAAACGCTGGCAGCGCGACAGGACCGTAACCGGAAGCTTGCGGATTTCGGTCGTCGCGAAAATGAATTTGACATGCGGCGGCGGCTCCTCAAGCGTCTTCAAGAGCGCGTTGAACGCCGCCGTCGACAGCATGTGGACTTCGTCGATGATGTAGACTTTGTAGCGCGCCTCGACCGGCGCATATCTGACGCCCTCGATCAGCTCGCGGATGTCGCCGACGCCGGTGCGCGAGGCGGCGTCCATTTCAAAAACATCCGGGTGGCGGCTTTCGGCGATCGCCCTGCAGTGCTTTCCTTCGACCGCAAGGTCGATCGTCGGCCCATGATCTTCGCCGTTCGGCCCGACATAATTGAGCGCGCGCGCGATGATGCGCGCGGTTGTCGTCTTGCCGACGCCCCTCACCCCCGTCAGCACATAGGCGTGCGCGATGCGGCCCGTCGCGAAGGCGTTGCGGAGCGTCTTCACCATCGCGCCATGGCCGATGAGGTCGTCGAAATTCTGCGGGCGATATTTGCGCGCCAGCACCTGATAGGGCGTTTTTTCGGTAGCGTCGGCCATGAGGGTCATTATCCCTTCCGGCCCTTATCCCGCAAGGCGCGCAAGCCCTTCGGCGACGGTGATGACGGGCCGGAAGCCGAGCTCGGCGTGCGCTTTCGCATCGTTGATCGTGCAATCGCGGCTCATCATGTGCGCGGCAAATCGCGTCACCGGCGGCGGCGACGCGGATTTCGTCAGGCGGAACAGCGGCTCGGCCGCATCGGCAACCAGCCGCACCAGCCAGCCGGGCAGCGATTTTTCCCCAAGCTCGACGCCGGCCGCCTTCATATAGGGCGTCAGAAAATCGCGGAATTTCACCGCCGGCCCGTCGACCACGAAATAGGCCTCGCCCGGCCGCCCTTCGGTCAGCGCGAGGTCGAGCGCATGGACAAGATTGTCGATATGCGTCGACGAGGTCATGGCCCGGCCCTGATTGACCCAGGCGAATTTCCCCGAATTCGCCATCGCGGCGATCGCCGGCAGAAGCGTCATATCGCCCTCGCCCCAGACGAGGCGTGGACGAATGACGATCGTTTCAAAGCCGTTTGCGGGATCGTTCGCCGCGCGCACCCGCATTTCCGCGCGCGCTTTCGTCGCCGAATAGGGAAAAGGCGACTGCGGCGCCAGGGGATAAGTCTCGTCGATGTCGCGCATGTGCTGTCCGTAAAACAGCGCCGCCTCGGTGCCGACATGAACGAAGCGCTTCACCCCGGCTTTTTTCGCCGCCGCGAGCAATCGCTCCGTACCCGTTACATTGACCGCCTCGAAGGCCGGCCATGGGCCCCATTCCTCGACAAAGGCCGCGGAATGGAGGACGGCGTCGGCGCCTGCGAGCATCTCGCTCGTCACGGTTTCGAGATCGCCCCTGACCGGCGCGGCGCCGAGCGCTTTCAGCACCGCGTCGCTTTTTTCCGAACGCGACAGGGCGACGATCGAATGACGCGGTGCGAGCGACTTTATCGCCGCGCCGCCGACAAAACCGGATCCGCCTGTGAGGAAAATTTTCATGAAAACCGCCGTAAACCGGCCGAAGGAAAAGGTGGAAGGCTGAAACGACCCGGGCCGAAACTCGTTACGGCTGCTTCCTTCCGGACCTGACCGGGTTGGCGAGGGGTCCGTCCGCCAGCCTTCCGGGGGGCTATATCCGCGCTCGGCGGCGCGATGGCAAGAGGGCGCCGACAAGCGCGCTGGCGCCGGCGGCGCGACGGCGCTAGATCGGCCTTATGTCTTCAGCCGCAGACCAGATCACCTTCACCGGCAATCCCCTCGATCGCGCCTCAGATGGGCGCGCCGATCCCGCCTGGATCGAAGCGCGCCTCGCGGACCCTCAAAGCCTTTTCCTGCCTCTCTATCGCGGCGATCCGCTCCTGCGCGACGGCCGCGCGGTCTTCCTGGCCTCGGCCGCGCGCGCGGATATTCCTTCTCGCGCGACGGCGGTCTTTCTCGGGGTCAGAAACGACCGGGCGCATTTCGCGGTCGATCTTTCCGAGGCGCCGGGGCCGCAGGACGCGCCGTTCGCCGACTTTGGCGCCTATACGCCGCTGCGCGAGGCGGCGTTCGCGCTTGGCGAGGCGGGCGATGATCTCGCCATCATCGGCCAGGCGCGATGGCTTCTCGACTGGCATCGCCGCCACCGCCATTGCGCCGTATGCGGATCGATGACCGAAATCGCGGACGGCGGCGCCAAACGCCTGTGTCCCGGTTGCGGGGCTGAGCATTTTCCGCGCTCGGACCCTGTAGCGATCGTCCTTGCGACGCACGATGACGCATGCCTGCTCGGGCGCGGCCCGCATTTTCCGCCCGGCTTTCTTTCAGCGCTCGCTGGATTTGTCGAAGCCTGCGAAACCCCCGAAGAATGCGCGGTGAGGGAATTGCGCGAGGAGGCGGGCGTCGCGCTGTCGAATGTCCGCTACCAGTTCTCGCAGCCATGGCCGTTTCCTTCGTCGCTGATGATGGGATTCATCGCCGACGCGAAGGATCGCGCTTTGACCCTCGACGTCAGGGAAATCGTCGAGGCGCGCTGGGTGGAAAAAGGGGAGATTCAGTCGCTCCTCGCGGGCGTCAAACGTGATGACATCAAGCTGCCGCCGCGCTTTGCCATCGCGCGTCGCCTGATCGAACGCTGGGCCGGACAATGAAAACCCGGCGGCTTTCGCCGCCGGGTCTTTGTGCAATCAAGTCAGTTAATCTAGATCGCCGTCGCAACGCCGTTCGAGATGCGGATCTTCTGGCCGTTAAAGCGCGTCAGCGTGAATCCGGCGAAGGATTCATTGTAGGTGCGGCTGTAGTCCTTGAGGAGGCCGATCGCCTGGATTTCGCCGCAGTTGATGCCCTCAATGCCTTCCGAGCGATAGTGCACGCCGGCCCAATCGCGGCCGAGCGCAATATTGTTGGCGAGCTTGTTGAGCTCTCCGCCGATCGTCAGCGCGCCGCCATAAGGAGCGAGCGAAGCGCCGTCTGGCGTCGCCACGACCGGGTTCGGAACCAGCGCGTCTTCATTGAAGAACGCTTTCAGCACCGTCGTGCAGGCGCCGGCGATGCACGCGTGCCCGGCGGGATAGGCCGGATGCGTCGGCGAGCCCTCGGCGAACGCCATCGGCAGCAGATAGGTGCCATTCGCCGCGAATACGCGGGCGGCGGCGTCGGAATTCAGCAGATCGGAATGGAGATCATAGGTCTTTGCGCCGGTCTTCGTATTGTGCACCCGCCCCCCCGTCACTTCCGGACGCTGACGGCGGTTGACGAGCCATTTGTGATACCAGGCGCCGGTCAAAGCGAGATTTCCGGCCTTGCTGACGAGATCGAGAATATCCGCCGCCCCGAAAGTGATGAATGATCCCTGTTTTGCGTAGGAGCGATAAGGGCTGCCCAGATCGCTCGCGTTGGGAACGCCGAGCAAAATCAGGGCGGCGTTCAAAAACGCCTGCACCGGAAAGTCCGCATGCACCCATTCGCCGAGCGTACGCCCGTCGTAGATGTAATACGCACCGGCCTTTGGCGTCGCGCCGCCGCCCTGACCGCGTTGCACCGCCAGCCATTCATTGTAGGACGTCATGTAGTCGCCGCCGGTCGGCCGGCCATATCTCTGCACGATCGTCGTATTGCCGCCGTAAGGAATGTCTTTCCAGAGGAACTGACTGATATAAGGTCCCGCCAGATCGCCCGGCGTTTCGCCGCGGAAAATGTTTCCGAGCGAGACGGAGCCGCCGACCTTGTGCGTGAAGGCGTTAAGATCGGCGACCGCGGCAGCGACCAGCGCGCTTGATCCGTAGGCCGCAAATGGAACATCGCGGCAAAGCGCATTCCAGTACACTTCCGCCATTTCAGCCGCTGTCTCCGCGCTGGCGAACGCCGGCGCCGGGCGAATGCGGGCGCCGTTGCCGTCGACGCCGGTCAATTCATAGCGATAAGCCGCCTGCGGATTGGCGAGGCGCGCGGATCCGCCGAGCGGTATCGATTCGAATGCGGCCGGGCTCGCTGTTTCGAGCGCATAAAGCAGCTTGCCATAGGCGACTGGATCAACTTCCCCCAGATTGTTGTGCGGAAGCGCTTTGGAGAAGCTCGCGCGATAATCGCCGTATTTCCCTTCATCGCCGTTTGTCTGGGGTTGCGTGGTTCCGCTTGAGAGGTGGGATTGACTCGCCAATACGCGCAGATTGTGCGCGGCCGCTTTCCGTTCGCCGGGATTTCCGAATACGGGATGGCCGTTGTCCGCGACTGCGGCGCTGGCGTTTGTCGCTGCGGCGGCCGTCGCTGCGCCGATGGCGGCGCCGGCATAAAGCATGCCGCGGCGCGTCAGCTTCAGTTTTTCACCAGCCTCGGGAGGCTGGCTTGAATCGTCGATCATCAACTCTTCTCCACTGTAGAGCGCGGGCTTCGCGCCCAATTTTTCACGCGCACAGGGGCTGCGCCGGCTCGTCGGCGTCAGAGAAGAACGCAGGTGCTGTTAGTTTGCGACCGGCCCCCAGATTCTCCTCCTTCCGGCGCGTCGCGATTAAAATTTATTCTTCTGAATTTGAAAAGCGAAATCAGCACAGACGCGCGAAAATTTTTGCAATCAGGTTGCGTGTCGCGACGCAGCACACCGGTGCGTAAGCTGATCAAATTTGCCGAAGAGTCAGCTGCGGTTACGCGCCGAAGGATAGACGCCGAGTAGTTTGAACTGCGTTGAAAAAAACGCAAGTTCTTCGAGAGCGAGTCTTAGATTGGCGTCTTGCGGATGTCCTTCAACATCAGCGTAAAACATTGTCGCGCTGAAGGAGCCGCCCTGCATGTAGCTTTCAAGCTTCGTCATGTTGACGCCGTTGGTGGCGAATCCGCCGAGCGCCTTGTAAAGCGCCGCGGGAATATTGCGCACCTGAAAGACGAATGTCGTCACGACGCGGCTTTCCTGACCGGGATCAATCGGCGCACGCGCCATGACCAGAAAGCGCGTCGTGTTGTGGCCGGCGTCTTCGATATTCGCTTTGAGGATTTCGAGGCCGTAAATTTCCGCCGCTTTCGCCGACGCGACGACCGCTTCATCCATGCGTCCGCTTTCCGCGAGAAGACGGGCAGCGCCCGCGGTGTCGCCGGCGACTTGCGCGCGAAGACCCGGACGCGACAGCAGGGCGCGCACCTGTCCGAGCGCCATCGCGTGACTTTTGACGACGCGAATGTCTTCGAGACGCGCGCCTTTGCGCGCCAGGAGCTGGTGGCGAATCTGGAAGAAATGTTCGCCGACGATGTGCAGGCCCGATTCCGGCAACAGATGGTGGATGTCCGACACGCGGCCCGCGAGGGAATTCTCGATCGGCAGCATGGCGCGCGCCGCACGCCCCTCGCGAACCGCCGCGAGGGCCTCTTCGAAGGTCGGGCAGGGAAGCGGCTGATAGGCCGGCTCGAAATTTTCGCAGGCGAGATGCGAATACGCCCCCGCCTCGCCCTGAAAGGCGATCAAAGCCCTGTTTTGGTCCATAAATCCCGATCGCCGCCTTTCCGAGCCGTCCCATGCAGCATCGAAGCCGCGCAAACAAGCCGCGACCAGGCCGGCGTCCCGCGCGCTTAGGCCGCGCCGCCGGCCCGGCGCCCTTTCTTGCCGTCGGCCGAGACCGTCGGTAAAAGGCCGCGAACCTTTTTCCACGCCGGCATTCCACGCCAGCCTATCAGACGCCAAATTCAGAGGCCCTCGATGAAAGACCCGATGTTCTTCAACAAGATCGCCGCAGCCATGCTGGTCTCGTTGTTGTTGTTCTTCGGCCTGCCGCAGCTCGCGACGGCCCTCCGCGGCGGCCATCATGGCGGGGGCCATGAGGCGGAAGGCGGCAACCCGTTCCCGCAATACCCGGTCGCCTATACGTCAGAAAGCGCCGCCGGCGCGGAAGCTGCCGCTCCGGTCGACTTTGCAACGCTGCTCGCGGCGGCCGATCCCAAGGCTGGCGAACGTCGCGCGGCGCTGTGCAAATCCTGCCACACGTTCGATAAAGGCGGCGCCAATGGCACCGGCCCGAATCTTTGGGGGGTTGTCGGACGGACGGTCGCGGGTCACGCAGGTTTCAATTACACCGGCGCGCTGAAGGCCGCCGGCGGCGAGTGGACTTTCGACCGCCTCAGCGCGTTCCTTGAAAATTCGCAGTCCTATATTCCGGGCACCGCGATGGTGCAGCGCTTCCCGAAAGCCGAACAGCGCGCCGAGATCATCGCCTATATGAACACCATGTCCGACAGCCCGCTCCCCCTGCCGACGCCGGCGGCGGCCCCGGTCGCGGAAGAACCAGCCCCGGCGGCGGCGGAAGGCGAAGCGGCGATTCCGGCCCCCGCCGACGGCGCGTCCGCGACGACGACAGGCGAGACCGCCGTTCCAGCCGATGGCGCGGCTGAGGCCCCGGCGGAAGATCATTCCGGACACTAATTCAGGTTCCGAGCGCTGGAGCGGGCGGCGGGAATCGAACCCGCACGAAAAGCTTGGGAAGCTTCCAGGCTACCACTACATCACGCCCGCTTCGGGCTCCTGATTTCGCCGGACGCCCGAATTTGTCAAGCGCCGCCGGCAAAAACCGCTCGTGACGAAAATTTGAGGGCCGAAACGCTCGACTGGCGCGGCAAACCTCTCCAGATATTCAGCCAGCCGCCCCATCCTCGCCCTTTTTGACCTGAAATAAGGAAACGGGACGCGTTTCAGCAAGGAGTTTCCCATGGTGAAGACCTTTCTTCGCGCCGGCCTCGCCGCCGCTCTCGGCCTCGCCCTTGTGTCGGCGCCCGCCGCCGCCGGCGACAAGCGCCAGGAAGCGATCGACCTGGTCGAGGACAGCGCCGAGACGATCAGCTATTTCGCGCAAGACAGCGCTTTCGAGGCGATGTGGTCGCTCGCCGACCAGGCGAAAGCGGTCGTCATCATCCCGGACCGCTGGCGCGCGGCCTTCGTGTTCGGCGGCGCCGGCGGCGACGCCGTGATGATCGCCCGCAACAAGGACGGCACCTGGTCGCAGCCGACGTTCTTTGCGGTCGGCGGCGGCTCATTCGGATTCCAGTGGGGCGTCGAGAAATCAGAAGTCGTCCTGCTGGTGATGACGGAACGCGGCATGGAGCATCTGCTGTCGACGAGCCTGAAACTCGGCGCCGACGTTTCCCTCGCGGCCGGACCGATCGGCGCCGGCGCGAAAGCTCAGACGTCGGACATTTTGTCCTTCTCGCGCTCACGAGGGCTTTACGGCGGCGTCAGCCTTGAAGGCGCGATCCTCAAAACGCGCAAGAATTTCAACAAGGCGTATTACGCCGCCGACGTGTCCCCGGCCGAGATCGTCTATAAGGGCGAAGTCTACAATCCGGTTTCCGCGGCCTTGCAGAATTCCGTCTGGCGCCTCGCCCACAAGGATGCGCCGGCGGCGACGCTCGCGCCGGCGGTTGCGCCGATCAGCGATCCCTATGCGCCGCAAATGACCACCGGAAATCCCTATGGCCCGCCAGCGACGGCGCCCGCCGATCCGAACGCCCCGCAAACCGGATATGAAGATGATGCCGTCTGGGGCGCGCCGATCGGCAAAGATCAGTAGACGGCCTGAAATTGCGGCGGCCCGCCGGCGTGCGCCGGCGGGCTTTTTCTATCCGCGCCCTTCCTTAGATCGACAGGATCGCGTCCATGAGCAAAGACCGGAACGGCGAGGAAATCGCGCTTGAAGCGCGCACCGCGACGGCGGCGCGGATGTTTTCGCCGTCCGCGGCGCGCAATCGTGCGCCGATCGCCGAGGTTTTTCTCAAATATATGCCAGGATCGGGAACGATCGTTGAAGTCGGCTCCGGAACCGGGGAACATGTCGCGCATCTTGCGGCCGCGGCGCGTTCGCTTTCCTTCCTCCCGGGCGACCCCGATGAAGCCTCGCGCGCGTCGATCGCCGCATGGACGGCTTTTCACCAGCTGACCAATGTCGCGCCGCCACATGCGATCGATGTCGCGACATCCGGCTGGCAGGCGGCGTTTTCACCCTGCGAGGGCGTTGTGTCGATCAACATGATCCACATCGCCCCCTTCGCCGCCGCGCGCGGATTAATCGAGGGCGCCGCCGCTTTGCTGAAACCGGAGGGACGGCTTTTTCTCTATGGCCCCTTCAGGCGAAACGGTGCTCATACGGCGCCGTCCAACGAAGCGTTCGACGCATCGCTGAAATCTCGCAATCCGGCGTGGGGCGTCCGCGATCTCGATATCGAGATCATACCGCTGGCGGCCGCGAGCGGGTTATCTCTTGTCGCTATCGAGGAAATGCCGGCGAACAATTTGAGCGTCGTCTTCGAAAAGCGCCTGCGCGCGATTTGATACAGCGGACGGCGTGCTACTTCGCCGGCTTTGGCATGAGGCAATAACTGGTCTCGAGCTCGCCGTTTTCCGTCTTGACCGCCGTCACCACGTAACGCTTGCCATAGTCGAATTTTACGCCGCATTTCGCCGGGTCGGTGACATGAAAGACCTTGGCGGGATTGGGCACATCGGCGCTCTTGCCTTTCACCACGTCAAAAATCGTCGCCTGGCGCGGCAGGGCGCTGCGCCCGTCAGGGCCGAGCGTCATCTGCGCGTCGCTTGCGATGCCAGTGAACGAGACAAGCGGCGTCTTGTCGACGCCGGCGCAGCTGCAAAGCGCGTAAGGGTCGATCTGGCGCGCCGGACGGATCTCGCCCGATGTCGTCGATTGAAGGGCGATGGCGAGGAGGGTTTCGATGATCATGGTGTGACTACCTGAAATGTTTCGACAGCTTCAGCCCCTGCCCCTGGTAGTTTGAGGCAACGCCCTCGCCATAGAGCTTGCCTGGGCGCGCCGCCATTTTCTCATATACGAGGCGGGCGACAAGCTGTCCGTGTTCGAGGACGAAAGCGGCGTCATGGCTTCTCACTTCCAGGACGGCCCTGCTGCCGTTCGGCCCCTTGGGGCTCCAGCCGAAGCCGGGATCGAAGAAGCCGGCATAATGGACGCGGAATTCGCCAAGACCGGGGCTGATCGGCGTCATTTCTGCGGCGTAATCGGGCGGAATCGACAGCGCCTCGCGCGAGGCGAGGATATAGAATTCATCCGGGTCGAGGATGATGAATCCCGTTTTCGGCGCGGCGATCGCTTCGAAATAATCGTCGGCGTCGAGCGCGCCAGGCGCCTCGACGTCGATCAGCGCCGCATGACGCCGCGCCCGCCAGCCGATCGGCCCTGACGCCGACTTGAGATCGACGCTAAGGCCGATGCCCCCTTCGATGTCGGCGGGGCCATTGATCAATGGCTCTTTGGCATGCAGCGTCGCGAGCATGGCGTCATCGAGCCGCGGCGATCCTTGCTTCAGGCGCAGCTGGTTGAGGCTCGCCCCTTCTCGCACCAGAATGGAGAACGTCCGCGGACTGATTTCCGCAAAGAGCGGGCCTTCATAGCCCGCCGGCGCCTCGTCGAAAGCGACACGGCGGCCGTTGACGCTATCGGTCACCAGCCGGACGAAGACATCGATACGGCCGGTCGAGCTTTTCGGATTGGCGGCGCCGCAGGTGTCGGACGAAAGCTTTAGCCTTTCGGCGAGTTCGACAAGATAGACGCAGCCGCGCTCGAGAACCGCGCCCTGTGCGAAATCAATCTCCTGCATCAAGAGACCGTCCTTCAGGCGTTCGGTCACTTTCTTTCCCGGCGGCGGCAAAAACGATGCGCGCACGCGCCATCCGCGCCGGGCGATGGTCAGATCGAGAGACGCGGGCTGCATCTGACGGGCGCGCAACGCGCCGCCGAGCAACACCCGGCCGTCGGCGATCTGTCTCGCGATCTGCTCGGCGTTGAGGACGCCCATAATTCTCCCGTTTGCGGTGTGCGGCTGAAGCTGAAACGCTTCGTCTTTTGTCAGTCAAGTCGAATGCAATCAATAGGCGATTCGTCAACGCATCTTACGCCTTGGCGAAGCGGCCGCGCGCAGAGTAACGTCGCGCCCGAAGGCCGAGCAAAGCTTGCGGAGAATCTCGATGTATGAGCGCGTGACAAAAGGGATCAGGGTGAGCGTCATGCCGACCTTTCTCGAAGGGCAATCGGATCCCGACGACGATCTTTATGTCTGGTCCTACACCGTGCGCATCTGCAACGACACGCGCGACGCGATCCGGGTCAGAACGCGCCATTGGCTCATCACCAACGCCAAGGGCCTCACCGAAGAAGTCAGGGGCGTCGGCATCGTCGGCGAACAGCCGCTGATCCGGCCCGGCGAAAATTACGAATACACGTCCGGCGCGCCTTTATCGACGCCGTCCGGCATGATGGTCGGCCGTTACGGCGTTGAAAGCGCCGAGGGCGAACTGTTCGACATCGACATTCCCGCTTTCTCTCTCGACAGCCCGCACGAGCGTCGCCGAGTGCATTGACCGGGACGCTCGTCCGTAAGCGGCGCGTTAAAGCGAACCCGAATTGAAAGTGTCGCAGGCGGCGATGTCGCCGGAGCGATAGCCGGCCGTAAACCACCTGACGCGCTGTTCGGATGAGCCATGCGTGAAGCTTTCCGGCGTCACGCGCCGGCCGGCGTTTTTCTGCAATGTGTCATCGCCGATCGCGGTCGCCGCCCGCAGCCCTTCCTCGATATCGCCGTCGTCAAGCAGGCCGGAATATTTGTCGGCGTGCTTGGCCCAGATTCCGGCGTAACAGTCGGCCTGCAGCTCCATCATCACCTGCAGCTGGTTTTGCTCTTCCTCGCGCGCTCCCGACTGAGCCTGACGCACCTGATCCGAAATGCCGGTCACGGTTTGAACATGGTGGCCGACTTCATGCGCAATGACATAGGCGGCGGCGAAATCGCCCGGCGCGCCGAAGCGCTGCGAGAGTTCGTTGAAAAAGCTGGTGTCGAGATAGACCTTGCGGTCGCCAGGGCAATAGAACGGCCCCGCCGCCGCCGATCCGTAACCGCACGCGGTCTCGGTCTGTCCGGAATAGACGACCAGAACCGGCGCTTCGTAAACCGAGCCGTTCGCGGCGAATATGTCCGTCCACGTCTTTTCTGTTTCGGCGAGAATGACCGCAGCGAAGTCATAGGCTTCCTGGTCTTCGGCGGAAACCTGCGCCGGCCCGGCCGCCGGCTGTCCGCCAAGCAGCAGCAACGGATCGATCCCGACCGCCCTCAGCGCGAAAAACCCGCCGACCAGCACCACGATGCCGCCGATCCCGAATCGGCTGAACACAAAGCGCAGCAGCAAGATGGCGAGGCCGGACAGGCCGGCCGCCCCGGCCGCGCCGCGCCGGTCTTCGACATTCTTGCTTCCCTCGCGACCCCGCCATTTGACCATTTCGAGCCACCCCGTTCCTGCAACTGATGCGGGCGCACTATCGCCAACCCTCCCGTTTTTGTCGAGGCGAGGGTTAAGGCGCGACCGCAGTGAGGCGGCGCGGCAACGCGGCGGCCGCCAATCGGCGCGCAAGGAACGTTATCGCCCGTCGATTGATTGACACCGGAGGTAGGGATCGCGACTCTGGCCGCCGACGCGGGGCGCGTGGCTTCCGGGGGGAACGGCAAGGGGCGAATGTTCAATTCCGAACATTATCTGCGGCTCACGGCGGCGCTGGTCGCCGCGGCGATGCTCGGCGGCCTCATCGCCAATCCGGGGGCCGGCAAGGATTATGCGCGTCAGGCGGCGGCGCTGAACCCGGAGGCGACGCCCGTCGCCCTGCGCGCCTGCGATCGCGGCGCGACGGCGTTGAAGGCCCCGTTCGCGCCGATCGGGGACATCCTCTCTGTTTCGCCGCTCGGCGAGGCGACCGCGCCGGGGGAACAACTCCCCGCCCCGGCCATCCGGCTTAACACCCGAAAAGGCAAGACGGCATTCGAGCGCCGCCGCACGGCTGCGCTTGCGCCGGCCAAGGCGGATATCGTCGCCATCGAAAGACGCACCTTGCGCGACGCGGAAGGCGGCGCCGTGCGCGAGACCTGGAGCGTCCGGCTCGCCGTCTGCGATTCCGTCATCGTCGGCTATGACGATCTCGACGAAATCGAACCGGCGTTGCTGGCGCGCGCCGGCGGGCTTGCCAGCTTTCATGAGATCGGGGCGCCTGATCACCTCGCCGCCAAAACCATGATCCGTGTGCGGCAGGGCGAGAAGATCGGCGTTGCGGACGGCTTCGATGTTTTCCTTGAAGACCGCAATGCGACCCCGGCGCCGCTCGAACGGCCGGAGCGGTACGCCAGCGACGCTTACGTCGAAGGGACCGCGATTTCAGCGCCGCCGGCGGTGCTCGAAGCAATCGCCAGCGACGCCAGCCGCCTGAAATGCCCGCTCGATTACCTGCCGTCGTCGATGGCTGCAGAATGGAAATCAAAGCTCGGCGACGCCTGGGGCATGCGCCGCGCGAAAGGCGAAAACGCCTGCCGCACCGCCTTGGTCGACGTGCCGGGCGCGGCGCAGGGCGCATGGTTCACCGACGCCTCTCATAACGGCCGCACATCGAAAGTAAGCGCGATCGCGCTCGCCCCGGATACGATCGACCCCGACCGCCTGATCTTCGCGCTGCACGGGCGCGTCCGCTCGCTGAACGCCGACATGATCGGCCTCAACCCGATGTTGGAGGAAGCACGCGACGAGGCCGCCCGCGACTTTCTCACCTTCGACCTTGGCGACGGGCGCATCAACGCGCCCTTTGACAAGGTCCGCGCGGGCCAGACCTATTGTTACGAAGGGTTGCGCGCCAATTTCGTCGGTCCCCGGATTAACGGCGTCATTCTTCTCGCCATCGAAGCTGGCGACACCGCGCCGCTGATGCGCATCGAAGCGCGCGGCGACGTGATGCGCTGCATCGATCTCGCCGAACCCTGGTCGTTCACCGGGGCCGAGACGACGTTCTACCGATAGAAATTTTGTCAGCAGAATCGCCCGGGCGGCGACGCTGTCGGCTCAAAAATCGACAGCGCGGCCTTTGCGCTCCCAGTCGCCATAGCGGGTCGGCTCCGGCCCTGAAGGACCGCCCTTTTCCGCCGGCGCCGGGGCGGCCGTCGCCGCCTTTCGCCTTGCCGCCGCTTCTTCGAGGGCGCGCTGCGCCGCCGGCGATAGAGCCGCGCCTGGCGCGGCTCCTTCGATCGCCGCCGTCGGTTCGATTTTCTCGCTCATATTGAAGCGCCTTTCTCGCCGCCACATATAAGGGGCCGTCGGCAGTTAATACAGGGAATGCATGAGCCATCTTCGCACCTATGTCCTCGTCGCGGTATTGACCGCCTTGTTCGGCGTCATCGGTTTCGCCCTTGGCGGGTCGGGCGGCATGATCATCGCGCTTCTCGTCGCGGCGGCGTCGAACCTTTTCGCCTACTGGAACGCTGACAAGATCGTCCTGCGCATGTACCGGGCCGAGATCGTCGACCGCTCCCACCCGTCGGGCGCGGTTCGCCGCTATGTCGAGATCGTCGAGCGCCTCGCCGCCGGCGCCGGACTGCCGCAGCCCAAGGTCACGCTCATCGAAAGCGATCAACCGAACGCCTTTGCGACGGGACGCAATCCTCAAAACGCCGCCGTCGCCGCGACGACCGGCCTCCTGCGCATGCTCAACGAAGACGAAATCGCCGGCGTCATGGCGCATGAACTCGCGCATGTGAAAAACCGCGACACGCTGACCATGACGGTGACGGCGACGATCGCCGGCGCGATCACCATGCTCGCCAATTTTGCAATGTTCTTCGGCGGCAACCGCAATAATGGCGGCAATATCGTTTCAACCCTCGCCTTGATGTTTCTGGCGCCGCTCGCCGCCGGCCTCGTTCAGATGGCGATCAGCCGCGGCCGCGAATATGAAGCCGACCGCGTCGGCGCCGTCATATCCGGCCGCCCGGAAGCGCTCGCCTCGGCGCTCGCCAAGATCAGCCATGGCGCGGCGCGCATCCCGAACGAGACCGCCGAAATGCACCCCGAAACCGGGCAATTGATGATCATCAATCCGCTCTCGGGCCGCGGCGCCGACAATCTGTTCTCAACCCACCCGGCAACCCAAAACCGCATCGACCGGCTGATGGCGCTGGCCGATGACGGCCGGTCGCCGCGTCCCCGCGCCGACGTCTCGCCTGTCGATACTCACAGCAAAGGCCCGTGGGGCTGAGCCGCCGCGAGGTTGCGAAATGATTAACCGGACGCGAACGCCCTCAATTTTAGACAAGCCTTAAGGGTCGTCTTTACGCGCTGTCGACTATGGTCTCTCCCAGTTGAGGGATTCTTTGTTCATGCGCATGGACTTCGCCACGATCGGCGGCATCGTCGCTGGGCTTTTCGTCGTCGGGCTGGCGATCGTCATGTCCGGGGCTGTCGCCGTCTTTTTCAACATGCCGAGCTTTCTGATCGTCGTCGGCGGCGCAGCGGCGGCGACCGTCCTGCGGTTCCCGGTCGATGACGTCGCCAACGCAGTCGTCACCGGCGCAAGGACAGCGTTCTTCGATCACGCCAGGAGCGCCGGCGATCTTCTCGAAGAATTGCGCGGCCTGGCGCAGATTGCGCGACGTCAGGGCCCGATGGGCCTTGAGCGCGCGCCGGTCTCTGATCCGTTCCTCGCGCGCGGCAAGCAGATGATCGCCGACGGCCTCGCCAGCGACCATCTTCGCGCGCAGCTCACCCGCGAGCGCGAGCTTGAAATAAAACGCCTTGTCGATGGTGAAAAAATATTTCGCGCGATCGGCGAGGCCGCGCCCGCCTTCGGCATGATCGGCACCATTGTCGGTCTCGTCAAAATGCTGTCGACGATGGACGATCCCTCGACTATCGGGCCTGCTATGGCGATCGCCCTGCTGACGACGCTTTACGGCGCGCTCATCGCCTATGTGCTGGCGCTGCCGATCGCCGACAAGCTCGCCTCAAAGCTCGATGTGCAGGAAACCAATCTGTCGCTCATCATCGACGGCCTGTGCCAGGTCGCCGAGCGCCGGTCGCCCGACGCGATCACCGACATGCTGATCGTCTACCTGCCCGAAAAGGCGCGGGGCGCCTTCGCGAGCGCCGCGGCGTGAGCGTTCTTCCCGCACACAGAGGCCGCAAGCGCTTATCGGGAACCTGGCTGATCACTTATGCCGACCTGATGACGCTGCTCGTCACTTTCTTCGTGATGATTGTCTCGTTCTCCGTGCATGACAAAGTGAAGATGCAGGTGGTCGCGGGATCGATCCGCGAAGCGTTCGGCGTCACGCAGGAAAGGCGGTTCGCCGGCGACGTGAAACTCGACGGCGTTCCCGAAACGCGGCAGCCGGGATCGATCGTCCCCACGGCGACGCCTTCCGGACAGGGTTTGACGAAGAATTTATCGGCAAAACCCGCCGCCGGCATGGAAGGCGCGCACGGCGCCTATGAACAGGCGGCGGAAGATCGCCGGCGCTTCGAGGCGGTGAAAGAAAAGCTCGAACACGCAATCCTGATGCGCCCGATCGCCAAGGACGCCAACGACGCGATCACCATCAACCTGACCGATTCCGGATTGCAGATCCTGATCGTCGACACCCAAGGGCGCGCCATGTTCGACGCGGGCGCGTCCGAGCCGACGCCGCAAGCGAAGGCGCTGATCGAGGAAACCGCCCACGCGCTGAGGCCGCTCGCCAATCGCGTCTTCATCGACGCGCACGCGGACGCCAGCGGCGCCGGTTCCTATTCGCCGTTCGAGCTGACCGCCGCGCGCGCCAACGCCGCAAGGCGGGTGATGGAAGCGGCGGGCTTTCCCGCCAACCGCATCGCCGGCGTCTCTGGCAAGGGCGACGCTTTTCCCCTGTATCCGGAAAATCCGTACGCCGCCGGCAACCGCCGGATCGAGATCACTCTGGAACCGGCTGCGCCGCTATTGCCGGACGAGCGGCCATTCTGACGGCGCCGCGATCCGGTTAACGGCGACAATTCTCAAGACTTTCAAAAGCCTTTCGCAACCGCCCAACGCGAAAATCCGGCGAGCTGGCGATATGCGGGCAAAATGACCGGAGGGTTTCGATGAAGCGGATTTTGTTGATCGCGGTTTGCACCACGGCGACCGCTCTAGGCGCGGCCGCGGCGAAGCCGCCCCACAAAAACGCGGCGCACGCGGAACATGAACGAAGCGGCGGCGCGGACTTCAATGTCTCGATCATCCTCGGCGACCGCGAACGCGAAGTCGTCCGCAACCATTACACGGCGAATTGCCCGCCGGGCCTAGCGAAAAAGCGCAATGGCTGCCTGCCTCCCGGCCTTGCGAAAAAGCGCTACGCCGTCGGCCAGCGCATGCCGGACGATGCGGACATCGTCATCTTGCCTAATGAGGTGATCTTGCGCCTGCCGCCGCTGCCGCGCGGCTATGGTTACCGGGTGGTCGACGGCGATCTCGTCGTCGTCGCGCTGGCGTCGCTCATCATCGCCGACGCTATCGGAATATTCTGAAATCCGGGCGTTGGCCCATTTGTCAGTGCGCTTCGTCCCAGTTGTTCCCGGCCCGCGCCTCAACAGTCAGCGGGACGGAGATTTCAACCGCGGGATGGGGCGCGGTCTCCATCACCTTGCGGGCGACTTCGATTGTCTTTTCCGCTTCTTCCTTCGGGCATTCGAAGACAAGCTCGTCATGCACCTGCAGCAGCATCTTCGCTGAAAGCCCCGCGCGCGTCAGCGCCGGCTGCATGCGGATCATCGCACGGCGGATGACATCGGCGGCCGCGCCCTGAATCGGCGCGTTGATCGCCTGGCGCTCGGCATAGCCGCGCATCGCCGGATTCTTGTCGTTGATCCCGCCGACATAGGTGCGCCGGCCGAAGATCGTCTCGACGAAGCCCGCCTTTTTCGCGCCGGCGATCGTTTCGTCCATGTATTTCCGGATGCCGGGGAACTTCTGGAAATAGCTGTCGATATACGCCTTCGCCTCGCCGCGCCCGATGCCGAGCTGGTTGGCGAGGCCGAACGCTGAAATTCCGTAGATGATGCCGAAATTGATCGCCTTGGCTCGGCGGCGCACCATCGGGTCCATGCCCTCGACCGGCACGCCGAACATCTCGGACGCCGTCAGCGCGTGGATGTCGACGCCGTTCGCGAAGGCCGCCTTCATCGATTTCAGATCGGCGATGTGGGCGAGCAAGCGCAGCTCGATCTGGCTGTAGTCGGCGGAGACGAGGACGTTGCCCTTTTCCGGAATGAAGGCTGTCCTGATCTTCCGTCCGTCTTCCGTCCGTATCGGGATGTTCTGTAGATTGGGATCGGTCGATGCGAGGCGCCCGGTCGTCGTCGCCGCCAGCGAGTAAGACGTGTGGACGCGGCCCGTCTCGCGGTTGATCGCGGCGGGCAGCGCGTCTGTATAGGTCGATTTCAGCTTGGCTAGGCCGCGCCAGTCGAGGATCGCGCGCGGCAAATCATGGCCGTCCGCCGCAAGTTCTTCAAGAATATCGGCGGAGGTCGACCACGCGCCGGTTCCGGTCTTCTTGCCGCCCGGAAGGCCGAGGCGCTCGAACAGGATCTCCGAAATCTGCTTGGGCGAGCCCATATTGAAGGCGCCGCCGGCGAGCGCGTGCGCGTCGGCTTCATGCATCGCCATACGCTGCGCGAAATCGGCGGAAAGGCGCGCGAGAACCGCCGGGTCGATCCGGACGCCCGCGCGCTCCATCGCGAAAATCACCGGAACGAGCGGGCGCTCCAGCGTCTCATAGACCGTCGCCTTGCCTTCCGCCGCGAGGCGCGGCTTCAACTGCTGGTGCAGGCGCAAGGTGACGTCCGCGTCTTCGGCGGCGTAGGCGGTCGCCTTGTCGATCGCGATCTCGTCGAAGGTTTTCTGGTTCTTGCCGGTTCCGACGACATCCGAGAACTTGATCGTGTCGTGCTGAAGCCAGCGTTTTGAAAGCTCGTCCATGCCGTGCCCGCCGACGCCGCAGTCGAGCGCATAGGACATCAGCATCGTATCGTCGATGGGCGCAACGTTGATCCCGCAGCGCGCGAAAATATGCATGTCGTATTTGAGATTTTGTCCGACCTTCAGGATCGAGGGATCTTCAAGCAGCGGCTTCAGGAGCCGGAGCGCCGTCTCGGCCGCCATCTGTCTTGAGGTTTCGGCGTCGTCGAAGGCGAGCCCCTTGGCGCCGTGGGCGAGCGGAATGTAGCAGGCGCGCCCGGCCTCGACGCTCAAGGAAATCCCAACAAGGCCGGCGCCCATCGCATCGAGCGCGTCAGTTTCGGTGTCGACGGCGACGACGCCGCGTTCATAAGCGGACGCGATCCAGCGCGCTAACGCCGCCTCGTCAAAAACGGTTTCATACGCGCCGGCCTGCGCCGTCATCGCAGGGACAGGCGCCGGCGTCGGCAAAGGCGCCAGTGAAGACGCGGGCGCC
Organism: Alphaproteobacteria bacterium RIFCSPHIGHO2_12_FULL_63_12; assembly: GCA_001767925.1. Lineage (GTDB taxonomy): Bacteria > Pseudomonadota > Alphaproteobacteria > Caulobacterales > Parvularculaceae > Amphiplicatus. The sequence continues at coordinate 33,093 of MEMM01000016.1, forward strand.
GCCGGCGCCGCCGCGCCGTGATCGCCGTCGACCCGGCGCAGCAGCGTCGAGAATTCCATCTGCCGCAGGAACGTCGTCAACAGCGCCACGTCGAGCGGCCGCACTTTGAGATCATTAAGCGGCTCGGGAAGCGGGACGTCGTCCCGGAGCGTCACCAGAGTTTTTGAAATCCGCGCCGCCTCGGCGTTTTCGATGAGATTTTCGCGGCGCTTTTGCTGCTTGATTTCGCCGGCGCGCGCCAGCAGCGTTTCGACGTCGCCATATTCCCCGATCAGCTGCGCCGCCGTCTTGATCCCGATGCCGGGAACGCCTGGCACGTTGTCGACGCTGTCGCCGGCGAGCGCCTGCACCTCGACGACTTTTTCGGGCGGCACGCCGAATTTCTCGATCACTTCGGCCCGGGCGATGCGCTTGTTCTTCATGGTGTCAAAGAGCGAGATCTTGTCGCTGACAAGCTGCATCAGATCCTTGTCGGAGGAGATGATGACGCACGTCCCCCCGGCCCTTTCCGCCGCGCGCGCATAAGAGGCGATAAGGTCATCCGCCTCGAACCCTTCAAGCTCGATCGACGGAACATTGAAGGCGCGCGTCGCGTCGCGCACCAGCGGAAATTGCGGCACGAGGTCTTCCGGCGCCGGCGGACGGTTCGCCTTGTAATCGGGGTAGATATCGTTGCGGAAACTCTCGCCCGAATGATCGAAGATCACCGCGAGATGCGTCGGCTCGTGCTCGTCGGTCATGTCGGCGAGGAGCTTGTAGAGCATGTTCGAATAGCCGGCGACGGCGCCGACCGGCAATCCGTCCGACTTGCGCGTCAGCGGCGGCAGCGCGTGATAAGCGCGGAAAATATAACCCGAGCCGTCGACGAGATAGAGGCGGATGGGCGCTTTCGACATGCGTATTCCCGGCGGGGTGATTGACGCCGCCTGTATCCGCTGTCCGGCTTCAAAAGTCGACCCGCGTCAGCCTTTGACGCGGCGAGGCGCGGCGGCGAGTTCGGCGGCGAGCATGCCCGCTTCCGTCGCGCGCGGCTTGGCGAACCGAGCCAGCGCGAGGAAGCTGACCGGCGTCAGGAACAGCGTGAATACCGTCGCGAAGCCAAGGCCGCCGAATACGACCCAGCCGAGCGCCGCGCGCGATTCAGCGCCCGCGCCGGAGCCGAGAATGAGCGGCAGGCCGCCGAGCAATGTCGAAATCGCGGTCATCAACACCGGTCGCAGTCGCGTCATCGACGCGTCGAGAACCGCTTCCTTGATGTCCATCCCTTCGTCGCGGCGCTTGTTGGCGAATTCGACGATCAAGATGCCGTTCTTCGCCATAATGCCGATCAGAAGAACAAGACCAATCTGGCTGTAATAATTGAGCGACCCGCCGGTCAGCGCGATGGCGAACACCGCCGCCGCGAGGCCGAACGGCACCGTCAGCATGATGATGAGCGCGGAAATGAAACTTTCAAATTGCGCCGCAAGAACGAGCAGCACGACAAGCCCCGCGAACGCGAACACGATCAGCGTTGAATCGTTCGACTGTTGAAGGACCCGCGCTTCCCCAAGAAGAACCGTCGACATCGATCCGCCAAGCGTCGCCGCCGCTGCCGCGCGCATCGCCTCGATCGCGTCGCCGAGCCTCGCCCCTTCGGCGAGGGTCGCCGTCACCGGCACCGCGCGCCGCCGCTGCTCGCGCGACAGGGTCGACGCAATCGGCGATTCCGTGACCGTCGCGACCGAAGTCAAGGGAACGAAGACCCCGGTGCGCGTCTTGACGAAAAGATTGGACAAATCGGTCGGATCGTCGACCGG
>MEMM01000016.1:34908-62284 GCA_001767925.1 Alphaproteobacteria bacterium RIFCSPHIGHO2_12_FULL_63_12
CGCCGACGAAGATTTCGGCGGCGCGAAATTCATCCGACATCGCCGCCAGAGTCGTCGTAATCGCTGACACCGGAACGCCAAGCAGAGACGCCGCTTCGCGATTGACCGACACGGTGATCTGCGGCCGGGAAAATCGGAAATTCGGCCTCACATCGGCAAAAATCGGGTTCTTCTGCAACTCCGCCGACAAGGCCTCGGCGGCGTCGGCGGTTTGCCCGTAGTCGTCGCCGAGCACCGCGAACTGCAATCCTTGTCCGCCGCCGCGAATGCCGAGACTGTTGCCGCTGCGGATCATCGCGGTGACGCCGGGAATTTGCGCCGCCATCGGACGCAGCTGCGCTTCGATCTGTTGCTGCGTTTCCTTGCGCTCGCTCCAGTCGTTGAGGATGATGCCGACATAGGCCGTATTGCCGCCGCCGATGCCGTTGATCGAAACGACATTGGAGGCGACGCCGCGGTCGACAAAGCCCTTCAGCATTTCCTCGATGAGGCGCACTTTGTCGTCGACGAAAGCGAAAGTCGCGCCTTCTTGCCCCTGAACCGCCATGAAAACGCGCCCGCGATCTTCCGTCGGCGTCAGCTCGCGCGGCAGCGCCTGATAAGCGAACCATCCACCTACGGCAAAAACAAGGGAAATCGCCGCGGGAATCATCGGCCGCGCGAGCAGAAAGCCAAGGAACGCGCGATAGGCGCGCGACGCCGCGGAGATCGCGCCGCCGCCCCCCGCATGCGCGGTCACCCGCCCGAAGCGGATCGACAGGACGGGACACAGCGTCAAGGCGACGACGGACGAAATCAGCACCGCGAAGGCGAGCACGAAGCCGAATTCGGAAAATAATTGGCCGGCCTGTCCCGGCAGGAATGAAATCGGAATGAACACCGCCGCCAGCGTCGCGGTCGTCGCCAGCACCGCAAAGACGATTTCCCGCGTGCCGAGCACCGCGGCCGCGCGTTTGCCCGCGCCGTGCGATTTCCATCGCTCGATGTTTTCGGTGACGACGATCGCATCGTCGACAACCAGTCCCGTCGCCATCACCAGCGCGAGAAGGGTCAGCAGATTGACCGAGAATCCGGCGAGATAAATCGCCGCGACCGTTCCAAAAAGCGAAACCGGAATGGCGACCGCCGGGATGATCGTCGCCCGCCACGAGCGCAGGAAGAAGAAAATCACCGCGATGACAATCGCGGTGGCGGCGAGCAGGCTTCCGATCACTTCCTCGATCGAGCGCTCGATGAATATCGAATCGTCGGTGTTGATGTCGACCTTGACGCCGGCGGGAAGGTTTTTGTTGAGATCCGCGACGGCGGCCCTGACGCCTTTCGACACCGCCACGGTGTTCGATTGCGCCTGTCGAAGGATGCCGACCCCGACCCCTGGCGCGCCGTTGACCCGCGCCGATGTCGTCTCGTCTTCAAACGACCATTCAACCAGCGCCACATCCGAAAGGCGCGTCAAATCGTCGAGCCGCAAGGCGCCGATCTCTTCCGGACTAGTCGCCGGCGTCTCCGCGCGGATCAGAATTTCCTGCGTCGCATTCCTCAATCGCCCGGCCGACGCCGTGACGGACGCACTCGATACGAGGCGCGCCACGTCGTCGACGGAAAACCCGCGCGCCGCTAGCGAGGCGGGCATGATGCGGACGCGGATCGCGCGCTTTCGATCGCCATAGACTTGCGCCTGCGCGACGCCTTCGACCGCCTGAAGGCGCGGCGCAACGACATCCTCGACAAGATTTGCAAGATCGCCCGGCGCCATCGCCTCGGCGCTGACCGCGAGCCGCATGACCGGCTGGGAATCATTGTCCGCCTTGACCACGATCGGCTCTTCAACCTCCTCCGGCATCCGGCCCATGATTGAGGAGACCGCGTTCTTCACGTCGGTCGCGGCGATGTTGATGTCGATGCGCGGGGAAAATTCGGCGACGATCCGGCTGCGATCGCGCGAGGAAGACGACGATATCGAAACGACGCCGTCGACCTGGGCGACGCGGGATTCGATCACCGACGTCACTTCGGCGTCGATCGATTCCGGCGTCGCGCCCGGATAACGCGTGTCGATGGTGACGACCGGCGTGTCGACATCGGGAAGTTCGCGCACCTCGACGCCGAGAAGCGCGGCGAGCCCCGCCATCAAGATCAGGAGATTGACGACGGTGGCCAGGATCGGCCGCTGGATGAAGCCGGCGATAAATCCGCCGCCTTTTGCGCGCGGCGCGGTGTCGTCGCTGTTCCCGGGAGCGGTCACGTTCAGTGCGCTCCGGCGCTTCGGCCGGCAGGCGCACCCGCCGGGACAGCGCTTTCCTGCGGAAACATCATGCCCGGCCGGATGCGGTCGGCGCCCTCGACGATGACGAGATCGCCGGCCGCAAGATCGCCCTCGATGATCGCCGCCTCATCGCGCCGCTGCAGGACGGTGACGCTGGTGCGCGTCGCGGCGCCGTCGGCGCCGATTTTCCAGACATAGGCGCCGGGGCGGTCCCATTGCACGGCGAGCCCCGGCGCCGATAACGCCGGCGCGCCGTCATTGGTCGTCGACACGGCGTAAGTCGCGCCGGGAAGCAGCGCGTGTTGTTCATTGTCAAACGCCGCTTCGATTTTCAGCGTGCGCGAGGCGGGATCGACCCGGCTGTCGAGCGCGCGCACGACGCCGGAAATGCGCTGGCCGGCGCCGCCAGCCAGCTGCGCCTCGACGGCCTGGCCGATTTTTAGCCCGGCCGCCGCTTCCTGCGGCACTGAAAATTCGATAATCAGCGCCGAGAGATCGTCGATCGTGGTGACGACGTCGCCAGCGCGCACATAATCGCCGGCTTCGATTTCGGTCAGTCCGACGACGCCGTCGAAGGGCGCCAAAATCGTTCGCTGCTTCAGCGCGAAGTCGGCGCTTTTGAGATCGGCTTCGACAGCCTTGAAGGCGTTGTAGGCCGAATCTGCTTCAAGCTTCGAGGCCGAATCTTCCTTGTACAGAGCAGCGAACCGTTCGGCATTCGCCTTGGCGATCGGAAATTCGGCCCTCGCGCGGGCGAGCGCGATCCGTTGTTCTGAATCATCGAGCTTCAAGATAACGTCCCCGGCCTTGACCGGCTGCCCGGCGCGCGCCGCCACTTTTTCGACAAGGCCGGTCGCCTCCGACACCAGAGTCACGCTTTTCACGGCGCGTCCGTAGCCGACCGCGTCGATCGCCCGCCCGACGCTGGCGGCTTCGACCTTCGCCGTCGTTACCGCCGGCGCGACGCCGCGCGCAAACCCGGCGCCCCCGCGCCCGCCGGGGGCCGAGGCGGCGCCGGATTTCTCTCCGCCGTTAAAGGGGCCCGACGCGATCCAGAAGGCCGCCGCGCCAAAAGCGAGTCCGACTGCGGCGCCGGCGGCGAATACGCGAGGAAAAGCCATCAAATCCAGGTCCTTGAACAACTCTACGGCGCGAGCGGGCGCCTGATCGGGGAGCCTTATCGTCCAGCGTACGCCATTACGATCCCTTTTAACGGTTCAGCGCTTACGATTCCGTCGCCAAATTCGTTCACCACACCGCGATCAACCGCCGCAGACCATGCGGGATATAGACGCTGGACGAGAGTGGCCGTCCATTTCGGCCAAATCATGCCAGGCGCCTCCGGAAACGCCCGAATGGCCACCGGGACCGCGTCGCCGCCGACGCGTCCGATCAAGCCGACGGCGGCATGAAATGGACCGCCCGGAAGCAACCGCCCGAGCCCCGTCCGCATGGACGGGATAATGAATTTTGAAATAATTTCAGTGGCTTATGGTGCGCTTAGGGGCATGCAATATTTAGATTATCAGGTTGATTATAGGGCGCAATTTTTTTTGTATATTTTATTGTACCCCCGACTATACCCCCTGCTGGGTGTGTCTTCTTCCATACGGATTGCCCTCTGATGCGTGCAATCAATACAAAATGTCCAATTGCTTTCAGCAATGAGAACTATGCGATAGCCCGCTGCAAGAAAAATAGGCGATCGAGATCGGAGTTCCCAACGTCCAGCTAACCCAAAGCTCCAAACGTTTCGGCAATCCTCCTCCTGTGTTCAGCATCAATAACGGTTTTTTCGAGACCCTCTTTCACGATCGGCAGCGGCGAAAGTTGCATCTCGAAATCGCCTTTCTCTTCAACGCTTTTTTGAAGATCGGCGATGCGCGCCTCCCAATCAACTGCGTCAGTCAAACAAGACAGTAATGTATAAAGCGCCTGAATATTGATCGCCGCCGGCGTGCCGTAAATGACGCGGAAAGAATCAAGGAGAATTTTGGCACCCTCATAGTCCCCCGCGACGAGGCAGGCCATTGCTTTATTGGTGATTGAAAATGGCACTGACGCACCAGCCTTTTGCGCATCGGAATAGAACTCATACGCCGCGACGCCCATGCCATCTCTTAACGCTGCATTCCCGGCGTGAGTTTTGCTCCTAGCAAGCGCCACATCGTTCGTCAGTGGAATTGCACGAACGTCCCCTTCGATGATTTTGACTTTCAGATTTCTGGCCACATGCGCATCAGGATTCAGGTCGAGCGCGACTTCAATGTCTTCTTTTGCTCCCGTCGTGTCTCCGCTCAGGAACCGTGCCTTAGCCCGGCCTATATATAGCGTATAGCTCCTCGGCTCGGCCGCAATTTTCTCATCGTAAATTTTGATAGCCTCATGAAAGAGGCCTTGCAGGAGAAGCGCTCGTACATTTTGATTTACATTCTGGCCGTCACTTGGCCCTTTTGTCGCGATATTTTGTGTCTCAGAGACCGCATCGCGCGTTAATTCATCCTGCAGGTCGGCGAGTACTGACGACTTCAATCTCGCGTCTTCATCTTGGATCGCTTGAAACTCTCGATCTGCGATTTCGAGCAAGCCCGCCAGTGAAAGGAATTTTTTCTTCAAAGATTTTGGAAGATCGGCTTCGCTCTTATATTGAACGTCATGTTCGATTTCAGCCCACGCATGTTGTAGAACGGTGCGCACCTGAACTTCGCACACAAAATTCGCATAGACTTGGAAGTCCGGTAGCTCTAACCGACCTTTTGAGAATGCGATAAGGTAGTGAACGCTTTGATAGCCAAAATTCCCTTGGTCAATTCTCTCTTGGCCAATGTCTTTCCTCTCTCGGACGTCGAAGTGCTTTTCGAGAAAGTTAGACGTGCGATCCACATCCCTCAATGTGAACAGAATTATCCTTACTCCAGATAGGTCCGTAATCTCATCTAATGGTGCTCGATATTTCGGAGCGCCATTTGCATCCCGTTTCTCACATTTTCGCTTAAAACTCTCGACCGCTTTCGCCCGGCATTCGATCGATTGGCATTTGATGCCTTCACTCTTCAATGCTTCCACTAGTATCCTTTTTACTTCCAATGAGAACGCTTCAAGCTTTGGGCGTTTCCTTATGTACTCATCTACGTGAGCCTTCGCATCCAATGGAACGAGTATTTGCGCGTGAGACATATGCCCCCCAAGTGGAAACGAAAATAGAGCCAATCGTTAAAACCGTGTCAATCTCCGTATGCCTCTGCGGGGTGCCGCCGACTTCCGAAGTTGAATAGGCTTCGGGGAGGTCGCGCTGCCTGAGACTGAAGCGCATCGCTACGCAAACAAATCAACTAAAACGGCGTCGAATTCAACGCGCCAATTTCATAAGCGAAGCGGCCTTCCGGTCGTATCTGAATTCCGAAATGGACCCGTCGCGGATTCGATCGATGGCCTCATCGATCACAAACAATGGCACCATAAACCATTCGCGCGGAATTATGGGGTTGCCGAAGCGATCGTTTATCTCAATGTCGAGGCGCGCAGGTTCGAAGATGCGATGGATGATTTTTTCCAGTTTCCTTCGATTGATATTGAAGAGTTCATAGGTGGCGATGATCTCCACATCGGCCATCAGAAAAGTTGGGTCGAGTTTCGCGTTCACAATGCGCTGTTTCACGTCGCCGCCGGTGACGCCGATCTTGTGGATGATGTCGCGGTTCGCGGCGATGACGGCGTGATCGGACTTGCTCCGCAGCACATAGATCGTGCCGCTTTCGGTGTCCTGCTCGTCGGCGAGCGCGCTGAAGAGCGGCCCCAGCGCGGGATCGGTGATGCGTCGGCCGTGATTTTCTTCTTTGTAGAGCGCCCGCTGAAAAGAGCGCAAAAGCGTGTTGATCTCCGTCCCATTGTCGAAGATCACGCGCATCCGCCGGTTGGCGCGGCCTTCGGGCGTCTGAAATTCCGGACCTAGTTCATGCACATACGCTTTCTGACCGCCGAGTATGAAGAAATGCCCGGCGCTGATTTCCGTATCTCGCCCGAAGGGTCGGGTCTCACGCGCCCCGGAGTTCAAATCCGCCTGAACGCCCGCGAATAGCGGCTTGAACCTCTCAAAGTCTTCGCACTTTGTCCGATTGGCGATCTCGTCGGCGGCGCGCTTTTCTTCTGCGGCGCGCACATACCGGAGATTTGTGATGTCAGACTCGCCGTCCGCGCCCTGAAGCTCGGCGAGCAGTTCGTCTTCATCGATCGAGTCTGGCGGCGAAACGGGCTCGGTTCCCGCGCCGGTCAAAAGCCCCTGATGGTCGAACGACGCAAGAACCGCGCGGCATTCCTCAAGCGCGCGCAGGCGGTCGAGGCGCACGGCATAGAGCCGCTCGAAGATGTCCTTATCCTCCCCGTGCTGCGGCGCACGGCCGTGCTCGTCGAAAAAGCGCTGAATTTCCTCAAAGCCCGCGATGATGCGTTCCTCGCGCGGCGTTCGTCCGCCCTTTTTCTCGGGCGGGGCGAACTCCGCAAGTTCGGCCGCCAGTTCTTCAAGATCGGGATCACTCGTCATAGCGACCCTCTTTCTTGAAACGCATGAACGCCGCGGCGCCTTCCGCCAATTTGCGCTCCCATGCGTCCGCTGCGGTCGGCGATAGCGGGCGGCCCCGTTCCTTCTTGAAGCGGACAGCGCGCACGGCGAGGTCCTTAGCCTCTTGCGGCGTCAAGCTTGTGCGTTTCGCGGAAATCGCAGCCGCGACCTGCTTCAGGTTCTCTTCGTTCATCGCCTTTGCAAGGATCGCATAGGCTTCGCCGAACGGATTGATCCGGTCGATCAGGTCGATGTCGAGTTCGCGAACATCCATCGCAAACTGGCGCACGCCGTCGATCAGCGCGGTATTCGCCCGAGGTTGTCCGTCATCGTCGCCCAAGATTACCTTCTTCGCCTGTTGGGTGATGTTGATGGCGGCGATTGCGTGCTGGCGCACCGCCTCCTGGTCCTCTTCATCGAGTTCGGGATATTTGTCCTTGACGATCTTGCCCATGCGAAGCTGTGTCAGCTCCTCGGGCACCAGCTCTTCATCGAACAGGCCGCGTTCAATCGCTGGCTTGTCTTGCACGAATGCGGCGATCACCTCGTTCAAATCCCGCTGGCAGATGCGCTGCGCCTCCTCGCTTTTCGGCGCCGCGAGGCCCTTGATCTCGATCTCGAAGGCCCCGGTGTCCTTATTGAACCCGACATTGGTCTTGTTCGGATCGTAACCGCCTTCGCCGTATTCGAAGCCGGGCGTCGCCTCATTGATAGGGTTCTTCGGCCGGAACTCGAAACGCGGCGCGAGCACCTGCTCCATGAGAAGGCTCGCCGCGATGGCTTTCAGCGTATCGTTCACCGCCTCGGTGACGGCTTCCTCGGAGGCGTCCGGTTCGGCGATAAGATTGGTGAACCGCGCGCGCGTCTTGCCGGGCGCGTCACGGGTTGCGCGCCCGATGATCTGCACGATCTCGGTGAGGCTGGAGCGATAGCCGACCGTCAGCGCATGCTCGCACCAAATCCAGTCAAAACCTTCCTTCGCCATGCCGAGGGCGATGATGATGTCCACATGATCGCGGTTGTTCTTCTGGCCTGCGTCTTTCAGCGCGGCGGAAACCTTGTCGCGCTTCGCAGGGTCGTCGTCCACAAGGTCGGCGATGCGAAGCGTGCGCCCGTCCGGCGTTTTCACCAATTGAAATCCGGTGGCGGCGTCGGCGCCCTGCCAATCTCCCAGCGCGCCGATGATGTGCTCGACCTCCTTGATCTTGTCCTTCGTGCTCTCGCGCGAATTGACGCTCGGAATGTGAACGATGGTCTTTTCGGCGGGGTCGAGGACGGCGAGGATATCGTCGGCGTAGGAACCCGAATAGAAGAAATAGCCGATGTCGAGCTGCTTCAAGTGCACATAGCCGTTAAGCTGCTCATAATATGTGTAAGTGACGGTTTCGAACTTCGCTTCGTCCTCTGGCAGCAAAACGGGAACGGCGTCGCCCCGAAAATAGGAGCCGGTCATCGCGACTACATGCACCTTGTCGCGTGCAATCAGGGCGCGGAGGTGATTGCCAAGCTTGCTTGATTCTGTGTCGGCGGAAACGTGGTGAAATTCATCAACAGCAATCAGGCGATCGTCGAACGCCTCAACGCCGAACTGATCGACCGCAAACCGGAAGGTTGCGTGGGTGCAGACGAGAACCTTGTCACCGCTTTCCAGAAACGCCTTGAGAGATTTGACCTTGCCGCCATTGTCGGCGCCCGGCGCGTTGCAGAGATTCCACTTCGGCTCGACACGCCAGTCCGCCCAAAAGCCATACTTGGTCAGCGGCTCGTCATTGAAGCTCGCGCCGATCGACTTCTCCGGAACAACGATGATCGCTTGGCGGAGGCCCTGATTGGCGAGCTTATCGAGCGCGATGAACATGAGCGCGCGGCTCTTGCCGGACGCGGGCGGCGACTTGATGAGCAGATATTGCTCGCCGCGCTTTTCATAGGCGCGCTCCTGCATCGGCCGCATGCCGAGTTCGTTCGATTTGGTCGAAGCGCTCGTGCACGCATAAGACACGGAGACAGAGGGGACAGTGCTGACCATATCAAGCCGCCTTTCGTTGACAAAATCGGCGAAGGAACAGGCGGGCGGTTATCAGCGTTATCTGAAGCCGGAAGGTCGCATCTTCTTCCTCGGATAGACCCGGATGCCCACCATGCGGGTGCATCCGGCTCATCAGCCCCTGAACGTATTGGGGTTTCTGATTGTTTGCATTCCACTCATTGTAATCCGCGAGCAAGAACGGCGGCTGGACGCTAGCGCCAAGGAAATCGCGTTTTGCCTTGCTATCATCGCCGCCGACATAACCAAGAGCGATGGCAATTTCGTTCAGATAGCTCTCATAAAAATTACGAAGCTCACCATTGGCCGAAGACCATTCGCCCCTCTGAAATGCCGACACCGCTTGTTTCAGATGCCCTTTGGCGACGGTGAACCCGTCCCGATCCAGAAGGGTAACAACTTCGCTTTCAGCTTCCCGAAAATCCAATCCGGGAATGTCTTTCGGCAGCATCCGCACAAGCGTTAGGATTTTTTTGGTCGCTTCGCCATCCCAAGAAAACCTAGAGGAAACGCTGATCTCCGTTTCGACAACCTCGAAGCCATCGAACCGAAGGCCTGCAACCAACTTGTGCCACCACACTGAATCTCGGCGCGCCTCGGGAGCGGTGATTGCGGTCTCGACCAGCGCCCGTTCAAGCGAGACACGGCCATTCTCGGTCATCACGGTAAGTTCTTCGTCGCAGGCGAGCTTCGCCCAGCTCGCAACGCGCGCAGACTTGCTGGATGCACCGCATCGTCCATCTATGCCCCATTGAACCTCCAAAACTTCCATATCGCTGTGCGAATTGAAGGTAGCGGCTACCTCGGCAGCGGCAACGATCGTCATGCGATTGAACTCGCTCATGCCGCCCCCGCTCTCTTCTTTTTTGCCGTTGCGCGAGGTGAGGCGGTCATCTTCGTGTAGAGTTCAAACAGCTTTTCCAGCCGTTCCGTGTCATTGCGGAAGCGGCGCCCGATATAGATGCGCTCCAGCACCTCGTCGTTGCGTTCATGCGCCTCGCGCAAATCGGTGGGCATGTTGTCGGGATCGTAGAGGTCGGCGATGTTCGCCGGGAAATGTGCCTCGCGGACAAGCAGGATGTCCTCGGCGCAGCGGGTCAAGTCGGCCTTATTCTTGTCGGTGAGCTTTGGGAGCGGCAGCGTGTTCCAGCCAAGAGTGTTGGAGAATCGATAGTCTGTCTTAATTTTTCCGCATACGGCACCAATCCAGCACAGGCCCAGCCGAGAAGCCAGAATGGCCACATTCCAGAGTGGAGGATCGAAGAACGCAAAGCCGCCATCACCCACGATTGAACCTCTAGGAAGTGGTCCCACCGGGAAAAACTCGCGATCTTCCGAAGAATGGCGAGGAATTTGGAATACCACTTCATCGCCGGTCTGCCTGATTTGTTGGAAGGCGAAAGGGACAGTCACTCCATTCTTTGTTAGCTCTTTGGAGCTTTTGCCCCGCATTTCAGCAACTGTCTGAAAACGCTCTCCAAATGCGGGTATCTCGCGCAAAGCTTCGTAATCTTCCCGCGAGGCCCAAATACAATACCTGCCGATCCCTTGCGTTGCGTCGCGAGCTCCGAAAAATGGGCGAATAACTTCTGTCCTATCAGCAGCTTGGGCACGCAGTTCTCGTGCCACGTTTGCATCAAATATGAGGCCGCCCCCATCTGCTGGCTTGCTTCCATTCACAACAGGCGCCAGTCCCTGCAGAGGCTTAGTCTCATTTTGCACGTATATGTCGCGGTAGGGCACCAAGTAAGCGTTGATGTTCTCAACATCGCGCACTTGACCGCCGACCCCATCGAAAAGCCTGGCCGCCGCCGCATTTCTGCACAGGCCCACGATGCACACAGTTACGCCCGCGTTGCGAGATGCCAAATTTCTCCACTTAAACGAAGTCACAGCGAAATTGATGCGAACTCCGTTCCTTATGATTCTCGGCCAGAACCGAAAAACCTGCTCTCCTTGGCATACCGAGTTCGTTGTCACGAACGCCGCTGATGCGTCTGTGTAATCGAGGTATTTTCTTGCCTTCAGGAAGAAGCCGAGGATGTAGTCAAGGGACTTCCACGTTTCGAACTGACCGTCGAACAGGAGACGCATATCGGACTTTTGCTCTGGCTCCTGTTCAGTCCCGCCCTTGTAAGGCGGATTCCCACAGATGTAGGTCTCGCCGCCCTCATTCTCAAAATCAATTTGCGTCTGATCGAGCGGCGTGTTCAGCAAATCGTCGGCATAGAGTTTCACGCCTGTGCCGGTCGGCGGGCAGATGCTGAGCCAATCCAATCGCAGCGCATTGCCGCTCGTAATCCAGTTCTCGTCGTTCAGCGGCAGAAATTCTGCCAGCGCCAGTTTCTGCCCGCGATAAAGCACATCGCACTGAAATTCCGCGATGATGAGCGCAAGGCGTGCGATCTCCGCCGGGAAATCGCGCAGCTCGATGCCGCGAAAATTCGTTTTCGGAATGTCGGAATCGCGATCGGCCTCATTGCGCCGCCTGTTGATCTCAGCTTCGATCGCCCTCATTTCCTTATAGGCGATAACCAGAAAATTCCCTGATCCGCAGGCGGGATCGAAAACCCTGATCCGCGACATGCGCTTGCGCAGATTCAGGAGCTTCGCTTTATTGTCGCCCGCATCGGCGAGCTTCTCCCGCAGGTCGTCGAGGAATAGCGGGTTCAGCACTTTCAGGATGTTCGGCACGCTGGTGTAGTGCATGCCCAATGCGCCGCGCTCCTCGTCATCGGCGACGGCTTGAATCATGGAGCCGAAAATATCCGGGTTGATTTTCTTCCAGTCGAGATTGCCTATGTGAAGGAGATAGGACCGTGCGATGCGGCTGAAGCGCGGCACGTCCAGGACGCCGGAGAAGAGGCCACCGTTCACATAGGGGAATGGCCGCGCCCAGTTGCGGATGCCTTCAGCCTCGTGCCGCTCTTTGCGCGTGTTCATGGCGCGGAAAAGCTCGCCGATCACCTCGTGGGTGTTCGACGAGTCCCGGTCGCTCATCTTCTCGACCGTGCCGGTGAACGGGTAGCTGGGGTGGAAGATGTCGGTGTCTTCCGCGAAGAAGCAGAAGATGAGGCGCGCCATGAAATGGTTCATGTCGGGGCGGCGGGCTGCGGCGGCCCAATCGGGATTGTCCTTCAATAGCTCGACATAGAGCTTGTTGAGGCGGCTTGTCGCCCGGATGTCGAAAGCGTTTTCCCTGATCTGGCGGACGGTCGAAATTCCCGCGAGCGGCAGGAAGAAGCCGAAATGATCGGGAAAGTCGGCATAGGCGCAAGCGACCGTCTCGCCAGATTGCAACTCCTCCGCCTCGAATGTGTCGCCGTCCGTCGCGAGGATGAATTTGGCCTTGGCCTTCGCGGTCGCTGGGCTTGCCTTGAGCGCCGCCAGCGTTTTCGTCACCTCGCCGGACGTACAGGTCTTGATGTGGATGTTGTTGGTCTGAAGGACGCCGCCAAGATCGGATTTGTTCGTTGCGCCGGCGCGCAGGCGCTTAATCGTCGCTTCCCTGTTACCGAACGCCTCAAGGAACGCGAAAGGGAACTCCGCCGCGTCGAACGGCCGTTCCACCAGCGCGGAAATCGCTTCTTCGATCTCGACTGCGTTCAAGTCGGGAACCCTCCCAGCCGCTGCTCAAGCAGCTCGTCAAACGGATAGCCGAATCAGCCTTTGAGGCAACCCCGCCGCGAAGCGATCAAGGCGGCCTCTCAGACTCCCTTGATGATATCCGCCTGCCGGGTGCGGCTCACCCTCCCGTAGCTGGTGAAGGTCGTCAGCACGCTTTCATGTCCGAGGTTTTGGGAAAAAGCCTTGAACGCCTCGGGCGTGACATAGCGGGTCGAACCCCATTGCTCCAGCGTTTTGCGGAAGGCGTGGGGGCCAAAGCGCGGAAGGCCCGCCGCCACAAAGGCGTCGCCGGCGATCTGGCGGATCGGCGTTGCGGTTGACCAATGCTCGCGCTCGATTTGCGCGCGGGCAAATTTTCCTTCCGGGCCGAAGCCGGTCTTCGATCTTGGGAAAAGCGGGTCCGCCGGACCGAATAGCAGGGTCTCGCGCAAATGTCGGACCCACCCGTCGAAACAGGCCCGCACGTCGTCGGCGACCGGGAAGAAGGTCGTGTAGATCGTCTTCGACGCCTTGGTCTTCACTTCGCGGGCGTCCTGAAAGACCTGGCCCTCGACAAGATCGATGTGGCCAAGTTTCAGCGATGCGGCCGCTGAGACCCTGACGCCGGTGAAGATCAGAAAGGCAACCAGCGCCTTGTTGCGCCGCTCGATGTCGGTCGCCTCCGGCATCGACCGGAAGGCGTGCAGCGCCTGCGTCATCGATGGAAAGGGCGTGTCGCGGTGGGCGTGGGCGATCGCCTCGTCCTTGGCGGAGAGATTGAAATATTCGCAATCGGCGAGGCTAATTCGCGACTTAAAGCCGGGCTTTTGGGAGAGCCATTTGAAAAACGCCTTTATGGCGCGCACGCTCGCGCTGATCGTCGCCTTGGATAGCGGGCGGCCGGTTGCAGTTTTCGCTTTAGCCAGCGTTTGTTTGAACGTCTTCGCCTGATCGATGTGGAAAGCCCTGAAGGGTTTGCCGCCCGTCGAATGCTCAAAACGCGTGAGCGCAGCGGCCACCTTATCGACCGATTGCTCGCTGAGGCCTTCGGCATCGGTCAGCCATTCGAAATATTGTCGTTTCAGCCGTTCGTTTTCATCGCATCGTTTGCGCATAGGTATCGGTCCTTGTCGAAGTGAGTCCTTCAGGCGGCTTCGTCCGGTTCGTCTAGGCTCGGCTTTCGGCCCTTGAACATGATGGATAGATCAGGCGCGACGACGCCGATTTTATCGGAGGACAGCGTCCGAAATATCAGCCCTTCGCATTCTTCACACAGCGCAACGAGGCGACCGGCGCGATCGGTCTGCATCTCATAATCAACCATCATTCCCGCCGGTCGGCGCGGTGCGCGACATTTCAGACAATAGAACTCGTTCGGCCCGAGCCGGCGCTTTGACGCGATCTCCCGCCCTCTAAGAAAGGCGCGAATGTCGGCTCCGACGACAAGAATCGGGCGCTTTTCCGAACAGGCGGGCAGCGTGCCGTTCTTCACCCAGCCCCGAATTGTCTGGAGGTGTGCGCCAAGCAAGTCGGCCGCCTCCTCAATCGTATAGTTGCGGTGGGCTTTGACGAGATGCGCGGGGTAGCGCTTCGCCATCGCTCAGGCGTCCGCCATCTCAAACAGGGAGCGGATGTCTTCAACGCGCCAAACGGTGGTGCGCGGCCCGAGCTTCATGGGCTTCGGAAAACGGCCGTCCTTTACGCCTTGCCACCAGCTCGATCGCGAAACCGGGATCGGCCCGGTCGGCGCGAGGATTTGGCGAAGGCGTACGAAGCCGGTTTCGGGGAATGCAGGAACGTCTTTCAAGAATCATCTCCGTTTATTTGCGACGGTGATGACTTGCGTAGTCCTGCCTCCCGCATAGCCAAATTTGGGTTCAGCGAAACCAAATTTGGTTTTCGATGGCGTCAACCCTTCTTGAAAGTCGTTTGCGGCACCAGCTCGCAAGCCTTTTTCAGCTTGTTTCGGATGGTCTCATCACTGAGCCGTTCTACGCCAATATTCTCCAAATCCGCCCCGATTTGCGAAACGGCAGTAGTCCGCTTCTTGGGCGAATAGCCGTATTTCTCAATGGCCATTGCGGCGACAAGGTAGAGTAATGTGTCCCGCTCGCGCGTTCCGAGTTCACGATCGGCGGGGGCGACATTGGAAGTCTGAAACTCATCTTCCAGCCGGGTCGTGATCCTGTGAATTCGGATTTCTTCGATCGCATCGGTTAACTTCTCAGAAACCGGTATTCCGTTCTTTCGCGCCCACGCGACTACAGCGTCCAACGAATTTCGTTCGTGAAGATTGTAAGCCGCTTTCTCACGCACCAATAGGTCGAAGGTCCTAAGGTATTTCTCGTTGATTTCTTCACCAAAGGAAGCCTGCTTCCGGCTTATTGTCTCGTGGCACCAATGTTTGCTTGGAATTACGCCGCTCAAAAGCGCTGCCGCTTCATGCAGGTCAATGAGAGGCATGCGTGCCCAATGCCGCCATAACTCCCGGCTTTTTTCGTCTCGCTTGGGTTCAAAATAGTCGGCAAATGCGTTCATATCGGACAAATATGGATCAACGCGACCGATTCGCCAGAAAAAATTATACCCCCTCAAGCCGCTTTGCTTGCTTTGAGCTGTTCCAAGTATCCGGCCCACCAGTCCGCCATGCGGACGCGCTCTTCCCAGAAATCGCTCCGGGAGTAGGCGGCGCGGACCGCGTTGCTTTCAACATGGGCGAGCGCGCGCTCAACGGCGTCCGGGTTCCACAGGCCCGACTCATTGGCGATAGTCGAGAACGTCGCCCGGAACCCGTGTGAGGTCGCTTCGTCACCCGTGTATCCCAGCCGCCGAAGGGCCGCGTTAAACGTCGCGTCGCTGATCGGCTTCTTCCAAGTCCTAATCGACGGGAGGAGAAGCTCGCCGGGCGCATTGAGGGCCTTCAGCTCTTCGAGCAGCAAGATCGCCGCGTCCGGTAGCGGGACCTTATGCGGGCGCCGCATTTTTGTCCGCTCGGCGGGGATTGTCCAAACGCGCTTTTGAAGATCGAATTCGCCCCACTTGGCGAACCGCAATTCGCCGGGGCGAGGATAAAGCAGCGCCAAAAGCTGAAGCCCGATCCGGGTCGAGACCTGTCCCGAAAATCCGCCGATCGCCCGCAGCAATTCGCCGAACGCTTTCGGGTCAGTGATCGCCGCATGGGATTTCTGGGGCGGGCGCGTTAACGCACCCCGCAAAGCGGGCGTCGGGTCAGCATCGAGCCAGCCGATCGAAATGCCGTAGCGCAGCACCGCGCCAACCATGACCTTGAGACGGCGGGCGGTTTCATAGATGCCCCGGTCTTCCACTTTTTTCAGGGCTCTCAGGATCATCGGAGCCTTGATCGAGCCAACAGGCTCCGCCCCTAACTCGGCAATCGCCATGTCGAGGACCCACTTGTTTTTGAGGAGGGTCGAGGCTGCCCGGCCTTCCTTTTCCTGCTTTGCGAGGAATTTGGCGGCGAGGGCGGCAAACGTCCGCTCCTTCTCCTCAAGCATCCGGTCCTTCGCTGCCCGCTTTTCCGCGCCGGGATCCCGCCCCTCCGCCAAGAGCACTTTGGCCGCCAGCCGCTCTTTCCTGGCCTTGGCGAGGCCGACTTCCGGATACCGCCCGAAGGACAGGAGCTTCTCCTTGCCGAGGTAGCGGTATTTCATCCGCCAGAGCTTTGAGCCGTTCGGCTGCACGATCAGGTAGAGCCCACCGCCGTCCGGCATCTTGAACGGCCGAACTTGGGGCTGGGCATTGCGGATTTTGAGGTCGGATAGGGCCATTGGGGGTATCGTCTCAGTTGCGGGCTGGCGGTATCCCCATATATACCCCCAACTACCCCCGATTTTAAGCGCCCTTATCGGACGCCAGCGGACACAAAATAACCATAACGCATTGATTTTTAATTGTTATTTGACGGTTCTGGACTTTTGAGGATTTTGAAATGGTGCCGCTTAGGTGACTCGAACACCTGACCCCATCATTACGAATGATGTGCTCTACCAGCTGAGCTAAAGCGGCCTCCCGTTTGGGAAGGGGGGTTGTTTAGCGGCTCGCCCCGCCTTCCGCAAGCAGCCCGAAACGGCTGCGCGTTCAGGACCGGAGCGTTCCGCCGGTCGCTTTTTCAACCGCCGCGACGACTGCTTTGCCGACCGCGTCGATTTCCTCATCGGTCAGCGTCCGGTCGCGCGGCTGGAGCGTCACTTCGACGGCGAGGGATTTTCGGCCGTCGGCGACGCCCTTTCCTTGATAGACGTCGAACAGGCTGACATCCGCGATGAGCTTTTTCTCGGCGCCGCGCACGGCTTTGAGGAGCGCGTCCGCGCTCACCTTCTCATCCACCACGAAGGCGAAATCGCGCTTCACGGGGAGCAGCCCCGACGCGTCGAGCGCCGACTTTGTTTTCGTCGGTTTGGCTTTCGCCGGCGGGATGGCGTCAAGGAAAGCCTCGAACGCGTAGACCGGCCCTTCCACCGCCATCGCCTTGAGGACGCGCGGATGAATTTCGCCAAAATGCGCGAGGACGAGTTTCGGGCCGAGGCGCAGCACGCCCGAGCGCCCCGGATGGTACCAATTGGGCGCGTCGGCCGTCGTTTGCGCCTGATCGATCTTCGCGCCGGCGGCGTCGAGCGCGGCGATCGCATCGGCCTTCACCGTGAAGGCATCGGCTGCGCGTTCCGCCTTCGCCCAATGGCGCCGGGGGTGAGAGAGCCGCGCGCCGCCGGCGACGGTCTGCTGGCCTTCCGGCCGGTCGGACGCGTAGACGGGCGCTACTTCGAACAAGGCGAGATCGTCGCGCCCACGATCGGCGTTGCGCTGCAGCGCCGCGATCAAATTCGGCAGCATCGACGGCCGCATCGATCCGAGGTCGGACGATATCGGATTGGCGAGAATAAGCCCCTGCGCCGCGAGCCAGTTCGGCCCGTCGCAGAATAATTCTGCGGCGCGGGCATCGGTGAACGACCATGTCACCGCTTCGAGAAGCCCGCGCGCGGCCAGCGCGCGCCGGGCGGCGCCGCGCCGCACTTGCAGCGCGGTGAGCTTCGGCGTTTCGACCGCCATGCGCGCAGGCAGCGTCACAGCCGGAAGCGCCGCGAAGCCGACGATGCGGGCGACTTCCTCGACGAGGTCCGCCTTGCCCTCGATGTCGGGGCGCCAGGAAGGAACGTCGACCAGCCACGGATCGGCGCGCGACACTCTAAAACCGAGCGCGGTCAGCACGCTTTCCGATTTTTCCGGCGCGACATCGACGCCGGTGAGGCGTTTGACCTCCGACGGCGGGAAGGCGATGACCTTGGCCGCGCTGGGCTTTTGGCCAGCGATCAAAATCTCGCTTGGCGCGCCGCCGCAGGCGTCGATGATGATCCTTGTTGCAAGTTCAAGCCCCGGCGCGACGAAGTCAGGGTCGACCCCGCGCTCGAAACGGTGACGCGCGTCGGAATGAATGCCGCATTTGCGCCCGGTTCTCGCGGTGCGCAGCGGATCGAAATAAGCCGCCTCGATGAAAACGTTTTTCGTTTCTTCCGTACACCCCGACGCCTCGCCGCCGATGATCCCGCCGAGCCCGAGAACGCCGTTGTCGTCGGCGATGACGGTCATCGTCTCATCGACCTCGTAAGTTTTATTGTCGAGCGCGAGGAAGCTCTCTCCATTCTTCCCGAGCCGCGCGCGGATTTCGCCTTTCAGCTTGTCGGCGTCATAGACATGCAAGGGACGGGCGCGATCATAGGTCAGCAAATTCGTCACATCGACGAGCGTCGATATGGGGCGCAGGCCGATGGCGCGCAGCCGGTCGGCGAGCCATTTGGGCGACGGACCGTTTTTCACCCCGCGGATCAGGCGGCCGGCGAACATCGGGCAGGCGTTTTCCGCGCCCGCCGGAAAATCAAGGCCGATCTTCTGCGGACAGGGAAAGCCGCCTTTGACCGGCTCAGGCGACTTCGTGATCAGTTTCCCGAGCCCCGCGGCGGCGAGATCGCGCGCAACGCCCGCGACACCGTTCGTATCCGGACGATTAGGCGTCACCTCGAATTCGACGACAGGGTCATTCGCGCCGAGCCAGCCGGCGACCGGATCGCCGATTGTCGACGCCGCCGGCGCCTCGACGATGCCGTCATGATCGTCGCCGAGCTGAAGCTCGCGCGCTGAACACATCATGCCGAGGCTTTCAACGCCGCGGATTTTGGCTTTGGTCAGCGTAACGTCGATGCCGGGCACATAGGCGCCGACGGGAGCGTAGGCGACCTTGATTCCGGCGCGCGCGTTGGGGGCGCCGCAGACGATCTGCAACACGCCGTCTTTCGTTGCGACCTTGCAGACGCGCAGCTTGTCGGCTTCGGGGTGTTTTTCCGCTTCGAGAACCTCGCCGATGGTGAACTCCTTGAGGCGTTCGGCCGGATCGTCGACATGTTCTACCTCGAGTCCGACCGCGACCATCGTCTCGACGATTTGATCGAGCGAAGCGTTCGTATCGAGATGTTCTTTCAGCCAGGAGAGCGTGAATTTCATGATCAGGTCTTTACAGGGAGGAAACGACGCGCGTCAGCGCCGCCTTGACGGTCGCGGCGGCGTCATCAAGCGCGGGGTTGCCGACGCGGCCCAAAGACGCGACAGGATCGACGGCGGCGACTTCAACGCCCTCATCCGTCTGCTGAACGATGACGTTGCAGGGAAGCATGACGCCGATCTTGTCCTCGACCGACAAGGCGCCATGCGCCATTTTCGGGTTACAGGCGCCGAGGATGCGATAGGGACGAAAATCGACGCCGATCTTTTTCTTCAAGGTCGCCGCGACGTCGATGTCGGTGAGAACACCGAAGCCTTCTTTCTTCAGCGCCTCGGTGACGCGCGTGATGGCGTCATCGAAGGCGCCGGGAACAGTTTTCGCAATATAATAGCTCATGGGATCATGTCCCCGGCGCAAGCGACCAGCCCGTCGGTCGCCGCCTCGTTCGCGTCATTGATGATCGACAAACTGGCGTCGGCGCGGCGTATGAACCGGAATTCGTCCGGAATCTGATCGTCATCGCCTTCGACCGCGCATTGCGCAACCGCGCGCACGCCGCCTTCGATAAGATCAAGCTGTTCGATGCGGCAATGCATTTCATGGAGATGGAAGGATTGCGGTTCAAGGCGCCATTCCTTCGTCACGTCGCCGCACGCCCCAGCGGGCGCCCAGACGCCGTTCATCTCGATCCATTCCGAATCGGCTTCGCCCGCCGCCGCCGCCGCATCGGCGGCCGGTTCGGAATTCGCCGGCGCGGCGCCGACCGCCGCGCCGATCCTGTCGCAACCGGCGAGCGCTGTGAGCGCGGCGATCGCCATGGCAAGTCGCTTCATCGTTTTCCTCCGTAGGGCGGATGAAATCCGCCAATTCGAATGTCAGTCGGCGGATTTCATCCGCCCTACGATCGCGACAGTCCGGTCGCCAGATTCGGCTGGTCCAACGGATCGAAGCCGTAATGTTCAAGCCAGCGCGCGTCCGCAGCGAAGAAATCGCGCAGGTCCGGAATGCCGTATTTCAGCATGGCGAGACGGTCGATGCCCATGCCGAAGGCGAAGCCCTGATATTCGTCCGGGTCGAGCCCGCAATTCTTAAGTACGTTCGGATGCACCATGCCGGAGCCCAAAATCTCCATCCATTTGGCGCCCTGTCCGATGCGAATTTCGTTCCCCACGCGCTCATAGCCGATGTCCATTTCGGCGGACGGTTCGGTGAACGGGAAGAAGTGCGGACGAAAGCGCGTCTTCACGCTGTCGACTTCGAAATAGGCTTTGCAGAAGGCTTCGAGCGTTCCTTTCAAATGCCCCATATGGGTCGAACGATCGATGACGAGGCCCTCGACCTGATGGAACATCGGCGTGTGCGTCTGGTCGCTGTCGCAGCGGAAGGTGCGGCCCGGGATGATGATGCGGATCGGCGGCTTTCGCGTCATCATGGTGCGGATCTGCACCGGCGAGGTGTGCGTCCGCAATAGCATGCGCGTTGTTCCGCCCTGGCCGTCCGCCTTCGGATGGAAGAAGAAGGTGTCATGCATTTCGCGCGCCGGGTGGTCGGCCGGAAAATTGAGCGCGGTGAAATTGTGGAAGTCGTCTTCGATGTCGGGGCCTTCGGCGACGTCGAATCCCATCGCCGAGAAGATCGCGACGATCTCCTCCATCGCCTGCGTCACCGGATGGATGCGGCCCTTCGGGAGCGGCGCGATCGGCAGCGTCACGTCGACCTTCTCGGTCGCAAGGCGCTGGTCGAGCGCCGCGTCTTCGAGCTTTTGCTTTTTCGCGTCGATCGCCGCGGCGATCTTGTCCTTCAGGACATTGAGCGCGGCGCCGGCGGCTTTTCGCTCATCGGGCGCCATAGCGCCCAGCGTCTTCATCCGCTCGGAAATGACGCCCTTCTTGCCAAGCGCAAAAACACGCACCTCTTCAAGCGCCGCGACGGTCTCGGCGGCGGCTGTTCTGGCGAGCGTCTCGCGCTCGATCTCATTCATGTCGGACATCGCGTCCGGTCTCCGATGCAAAGAAAAAGCGTCACCTTTTGGGTGACGCTTTTCGAATTTCATCCGTAAACGTCACCCGGTTCGATAATCGCGTTCGACGGGCGACGGAAAAGAATTTACGCGGCGAGGGCCGCTTTCGCCTTTTCCGCCAGGGCCTTGAACGCCTCGGGCTCTTTCACGGCGAGATCGGCGAGGACCTTGCGGTCAACCTCGATGCCCGCTTTCGAGAGCCCGTCGATAAATCGGGCGTAGGTCATGCCGACTTCGCGGGTCGCCGCGTTGATGCGGGTGATCCACAGCGAGCGGAAATTGCGCTTCTTCGCGCGGCGGTCGCGATAGGCGTATTGGCCGGCCTTTTCGACCGCCTGACGCGCCGTCTTGATCGCGTTCTTGCGGCGGCCGAAATAGCCTTTCGCCGCCTTGATGACTTTCTTGTGCTTGGCGTGGGACGTAACGCCCCGTTTGACGCGTGACATTGTTGTCCCTCCTAGCGGTTATACGGCATGTATTTTTTGACGATCTTCGCATCCGCGTCAGAGAGGACGCCGGTCCCCCGCTGCTGACGGATATATTTGGCGTTGTGCGAGATCAGTCGGTGCCGTTTGCCGGCGACGCCGGCTTTGACCTTGCCGGAGGCGGTCATTTTGAAGCGCTTTTTGGCGCCTGATTTGGTCTTCATCTTGGGCATTTTGCGGTTCCTGAGAATGGCCCCCCGGCTAAAGGGGGCGCGCGTTGAAGATCGCCAAGGCATGCCTTTTGGCCCGGCGGTCCGTTGGAAGGGGCGGTTTATAGACAAGAAGGACGCGGGCGCAAGAGGCCCACGACGGATCATCCCCCGGCTGGTCAGGCCGCATCGTGGAAAATCACCCCGAGCGTCATACGCCGCCCGCGATGGACGGTCGAAACCCCGTGCCGCATCTGCGCCTTGTAAACCCCGCGGGCGCCGTCGACCGGGCGCTCGTTCACCGCGAAGGCGACAGCGTCGCCCTTCGCGAGGGGGACGACATGAGCGCGCGACTGCATCCTGGGGCGCTGCTCGGTGAGCACGAATTCGCCGCCCTCGAACTCCTTCCCCGGCTCCGAGAGCAGGATCGCGACCTGGATCGGGAATGTTTCGCTCCCGTAAATATCCCTATGCAGCCTATTGTAATCGCCCGGCCCATAGGAAAGGAGGAGCGGCGTCGGCCGCGCCTGTCCGGCGGCGGCGCATATCGCCCGGTATGACCGGTGATCGGTCGGATAGCGTTTGTCGTCGCCAAACCTTTCCCGCCAGCCGTTTGCGACCGGCGTGAGGCGGGCGTAAAGGCGCGCTCGCAGATCCCCGACCAATGGCGGCAAGGGATCGGCGAAATATTTGTATTCTCCCGCGCCAAAGCCGTGGCGCGCCATCGTGACCGTCGAGCGAAAATCGCGGTCGGCGCGATAGGCCGCGGCAAGGCTGGCGCATTCTTCGTCATTCAGCAGCCGACCGAGGGAAGCGAACCCATCGTGATCGAGCCCGTCGCCGATCCAAGTCCAGTCGATCGCGGCGATCCGGTCCTCGATCGACCCGGCGGCAAGGCGGTCCGGCCGGCATCTTTTGCAAGCGCGAAAGCCGGCGCGCGCCGCCTCGCCTTTCGTGGCGACGAAGAAAACGTTCCGGCGGTGGGGCCGGCCCGGACAGGACGGCAGGCAATAGACGCCGGTCGTCCGGACGCAACAGTAAAACCGCCCGTCCGCCGCCGGGTCGCGCTTCAAAACCGCCTCCCAGCGGAGGTTTTCGCCATCAAAAGCGTCATACATCTGGTCGACCCGCGATAGCTTCGGCCGACATTCTATCCGGTGACGGAAGGCTGGTCCGCCCGTTTCCTGCGCTGGCGGCGGCCGGTTTGCTTATTGCAGCGCACGCAAAACTGAAACCGGCGCCATGCCGTAGTCACCCGCCAGCATATTCGTCTATGGTCGCCTAAAAAGAGGGTTGCGTGAAAATCCGGCGATTGGAGAAGGGGCGGCGCTTGACGTCAAAGTTGCGCGCAATTTTTGCGCTGCTCGCGTTCATGTCTTTATTTGCGATGAAGGCGACGGCGCAAGAGCCGATCGCGGTTGTGCCCTATCGCATCGACTATGACGGACTGATCACCGTGAGCGTCGCGGTCAACGGTCATGGACCGTATGATTTTGTCCTGGATACCGGCGCAACGCTGACGATCGTATTTCAAAATCTCGCGGCGATCGAATCCTTTCAACCGACAGGCGGGCCGCGCAAGCGGATTCTCGGCATCACCGGAGCCGCCGAACTCGATGCATTCCGGATCGGCGAGGTATCTCTTGGCGGCGCATCACTGCCGGATCATGTGGGCGTCGTTCTTCCAGACTGGAGCCCGCCGCGCAAGACGCCTTCAGGCATCATCGGCATCGATTTTCTGAGAAAATACGCGGTCATATTCGATGTCCGCGCGCAAACCATGAGCCTATATCCTCATGGCGGCTTACCGAATGAAAAAATTCGAAAATGGAAATCGGCGAAACTCCGCGCAAACACATATGCTGCAACCACCGGCGCGCTTTACACGACAAAGGGATTGATCAACCGCTCGCCGACAACGTTCGTTATCGATCTCGGCTCTGTCGCCACGTTGATAAATTACCGCGCGGCGGAAGCAATGTTTTCAAGCGTCGTCACGCGCGATCTCGGAGAAGGATTCACCACCGGAAGCCGCCTCAAGGATGTCTTCGATGACCGGACGCGAACGCGAACCGCTCGTTTGAACCGCATTCAAATTGGACGCACCAGCTGGCGGAATGTCGGCGTTTGGGTGAAAGACGCGCCGATTTTCGACGAAATTGGCGTACAGCGCCTGCCCTTCGCCTTGTTGGGCGCGGACCTTCTCGCGACGCAGGACTTCGCGCTCGATTTCGGCGAGAACCGCCTCTATATCAGCAAAATCAATCCGACGAAGCGCTAGGGGCGGGCGCCTTGTAATAAGGCTCGACGACGCCGTTGACCTTCAGCGTCAGGGGATTGCCCTTGCGGTCGAGCGTCTTGCCGACCGCGACGCGGATCCAGCCCTCGGAGACGCAGTATTCTTCGACATTGGTGCGCTCTTCGCCGTTAAATCGGATGCCGACATCGCGCTGCAGGACTTCCTGGTCGAAATGCGGGCTTTTCGGGTTGACGCTGAGGCGGTCGGGAGGGTTGTCGGACATGACGAATCTTTCGCGGCTTTAAGCGCCCGCACAATCTTCAATTCAGCGCGCGGGTCAAGCGCCGAATGCCCCGGCGGCGCGGATTAACGCATAATTTACGCGCAAGGCGACGGCCGCGCTTACCGCGATCTTAACCGGTTTGCGCGAGGTTTTCCCGTCCATTTCAGGGGAGGCCCGCCCTCAATGCCCAACCAGAATATCGAAACGCTGATCCGCAGCGTCGGCGCCGACGGCCATGTCAGCGCCGACGACGTGATTTTCCTCAGAAAAAGCGTCTTCGCCGACGGCGTCGTCAACCGCGCGGAACTCGCCGCGCTGTTCGCGCTCGCCGAAAAAGCGCCGCAGGGCGATCGGGAATGGGCCGACTATTTCGCTGAAGCCGCCGCTGACTTCTTCCTGCGCGAGGAGGAGCCGCACGGCTACCTCACCGAAGAGGAGTTCGAGCATTTGGAAGCGTTCATCGCCCGCGACGGCAAGAAAGCGAGCCGCATCGAGCTTGGCCTCCTCGTCGCGCTGATGGAGAAAGCGACCTCGACGCCGGCCTCCATGGCGGAGTTCACCGCCGACCAGTTTCGCCGGCTTGTCCGCGACCGGACGAAGGGCGCGCCGCGCATGGACCGCGCCGATGTCGAGCTTTTGCGGCGGTATCTTTATGCGTCCGCCGGCGACGGCTCGATCGCAATCACCAAAGAAGAGGCCGAGCTTCTTTTCGACCTCCACGAACTGACCTATGCCGCCGACAACGATCCGTCGTGGGCGGATCTTTTCATCAAGGCCGTCGCCGCGCATCTGATGGCGCATGTCGGCTATCGGCCGCTGCCGCGCGAAGAGGCGCTGCGCCTTCACGCCTGGGTGAAAGACCAGACCGTCGATCCGGCCGGCTTTTTCGGGCGCATGGTCTCGGGCGGAGTTTCAGGCGTTCTCGAAGCCTATCGCCGCAAGCCTACGGCAGCCGGCAAGAAGAACGAAGACGACGTCATAGCCGCAGCGATCGCCGAACAGGTGAGCGCGCAGGAAGCCGACTGGCTCGCCGATCGTATCGGCAAAAACGGAAAATTCGACGATATCGAGCGCGCGCTGCTGGAATTCATGCGCGGCCTCGGCGCGGAATTGCCGCCGAAATTGTCGGCGCTGGTCGCGAAAGCCGCCTGACGCCGATCCGGCGGACGGCCAGGGGCGCGTACGGAGGAAACCAGCATGAACAAGGCGGCGCCGGCAATTATCGCGCCGATTATTGGCGGGCTGATGTTCGCAGCGATGGGGACGACCCAAGGCGTCGGATTCGATTACAAATCCGCGTCCGAAGAACGCCAGCAAAAATATCTCGAAAATGTCGTGAAGGGGTTTGAGCACGGCTTTGAAGCGACGGCCGGCGATATCGCCGTCATCGAACGCATCAGCGCCAACGCGCAATGGGATTCCATTTCAGTGGATGTGCGCTTCACCCAGAAGACGGTCGAATCGGCGACCGCCGATCAAATCGAGAATTTCCGCAATTTCAATTACAAGCAGACCTGCGGTTATTTCGCCGAAAAGTCGCTCTTCGATCAGGGCGTCACTCTAAAAATGCGCGTAAAGAGACCGAGCGGGGCGGCGCTGACGAATTTCACCGTCAATGAAGAGTCTTGCGCGGCTTACCGCAAAACCGGCTAGAGCGTTTTGCGTAAGCTGTCTCGCCGCGCCGCTAGGACGCCGGCGCTTCCTTGCTGAAATGGCCGATAAAGGCGTTGATGACATCCGCCCAGCGGCTGATGTTTTTCGTGATGTTGTTCATCGATACGCCGCCGTCGAGTTCGATGACATAGTCGACGCCGACTTGATTGCGGCCTGGGATGAGATAGGCGCGTCCGAACACCTGGCTGTCATTGAAGCGGTTGATGGTTTCGTAATCGCCCGGCGCGGCATTCCTGCCGAGTTCGAAATTGGCGAAGAAAACGAGCGTCGAACAGGCCTTCGGCGATCCCGAACAGTCGAGCGCGCGGACCCAGTACTGAACGCCGCCCGCCTCAACATGCGCGACCGGCGCACGGGTCGCCGCGTCCTCGATGACTTCGACCGCCAGCCCCGCGCCGGAAAGAATCTCTCCGAGTTCCGCCGCGGTCACTGCGCTCTTTGTTTGCGCCGCCGCCGGCGACGCGGACAAGACCGCCGCCAGCAGCACGGCGCCCCAAAAACGGCCCATGAAACAACCCCTCATACATCCCCGGCGATGATACTGCGGCAATCGGCGCATCCTTGGCAATCGTTTTGGTTGGGTCCTGCCGCCCCCTCCCCGCGTTGACAGAACAGGCGGCGCGCCTATTGTCCGCCGCACACCCGCCTCTGCAATCAACAAGGGAAATCCCAGGGACATTTCAATGGCTTCGGACCCAACACCGGCGAGCGCCCTCAGCCGACCGCGGTCGCCGCATCTGCAGATCTGGCGGTGGACGCCAAGCATGGCCGCTTCGATCGCTCACCGCGCGACCGGCGTCGCGCTTTATTCGGGCACGGCGCTGCTGGCGGTCTGGGCGTTCGCTGCCGCTCAGGGCGCCGCGTTTTTCGAGCCCGTCGGCGCGTTTTTGGCCTCGCCCGTCGGCGTTTTCATTCTGTTCGGCTACACGTGGGCGCTTGTTTTTCACACCCTCAACGGCCTTCGGCATCTTTACTGGGACGCCGGTCGCGGGCTTGACGTGAAAACAGCGCGCCAGACGGCATGGGCGGTTTTCGCCGCCTCCATCTTTGTCGCCATCTTCGTCGTCGCCGCCGGCCTTTCGGCGCGCGGGTAAGGATCAGGCCATGACGAACAAAGGCACCGCCAATTTCATCGCCCAGCGCGCCAGCGCCGCCCTGCTCGCGCCGCTCGCCCTCTGGTTTTTGTGGAGCGCGGTCGCTCATGCCGGCGTTTCCTATGAGGAAATGCGCGCCTGGATCGCTGGTCCGGCGGCAGCGATCCCGATGGGTCTGCTCATTCTTGTCGGCGCCTTGCACATGCGCATCGGACTGAACGACATCATCGACGATTATATCGACAGCGGCGCGCGCGGCGTCTTCAAGCTGCTCAACCTGCTCGCTTGTCTCGGCGTCGCGGCGCTCGGCCTTTGGTCTCTTTACGTCCTTTCCGTCTGAACTGGGCACTCATGACTGCATCTTACCAAATCATCGATCACGAATATGACGTCGTTGTCGTCGGCGCCGGCGGGGCCGGCCTTCGCGCGACGCTTGGCGCGGCGCAG
>MEMM01000017.1:0-9143 GCA_001767925.1 Alphaproteobacteria bacterium RIFCSPHIGHO2_12_FULL_63_12
TAAGGGGCGACGGCGAACCGAAAAACGCGCCGGTTAACGCGCATTAATCCCTGAATTTCATTCGGGTCGCCGCAGGCGCGACACCGCCCGGCGAATATGCGGGGCTCTCCGATTGTATCTTAAACCGGCGCGCGTAGAAATTTTCCAAGCACCCGGACGATCAAGAAACCGGAAAGACAGCCAGCGCGGAAAGAGAGTGCCCCATGGATATCCGGGCCGACCAGAACATGTCCATTCATGCCGTGCAAAGACCAAAACGCACCTTTATCCGAAAGGCTGCGGTCTTCGCCGCGCCGTTTCTGGTGCTTGTCGCCGCGGGGACTGGCATCGCCGTGTTGATGGCGACGGCGCCAAAGCCGGAGAAAAACACCGAGGCGCCGCTTCCGATCGCTGTCGAGATCGCGACCGCGCGCGCCGAGCAGACGTCCTTGCGCGTCACCACCCAGGGGCAGGTGAAATCCAAAAATGAAGCCGATGTCGCGGCGCAGGTCTCGGGGCAATTATTGTCCATCTCGCCGGCGCTCGAAGCCGGCGCGTATTTCAAAAAGGGCGAAGTCCTCGCGAGGGTCGATCCAGCGCAATATAGACTGGCGCTCGACCGCAGCCGCAGCCAGGTCGCGCGCGCCCGGGAAGCGCTTGCCCGCGCAAGGTCGGAAGCCGCGCTCGCTGAACAGGACTGGAAAGATCTCGGCCTCACCGGCGCCCCGTCGGACCTCGCCTTGCAAAAACCCCAGGTGAATGCGGCGCTCGCCGATCTCAGGACCGCCGAGGCGTTGGTGCGCGAGAGCGAGCTCAATCTCGAACGGACGGAAGTTCGCGCGCCCTTCGACGGCCGCGTCATGACGAGAATGGCTAATGTCGGCGATTTCATATCGCCCGGCGCTGTTCTCGCGTCGATATTCGCGGTCGATGTGGCGCAGATCCGCATCGCGCTCACCGACGCCGATCTGGCGGTCCTTGGTCTTGCGCCCGGGTTTGCCGCAACCGATAGCGCGACGGCGCCGACGGCGCGGCTATCGGCAATTGTCGCTGGCGCGCGGCGCGAATGGACCGGCAAACTGACGCTGATTGACGCGTCGGTCGATCCGGCGACGCGCCTTGTCTACGGGCTCGTCGAAGTCGTCGATCCGTTCGGCGCGGCGCATGCGGCGCCGCTCGCGCCCGGTCTCTTTGTCGATGTTGAAATCGACAGCGGCGAGCGCCAGAGCCTCGTTTCCATCCCGCGCGGTGCGCTGAAGAAAAATGAATATATCTACATCGTTGCCGATGATGGCGCGATCAAGGCGCGCGCCGTGACGCCGACGATGGCGGACGCTGGCGTGTTGTACTTTCGCGATGGCGTCAAGGCGGGCGAAAAAGTAGTGGCGTCATTTCTGCCGTCCCCGCGCGACGGCATGAAGGTGCGCGACATCAATGCGCCCGCACCGGCGGCGGATAAAGTCGCCGACGCTGAAAAACCGAAAAAGAAATAGGGAGCGGCCATGCTGAACGGTATCGTCGCCTGGTGGGGAAGAAACCCCGTCGCCGGCAATTTGATGATGCTCGCCTGCGTCGTCTGCGGCTTCCTCTCCTATTCGATGATGGAAAAGGAATTCTGGCCGGCCGGTCGCGGCGACGCGGTCGCGATTGACGCCGTGTGGCCGGGCGCGTCGCCCGAAGATATGGAAGCGCAGGTCATCGTGCGGATCGAGGAAGCGACCGCCGATCTTGACGGCATTGACTGGGTCCGAAGCCGCTCCGCCGAAGGCTCGGGCTGGGTGCGCCTGTTGACGATCCCTGGCACTGACGTCGATGCGCTGACTGCTGAGGTCAAATCCCGCATCGACGGGATTTCATCTTTTCCGCAAGGACTCGAACCGCCGCAGGTGACGCGCCAGGTCAATCGGAACTGGTCGATCATCATGTCGGTGCACGGAAATGCGCCGGAAAAGGTCTTGCGTGACACCGCGCTTCGCCTGCGCGACCGCATCGCGCTTCTTGACGGCGGCGCTAATACCATCATCGTCGGCGCGCGCCGCCCGGAGGTCTCGATCGAGATATCCGAGGAGGCGCTTCGCCGTTACGGTCTCACCTTCGACGACGTGTCGCGGGCGGTTCGGGGAACCTCGCTCAATGTGTCGTCGGGGCGGGTCCGGACCGGCGACGGCGATTTTCAACTGCGTGCGCGCAATCTTGCCGATACGTCCCATGATTTCGGCGACGTCATCGTGCGCGAGACCGCCGACGGCGGCGTCATCAGAATTCGCGATATCGCGTCGGTGATCGACGGCTTCGAGGATCGCAATGTCTATAATCGGCTCGACGATGATCCCTCTATCCTCGTCTCGGTGCAGACAGCAGACAAATTCAACATCTGGAAAACCTCGAAGGCCGTCAACGAGCTGATCAAGGACATGGAGGCCGAGCTGCCCGACGGTGTCGGCATCCGGCTTTTCTACGACGAAGCGGAGGATTTCCGCACGCTGACGACGATCCTGTTTTCGAATGCGGCGCAGGGCTTTTTCCTGATATTTGCGCTGCTGATGTTCTCGCTGCACCCGAAGGTCGCCTTCTGGTCGACGGCGGGCGTGATGACTGCGTTCGCCGGCGCCTTCTTCATCCTTCCATATGTCGGCGTCTCCCTGAATTTCATGTCGGTGTTCGGGTTCCTCCTCGTGCTCGGCATCATGGTCGACGATGCGATCATTGTCGGCGAGGCCGTCTATGAACGGGCGGAAAGACAGGGGAAGGGCGGCGTTGAAAACTCAATTCTCGCAACGCAGCTCGTCCTGAAGCCGCTGATCGCGTCCGTACTCGTCACCATGATGGCGTTTTCACCCTGGATGCTGATTTCGGGTGACGCCCGACAGTTTACGCGCGCCATCTCGATTGTCGTGATGTCGACCCTGGTCTTCTCGCTGATTGAATCGCTGCTGATCCTGCCCGCCCACCTCGCGCATGTCGAGCCGGCGAAGAATTCGGCGAGTTTCTTCGGCCGCCTGATGACCTTTCAGCAGCGCTGCGCCAATTCGGTGCTGTGGGTCGCGAACAAGGTGCACAAGCCGCTGCTGCGCGGCGCGATCAATCACCGTTATATCACGCTGTCGGTCTTTCTCGGCGTGTTCGCGCTGGCGATCGGCCTGATGGCGAGCGGGCGGATCAAGCAGACCTTCATGCCGGAAGTCGAAGGCGACTTCATGCAGGTCTCGATCGAACTGCCGCAATCGACGCCGTTCGCGCGCATGAAGGAAGTCGCCGAGCAGCTCGACGGCGCGCGGCGGCTGCTCGAACAGGAAACAAGGGATATCGCGGTCCCCGACCCGAATACGGGCAAGGAGACGAACGGCGTCGTCAGAAGCTGGGCGATGACAGTCGACGAAAACATCGTGCGCGCCTGGGTGGCGCTGACGCCGCCGGAAACGCGTGAGATCGGCTCCAAGAAAATCGCCGAACGGGCGAAAGAGCTTCTGGGCGATGTGCCGGACGCCGAAAAAATCGGATTCGATCTTTCCGGCAACAATAACGGCCCGGCGATCCAGATCGCGATTATCGGCGAAAGCCAGGAAGATCTGTCGGCGGCGGTTGAAGACTTGAAAGCCAAGCTGATGACCTATTCGGCGGTCAGGAGCGTGCGCGACAGCGAGGAAGCGGCGAATGAGGAATTGCGCCTCGAGCTGCGGCCCGGCGCCGAGCGGCTCGGTGTTAACCTCGCTTCCCTGTCAGCGCAGGTCCGGCAGGCCTATTTCGGCGATGAAGCGCAGCGGCTGCCGGGCGACGGCGATGAAAAGCGCGTTTACGTCCGCTATCCCGAGGACGCTCGCCGGTCCTTGTCGTCGCTCGATGAATTCCGCGTTCGCACGCCGGACGGCCGCGAGATTCCGCTCGCCTCGGTCGCCGAGGTTAACTTCGCGGAGGGCGTCACCGGACTAGACCGGCGCCAGCGCCAACGCTCGATCATGGTCGAGGCGGAAGCCGAGCGCGAGGCCCGCGTCGATATCATGCGCGAGCTGGAGGAAAGCTATTTCCCGGAATTCGACGCGCGCTACCCGACGGTGTCGCGTCGCGATCTCGGTGAGGCGGAATCGCAAAAAGAGTTCATGAGCGAAATTTTCCGCCTGCTCACCTTCGCGTTGTTCGGCATGTATGCGCTGCTGGCGGTCGTCTTCAGGTCGTACTCCCAGCCGGCGCTGGTGATGTCGGCGATCCCGTTCGCGATGGTCGGCGCGATTTTCGGGCACATGATGTTCGGCACCGCCTTCGGGCTCTTTTCCTATCTCGGCGCCATCGCGGCGATGGGCGTTGTCGTCAATGATAACGTCGTGCTGATCGACAAGATGAATCAGTTCCGCGGCGAGGGAGAGGGCGCCTATGCGGCATCGCTCGACGCCGGCGTGTCGCGCTTCCGCCAGATATTCCTGACCTCCGTGACGGAGTTTATCGGTCTTGCGCCGATGATATTCGAGGAGGCGTCGATCGCGCAGTTCTTGAAACCGATGGCGCTGTCGCTCGCTTTCGGCGTTCTCTTTTGCATGCCGGTGACGTTGATCTTGAGCCCGGCGCTCTACATGATCGGTAAGGACATCAAGGACAATTTCGGCAAGGGCTGGCGCTGGTGGCGGCGCGGCTGGAGCGATGGCGCGCGGCCCGCGCCCGCGGAATGATCAGGCGGACAATAACGTCGCCAGCCGCTCGATAAACCAGTACCCCGAGACGATCCCGAGGCTGTAACCGGCGGCCCTCAGGGGGCCGACCGGCGCGGCGATCGCTGACTTTGCGAGAGGTGTTTCCCGCAGCATCCGCCGGGCGGCGAAAAAGCCTGTGAAGGCGAGCGCGATCATCGCGATCTGTCCCGCCTCGACCCCAAGATTGAAAAACAAAAGCGCAGCGACTGTCTCGGTCTTAGGCAGGCCGATATCGCCGAGCGCGGCCGCGAATCCGGCGCCATGGACGAGACCGAAAGCGCTGGCGACCAGCGCCGGGCGCCGCCATGCGAGCGTTCGCCGGTCGCCCCGCGCGATCTCCGTCGCCAGAAATACGATCGACAGCGCAATCACCGCTTCGGTCGCTGGAATTGAAACGCGCAACCAGCCAAGCGCCGCCAGCGCCAGCGTCACCGAATGAGCAAGGGTGAAGCCGGTGACGGTGACGAGCATCCGGCGCGGTGTTCCGGCCATAAGAAGCAGCCCGGCGAGGAACAGGAGATGGTCGACGCCGCCCAGAATGTGCGTAACGCCGAGGCGCAAATAACTGGCCGCGACGCCCTGAAAACTGTCGGGCGCCGGAACGCGCCACTCCCTGACGGCGGGATCGAGGACAGCGGTGCGTGTCTCGCCATTGACATAGGCGACGCGCACGAGCGTCGAGAGGGAGGGATTGAACAGCGGCCACTCGATCCTGATTTGCGCCTCATCGACGGCGCAGGTGAAGCGGGCAGTGACGCGCAAGGGATTTGCGCTTGTGCGGCCTTCTTCCCGGCATGGCGGCTCCATCGAGATGACGGGCGCATTTGCGGCGTCGACGGTTGCCGGCGCTTCGACGCGCAGGGCGATTTCACCGGTCGGCGCCTCGGTCAGCTCGATAAAAAGCGGCCGTGACTCATGGGCGCGCGCCGGCGGCGTCGTCACGAGCGTCAGCAAGGCGCCATACGCCAGTAACGCGATCAACCCGCAGCGTCGTCGCGAATTCACCGCAGCGCGTTCTGACCATTTAACCCGGCGCATCCAGCCGATCCTCGACTTTGTATTTCGCCACGACCGCTCCGATCGCATTTTCGATCGCCTGCTGTCGCCGTTCCTCGGTCAGATCCGCCGCCACGACGTCGCGAATTTCATTGAGCGGCGGCAGGCGCGACGGCGCGCGGGCCGCGACGTAGATCAGGTGCTCGCCATATTGCGATGAGAATGGACCCCGCCATTCATTGAGCGGAGTTGAGTTGTCGAATATCGCGGTGGCGATGTCGCCGCCGAGTTGGCTGCTGATATAGTCATCCGTCCGGTCGACATAATTTTTATGAAAAAGAAACCGGTCGCCATGGGCGGTCGCATCGTTAAAGCCCGCTTTCGACTTTTTCAGCCGGTTGAGCAGCGCCAGCGCCTCGGCGCGAGCGGCGTCTCGCGGCTTGTTTTCGGTTGAGATGAAAACATGCGTCATCGTCGCTGCCGGCGGCGATGTGTAGCGCGCACGATTGGCGTCATAGAAGGAGGTAAGCTCCGCCTCCGTCGGCTCAGCGATCGCCGCCGCCGCCGCCTCGGCGAGAAACTCGACTTTTTGAACCATCCGCTGGCGAATGACATAGTCATTTGCGCCAAGGCCAAGCGCTTCAGCCTCGCGCGCCAGCGCTTCCTCGCGCACATAATCGCGGATGATCTCCGCGCGCGCCTGCGGCGACAGGCCGTCAAGGATCGCGGCGGCGGCTTCAGGCTCGAACGCCTTCGAGCGATATTGAATGAACTCAAGCAAAGCGGGGCGGTCGACGGTGATCAAATCGTCGGCCTCCGCCGCCGGTTTGATGACGCTGCCGATGGCGAACAACAACGCGCCCGCAGCCAGAAAATGCGTCAGCGGGTCGCGCAGAAGGGCCTTGAGGCTCATCGCGGCGCGGGACTGGTGATGTGCGGTCGCACGATCAGCCTTTCGCGGGCGAATACCAGATCGGCGACGTGTAGGCGCGCTCCTGAATGGTCGCCGGATAGCCTTCGGGCGGCGCTTTCTGGAGCGCGACCGAATCGTAGAGCGAATTTCGCGGCGTCGGGATCTGCAACACGCGGACATAATAAAACGCATTGGCGGCCGGATCGAATTCGGGATCACGCCAGACGGCGGTCAGTTCCGCCGCGCCGATCGCATTCGTGTAAGAGGCTGTCTCGAGGTCGACCGTGCTGCCGACATCGGGAAGTTTGCCGTCCGCGCCGGGCGCTCGCCCAGCCGACCAGACGACGTCGAACACTTTTTCCTGCGCCTTGCCGTCGGGCCCAAGCCAGCCCTTGACGATCTGCACGCGGTCGAGATTGGCGTCTTTAGGATCCTTGACCGCCTGCACGAGAAAACTGGGCGCCTCGGCCGATGCGCCGCCGGAAATGTCGCCGCCCA
The DNA here is from genome assembly GCA_001767925.1 of Alphaproteobacteria bacterium RIFCSPHIGHO2_12_FULL_63_12. GTDB lineage: Bacteria > Pseudomonadota > Alphaproteobacteria > Caulobacterales > Parvularculaceae > Amphiplicatus. The sequence continues at coordinate 7,069 of MEMM01000017.1, forward strand.
TCGGCACGCCCTTGGCGTAGCCAACCGATGCAAGATCGGGCGCCGAAAGATCGCCCTCGTTAAAGCCGAATCCGCCGAAAAAGCGGACGCTCATCCGCGGGCCGGTGGTGCCGTAGACTTCGCGGCGTTTCATCGCCGCAAAAATTTCCTCGCGGGTGTTTTCCTTTGCCCAGACGGCGGCGAGCCCCGACGCCGACATGTCCCAGCCGGAGATGATGCCGGAGAGAGAGTGGTCTTTCATTTCGGGCGTTGAATCCCAGGCGAATTTGCCCTGAAAATTGTCTTCCTCGGCCGAGGACAGGCCGCTATGCGAATCGGTCGAGCCGATCATGCCGAGCTTGTACGGATTGACACCGATCTGTTTTTCCAGCTCAAGGCCCGTTTTCAAGGCGCTGCGCAGATAATCGCCGGGCGTCACCGTCGGCGCGTGCTCCGCGCCGGCGCGCGCTTCGATCACCGCTTTGAAAAATTCAAAGCCGGCGAATTCGTCATTCGGCGAAAGTATTGGATGGGTTTCGGAGGTACCCTTGATTTGCGTCACTTCCGCGATTGGCTCCCACGCGGCGCGCAGCCGCGCATATTCCGCCGTCATCGGCCTGCCGTCATAGTCGACGGTCGCGAACATCCGGCCCTTTGAAATATTGGAATTGTGCGGAATGGCGATGAAATCGGCGCCGGTCTTCTCCTTGGTCTCGCCAAGCCATTTCCAAAGGTCTTCCGGATTGCCGCTGTCGTTCGACGAATAGGGAAGAAACGATTTCGCCGCTTTCGGGTCGATCGGCGAGAGGACGATGCGGTGAAGATTGGCCCCGTTCGGAGTCGGCGAATATTCCCAGGCGACCATCGTCGTGAATTTACCGGGGTGATTGTATTTCTCCGCAGCGTCCATGTTCGTCGTCCATCCGGCGCGGAAAATGTCCTCGTTGAACATTTCAGCGATGATCGACGGGTCGGACCACAACCATCGCTCCGCCCTGACGCGCGGATCGGGCGCCGAAACAAGGTCTTCAAACCGCCAGCGCAGCGCCGTCAGGAGAGAGACTTTCGCCGGCCGTTGTTCGTCGGGGATGCCGGCCGACGTGATCGCGAGAAGAAAAAGGCCGAACGCGTCCTCCGCGTGTCCGCTGTTGTATAGCTCGGTCAGTTTTTTGCCGAGGCGCGTATTGGCGAGACGGGGATCGTTAAGGCTCAGAAGATCGTAAGGGACGCCCAATAGCTCCGCGTGATCGCTGACGGCGAGAAAGTCGAGCGGCGTCTTCAACTGCACGCGGGCGCGGTGATAGGCGTTGATTACCGGCTCGCCCATCGCGAAGCGGTAGGAGGTCGCTGCGTCCGCCGAATGGTTCTCAAGAAAATAGGCGTCGACCGACAAATTGGTGTGAAGATGCGTGTCGCCCCACAAGACCTTGTCCGGATAGGCCTGCGCAAAGGCGCCGCTCGTCGACAGCGCTAGCGTCGCCGCCGCGGACATGAGTGTCTTCCTGATCATGATATCGCCTCCGATGAGCCCCGATCATGCCGCGAAGCGCCGAGCCGCCGCAAGCTTTCTTGGCGCCTGTTCCTAGGAGGGCGAGTACCATATCGGCGAGGTGTAGGCGCGCTCCTGAATCACTGTCGGATACCCTTCGGGTGGCGCCTTTTGCAGCGCGATTGAATCGTAGAGCGAGTTTCGGGGCGTCGGAATTTGAAGAACGCGCACATAATAAAAGGCGCGCGCCTCGGGATCGAACTCCGGATCGGTCCAAACTGTCGTCAGCTCCGGCGCGCCGATGGTGTTCGTATAATGCGCGGTTTCAACGTCGACGGTGTTGCCGATCGGCGGCAGCTTTCCGTCAGGGCCCGGCGTCCTGTCGCCCGCCCAGGCGATGTCAAAGACTTTCTCCAGCGCCTTGCCGTCCGGCCCAAGCCAGCCCTTGAGGATTTGCACGCGGTCGAGATTGCCGTCCTTGGGATCCTTGACCGCCCGCACGAGGAACGACGGCGCCCCGGTCGCCGCGGTCAGATCGCTGCCCATCGGAACGCCTTTCGCATAACCGACAGCGGCGATGTCGGGGGCGGCCGCGTCTTCCGGCGAA
>MEMM01000017.1:9199-17172 GCA_001767925.1 Alphaproteobacteria bacterium RIFCSPHIGHO2_12_FULL_63_12
GGCGGCGAGCCCTGACGTCGACATGATCCAGCCGGAGCCGCGCCCGCCCGAAGTCTCTTTCTGCTCAGGCGTTGAATCGAGGACGAACTTGCCCATGAAATTGTTTTCTTCGGCCGATGATAGCGCGGTGTGTCCGTCCGTCGAACCGATCATGCCGTATTTGAACGGATTGACGCCGGTCTGATTTTCGATTTCGAGACCGGACTTCAACGCGCCGCGAACATAGTCGCCATTGCTTGGCGTTGCGTCATGCTGCGCGTCGGCCCGGCTCTCGATCAACCGGTCATAGAGCTCGAAATTAGCGAACTCGTCATTGGGCGAGAGCGCGGGATGGGTTTCCGACGTGCCTTTGATTTGCGTCACTTCGGCGAGCGTCTCAAAGGTAGAGCGCAATTTCGCGTATTCCGCCGTCAGCGGGCGCCCGTCATAATCAACGCTCGCATACATCCGGCCCTTGGAGATGTTCGAATTGTGCGGGATGGCGATGAAATCGGCGCCGGTGCGTTTTTTCGTTTCTTCAAGCCAGCGCCACAACGTTTCGGGGTTAGGGCTGTCGATCGTCGAATAGGGAACCCACGATTTCGCGGTTTCAGGATCGGTCGGGCTCAACACGACGCGATGAAGATTGGCGCCGTTCGGCACCGACGAATATTCCCAGCCGACCAGCGTCGTGAATTTTCCGGGATCATTATGCCGCGCGGCGGCGTCCATGTTCGACGCCCACATCGTCTTGGTGATCTCGTCATTATCGAGATCGCGCAGAAGGCTCGGATCGGAGGCGAGCCAGCGTTCGGCGCGGGCGCGCTTGTTCGGGACTGAGACAAGATCCTGAAACCGCCAGACCAGCGCGTCGACAAGTCCGATCTTCGGCGGGCGCTTGTCGTCGGGCATGCCGGCGAGATTGCCGCCGAGGACGATGAGCCCGAACGCTTCGAGCCCTTTTCCGGCGTTGATCATCTGGATCATGCGCTTGCCGACGCGCGTCTCGGTGAGGCGCTTGTCCTTCAGCTCGAGCAGGGCGTAGGGCGCGCCGAGGAGTTCGGCGTGATCGGCGACCGCGAGGAAATCGAGGGGCGTCTGCAATTGCACGCGGGCGCGGTGATAAGGGTGAATGACCGGCTCGCCCTTGGCGAAGCGATAGGCGGTGTCGGCATCGCCGCTGCGGTTGCCGAGCGCATAGGCGTCCATCGACAGGCGCGTGTGAAGATGCGTGTCGCCCCACAAGAGCTTGTCGGGGTTTTCCTGCGCCGCCGCCGCGCCGAAGGCGATCGCGCCAGCGGCCGCCGCCGCGAACAGGGTTTTCCTGACCATCAACGCCTCCCGATGAAGGCGGCGATATTGGCCATTGCGGCTGAGCGCCGCAAGCTTTCTCGGCGCCTTTCCCTCCTTGCGAAAAACGCCCTAGAACGCTCGCATGAAGATCGGCACCAGAGGCTCGACGATGGCGCTGGCGCAGACCCGCGAGGTCGTGCGCCTGCTCAATCGCGCCCATCCGGGGCTCGCAGCGCAAGAAGTGAAATTCACGCCCACCGGCGACCGCGACCAGACGAGCAAGCTCGAACGCCATGGCGGCAAGGGCGGCGCCTTTGTCGCGGAGCTGCGCGCGGCTATGCTCGGCGGCGAACTCGATTGCTGCATGCATTCCCTGAAAGACATGCCGGGCGACGAGGAAACGCCGGGACTCGTCATCGGCGCCTATCTGAAGCGCGAAGCGGCGGCGGATGCGATCGTGCTGCCGATCGGCGTCGATGCGGCTACGGCGATCGACCGCGAACGGCTCGCCGGCAAAAAGATCGGCACCAATTCGGTGCGCCGCGCCGCTTATCTGCGCCGGCTGTACCCCAGGGCCGAGATCATCCATTTCCGCGGCGCAGCCGACACGCGGATTGACAAACTCGACAACCGCACGCCGCAGAAGTTGCCGGACGGCGGCACCGTCGGTCCCGCCGACGCGCTCGTGATGGCGGCGTCGGGATTAAAACGCATTGGCCGCGAGGAGCGGATTTCCCGCGCCCTGTCGATCGGGGAAATGCTACCCTGCGTCGGGCAGGGGATCGTTGCGGTCGAGTGCCCCGCCTCGGCGTGGAAAACGCGCGAGTTGCTCGCTGCGATCGACGACGCGGAAACCAGAGCCATGGCTGAGGCCGAGCGCGAAATGCTCTGGGTGCTGAACGGCCATTGCAACGCGCCGATAGCGGGCCATGCGACAATCGACGTCGCGCGCATGACGCTCAAAGGAGCCGTTATCAGCCTCGACGGAAAGACGCTGATTGAAATCGAGGCGGACGGCGCCATCGACCGCCCGAAGGAGCTGGGCCGGGCGGTCGGCCTTCAATTGCTTGCGCACGGCGCGAAAGAAATCATCGACGCGACGCGGGATTGATCTTTGCGATTTATCCTTCGAGACGCCTTGCTTCGCAAGGCTCCTCCCGCCTGCACGGCGCGCCAGAGCGCCGTTTCGGCGCGGCGGCGGCAGGATGAGGGGATTTTTGATTCAGAGAATACCGCCTCATCCTGAGAAGCGCATCGAAGATGCGCTTCTCGAAGGATGGACTTCGGTTCAATAAGGCGTGCCGTTGCGCCGGACATAGCCCTTGCCCGGTTCATACAGCATGTCGAGATCGGGATAGTCGGTGCGGTCTTCCTCATTATTACGCGCGCCGATTTCGAGAATGACCGCGTCTCTTGCGCTGCGGTTCTGGAGATGGTGGCCGTTCGGCGCGCCCGCCGGAAACGCCGCGCAGTCGCCGGCGTGCAAGAGGGTTTCGCCGCCATCCTCGACGAGGACGACTTCACCCTCGATGATGCGGATGAATTCGTCTTCATGCGAATGCCAGTGACGCTGGCTCGACCAGGCGCCCGGAGAAAGGGTCATCAGATTGACGCCGAATTGCGTGAGGCCGCCGGCATCGCCAAGCTGAAGCCGCAGTCGCGCGGCGCAGGGCGCGTCGAACGGCGAGGGATAGCCCGATCCTTTTTTGCGCGGCGCGCGGGATAAATCGACCTTCGGCATGGAGCCTTCCGTTAGAGGTAGGGCGGATGAAATCCGCCGACAATTCGTCCGCGAAAGCGGCGGCGGATTTCATCCGCCCTACGATTGTTTCCTGTTATTAACGAGATCATCCACCACCGACGGGTCCGCCAGCGTTGAAATATCGCCGAGATTGGAGAAATCGTTTTCAGCGATCTTGCGAAGGATGCGGCGCATGATCTTGCCGGAGCGCGTCTTCGGCAATCCCGGCGCGAACTGGATGACGTCGGGTTTGGCGATGGCGCCGATCTCGTTCCTCACATAGGCGCCAAGCTCGGCTTCGAGTTTTTCCGACGGCGCCGATCCCTGCATCAAGGTGACGAAGCAATAGATGCCCTGTCCCTTGATGTCGTGCGGATAGCCGACGACTGCGGCCTCGGCGACGTCCGGATGTGCGACGAGCGCGCTTTCGACTTCCGCGGTGCCGATGCGATGGCCGGAGACGTTCAAGACATCATCGACGCGCCCGGTGATCCACCAATAGCCGTCTTCGTCGCGCCGCGCGCCGTCGCCGGTGAAATACATGCCGGGATAAGTCGAGAAGTAGGTGTCGATGAAGCGCTGATGATCGCCATAGACGGTGCGCATCTGTCCGGGCCACGAGTCGAGCAGGACGAGATTGCCGCTGGTCGCGCCGTCGAGAAATTTTCCGTCGGCGTCGACGAGCGCGGGACGAATGCCGAACAGCGGCTTGGTCGCCGAGCCGGGTTTCAGATCCGTCGCGCCGGGAAGGGGAGAGATGAGCGTCGCGCCGGTTTCCGTCTGCCACCAGGTGTCGACGATCGGACAGCGCTCCTTGCCGACGGTCCGGTAATACCACAGCCACGCTTCCGGATTGATCGGCTCGCCGACCGTGCCGAGGAGGCGAATGGAGGAAAGATCGGCGACGTTCACGGGCGCCTCGCCCTCGCGCATCAGCGAGCGCAGCGCCGTCGGCGCCGTGTAGAAAATGTTGACCTTGTGCTTTTCGCAAACGCGCCAGAAGCGCGACGTGTCGGGATAAGTCGGAATGCCTTCGAACATCAGCGTCGTCGCGCCGTTCGCCAGCGGCCCATAGACGATATAGGTGTGGCCGGTCACCCAGCCGACATCGGCGGTGCACCAGTAGATCTCGGCGGGGCGATAATCGAACACCGCCTCATGCGTGAAGGCGGCGTAGACGAGATAGCCGCCGGTCGTGTGAAGGACGCCCTTGGGCTTTCCCGTCGATCCCGACGTATAAAGAATGAATAGCGGGTCTTCGGCGTTCATCGCTTCGGCCGCGCAGTCCGGCGCCACATCGTCGCGCGCCTCGTGCCACCATAGGTCGCGGCCCTTGACGAAATCGATCGCGCCGCCCGTGCGGCGGACGACAAGAACGAGCCGCACGCCGTCGGTCTTGGCGAGCGCCGCGTCGACATTGCGCTTCAAGGGAATCTTCTTCGCGCCGCGCAAGCCTTCGTCGGCGGTGATGATCGCGGTCGGGCGGCAATCGTCGATGCGGCCCGCGAGGCTGTCCGGCGAAAATCCGCCGAAGACGACCGAGTGAACCGCGCCGATGCGCGCGCAGGCGAGCATGGCGTAGGCGGCTTCCGGGATCATCGGCATGTAGATGATGACGCGGTCGCCGCGCCGGACGCCGCGGGCTTTGAGGATATTCGCCATCCGGCAGACTTCGCCGTGAAGTTCGCCATAGCTGATGCGGCGGTCTTCGGAAGGATCGTCGCCCTCCCAGATGATCGCGGCGTCATCCGCGCGTTCAGGAAGATGACGGTCGATGCAGTTGTAAGAAGCGTTGAGCGCGCCGTCCTCGTACCAGCGAATATGGAAGTCGTCGCGGTTGAACGAGACGTCCCTGATTTTTGTCGGCGCCTTGACCCAGTCGAGGCGTTCGGCGACGTCGCGCCAGAAGCCGTCAGGGTCGGCGATGGAACGCCGATAGACTTCTTCATAGCGCGCTTTGGTGTAGAGCGCGCGCCGCGCGACGTCTGGTTTGACGGGAATGATCTCGGTCATGGCGTTCGCTTACTGGGCCGGTTTCAACACGGCCTTTGTCTCCAGGAATTCCTCAACGCCGTGCGTTCCCCATTCGCGGCCGTTGCCGGACTGCTTGTAGCCGCCGAAAGGCGCGGTCGCATCGACGCCGGCGCCGTTCAGATGGATGTTGCCGGCGCGGATGCGGCGCGCGACTTTGCGCGCATGATTGATGTCGCCCGAATAGACATAGCCCGAAAGGCCGTAAGGGGTGTCGTTGGCGATGGCGACCGCCTCGTCTTCATCCTTGTACGGAATAATAGTGAGGACTGGACCGAATATCTCCTCGCGCGCGATCGTCATCTGATTGTTCGCCCGCGCGAAGACCGTCGGCTTGACGTAATAGCCTTTTTCAAGCCCCTCCGGACGGCCGGGACCGCCGGCGACCAGTTCGGCGCCCTCGTCGATGCCTTTTTTGATCAGCCCTTGAATCTTGTTCCATTGCACATCGCTGACGACCGGGCCGATGACGGTGCCGTCGGCGTTCGGGTCGCCGACTTTGACTTTCGCCGCCGCTTCTTTCGCGATCGCGATCGCATCGTCCATGCGGTTTGCCGGTACCAGCATGCGCGAGGGCGCGTTGCAGGACTGGCCTGAATTGTTCATCATCGCCATGACGCCGCGCGACACCGCTTTTTTGAGATCCGCGTCGTCGAGTATGATGTTCGCGGATTTGCCGCCAAGCTCCTGCGCGACGCGTTTGACCGTCGGCGCGGCATTTTTTGCGACCTCAACGCCGGCTCTCGTCGATCCCGTGAACGAGACCATGTCGACATCCGGGTGCGCCGACATCGCGGCGCCGACATCGGGGCCCATGCCGTCAACGAGGTTGAAGACGCCCTTTGGAACGCCCGCGGCGGCGAGAATTTCCGCGAAAATATGGGCGGAGACCGGCGCGACTTCTGACGGCTTCAGCACCATCGTGCAGCCGGCGGCGAGCGCCGGGGCGACCTTGCAGGAGATCTGGTTCATCGGCCAGTTCCACGGCGTGATCAGCGCGCAAACGCCGACGGGTTCGCGCACCAGCCAATGGGTTCCCTTGTCCTTTTCGAACTCGATTTCGTCGAGCGCGGTCATCGCAGTCTGGAAATGGCCGAGCGACGAGGCCGATTGCGCATGCAGCGCCAGGCCCTTCGGCGCGCCCATCTCCATGGTGATCGCCTGCGCCATTTCTTCATTGCGCTTCAGATATTCCTCGATGATCCGCTGAAGCAGCGCCTTTCGCTCGGCGATCGTCGTATTCGAATAGCCGGCGAAGGCGGCCTTAGCCGCCTTGATCGCCCGGTCGACGTCACTCGCGTCGCCGAGCGCGATTTTCGCGAACGGCTGTTCGGTCGCCGGGTTGATGACGTCGAGCGTCTTCGCGCCATGCGGCGCGACCCATTCGCCATTGATATAGAATTTGGTCAGATCGCGCATGAGGTTGTCTCCTTGCTGGTTGGCGCCGATGCTAGTCTCGATTTCGCCTGAGGCCAACACGCAGCGCCAGTCAATGATCGACAAGGAACATCGGGCATGGGTCGAGTTTTTCCTCGGTCGGGACGAAACCGGCATAGCCGAATGCCGGCATCGCGTCCGGATACGCCGTCGCCGCATAAACGAAGTTCTCGCTCGCATGGATTTTTCCCGCCGCCGTCTGCGGCCGGCACGAGGCGGTGAGGAGCGTTTGGGCGAACTCGGCTGATTTCTTTTCGTCGCGTGCGCCGACGCCGACATCGAGCCACAGGCGGCAGGCGGCGCCGGCCGGCGAGCGCGCCATGGCCATCGCCGTTTCGAGGGCCGCGCGCGGCGTCTCATAGGCCAGGACTGCGAGCGTTCCTTGGCTGAACCGGAACAGCGGCGCCGTCGCGGCGGAGCTCTCGATCGCCGCCGCGTCGCCGCCGTCGACCACCACCGCGGCGAAAATGCTTTGCCCCGCGTCGGCCGCACCGCCTGCCATGACCTGCCAGTCGCCTTGGGTGATGATGCAGTGATGTCCCAGCGACTTCCAGATTTCGGAACTTTCGACGCTGACCGAATTTGCCGCCGTCCGCCCGGATTGCAGCGCGATGAATCCGATCGGCGTCGCCGTCAGCTCGGCCGTCAGGCGCAGGGCGCGTCCCATCGCGATGCGTGCGCCGAGGCGATAGGCGGCTCTCGACGGCCTGATCCGCCGCACCCATTCGATCGTCTGCGCCTGGTCAAGGCAGGCGATATACCGCTCGCGCCAGTCGCCGCCTGACGGCGCCACCGACGCGGCGAGAAATTCGGCCGGCGCCAACGGAAGATGCACGTGCAGCGGCGCGCCCGCCTTCAAGGCCGCCTCCGCGATCAGGATGTCGGCGCCCGCCGCCAACGCGCCGAAGGCGGCGATGCATTGATGCCGCTCAAAGAATTCCGAAGCGCGCGCGTTCAGCGCTTCAAGGGCCGCCGGGTTCGCGCCGCCGGCCGCCGTCAGCGGTCCGCAGAAATATAGAACCTTCCCCTGCGGGAGCGACTGATCGATCCAGCCATCATCGAAGCCGAGCGCGGCTTTGAGGCGGCGCAGCTGCTTTCGCGTCGTCGCGATCTTGCCGGGCGCGGCGTCGACCGCGTCGCTCGCGGCGGCAAAGCCATTTGCCGCTTCGGCGGCATCGCCCTCGATCAGACGGCATTCGGCCAGCGTTGCGCGCGACCAGTAGGAAGGCTCGTCATCGTCGATATCGTCAAGCGCGGCCGCGGCGCCGGCGCCGACCTTGCCCGCGATCCCTTTCGCTCGGGATAGATCGCCGCTCATGGCGAAAGTCGCCGCCGCGTTGATCCCGGCATAGGTCGTCTTCATGGCCTTGAATATTTTTTCAAAACCCTCGGCGGCGGCCCGCAATTGATCCGCATCGGGCGCGCCGCCGGTTTCAAACGCGAGATCGCGGCGAAGGCGCGGGCCGATGCTGGCGATGTCTTCGCTCGCCGC
>MEMM01000018.1:0-1059 GCA_001767925.1 Alphaproteobacteria bacterium RIFCSPHIGHO2_12_FULL_63_12
CGAACTCCGAATAGAGGAAGTCCACCAGGGTCGGCTTCACCGTCGCCGAGGGGGTGACGGCGGCATAGTCGGCGGTGTTGATCAGGGTGTAGGTCGACCCCACCCGCTTGTAGAGCTGTACCACGGCGGTCGTGATCGTGCCGCGCGTCATGGCGTAGACCTTGTCCAACTCCATGCCGTTGACGTTGTCGGCGATGGCGACGACGTCGACCATGTTGGTCGGGGTGTCGTAGTCGGTGCAGGCCCCAGTTGCGATCCCGGTGAAGGCGACCGGCTCGATGGCTTCGGAGAAGATGTTGGTTGAAGCGGCCATGGGGTCCTCAGAGACGTCTGGCGAAGGCGATGGCGGTGTTGAGCGCCACGGTGTCGGCCGCGACATAGGCCGCGGTCAGGGTGTTGGCGCGGCTGGACTGGTCGGAGCTATAGTCGGAGACCTCCGACACGGTGAGCTGATCCCAGCCCGCATTGGTCCCGTCCGTCTTCAGGTACTTCCCGGCCTGCCCGCTTTGGCCCGGCAGGTCGACCGCCGCGAAGGCCTGGGCGTCGACATAGGCCTTGGTCGCCGCACTCTGGGCCGTGGTGGGATTGGCGATGCTGGTGATCTCTGCTCCAGCGAAGTCCGAGAACACCACCTTTCGGACAGCCGTCAGCCCATCGGCGACGACCTGGGCGGTTTCGTCGGCCGCCACGGTGACCGTGGTCGCTCCGCCGGCCGAGATGATCACCGCGCCCGAAGCCTCGTTGATCACCACATAGAGCTTGGAGAGATCGGGGATGGTGACCGTCCCGCCGGTCCCGCTGGTGATGTGCAGGATGGCGTCGCGGGCTTCGTTGGCGACGCCATTGGTCGAGGTCAGCGTCTTGAGCCCGGAGAGCGCGAAGGCGGTGCGGCCACGAATGGCCTCGTCGATGAGCGCGATGGCCTCATCGTTCAGCACATCGCCCCAGGTGTTCTCGTTCTCGCCCGAGGCCTGCTTGTTGAAGCCGAGACCGGTGTAAGTCGAGGGCACCTAGAGCGCTCCTAACGTGTCGCAGCGCCTCCAACTGGTCCCGTCGCTG
>MEMM01000018.1:1107-3198 GCA_001767925.1 Alphaproteobacteria bacterium RIFCSPHIGHO2_12_FULL_63_12
GATTGCGCGAGGATCAGGTGGCGCGCGGGTTCCGCCGGGCGTTTCGCCGCGAACTGCTTGTCGATCGCATCGACGAGACGCAGGATCGGGGCCGGCAGACCGGCCGGCGCCCACCTCACACCGCCGGTCCCGAGGGCGACATGGTCACCGCGCCGCCACCCATGGCGAAGGTCCGTTCGGCCATGTTGATCTTGTCGATCTCGGAGCGGAACAGGGTGACGTACTTGGCCTGGTCCTCGTCGAACTTGTCGAAGCCGTAGGCCTCGGCGAGCGCGCCGTAGAGATAGGCCATCGGATAGCGGGTCAGCAGGGCGTTGGTCGCCAGATCCGAGGCGAAGAAGTCGAAGGCCCGACGATAGAGCAGCTTGCCGGTGTAGGTCAGGTCCGGGACCGGGCCGAAGGCGATGGAGTCGCCGTCCAGCGCGAACAGCCGGGGTGGTCCCGCCGTCGTCACAGCAGCCTCGCGCATCCGCAGTTCGATGGTCGTCGGCGACAGCGGGTTGTCGTAGTCCCGGTCCAGATGCAGCCGGACCACGGAGCGGAAGCCGCTCGGCGGGCTGACCCGTTCCGCGTTGATGGTCAGGTCGGCCGTCGCCAGCAGCATCGGCAGGCTGACGTCGAGGTCGCGCATCAGGGTCTGGTGGGCCGAGTTCACGAAGATCGGGATCGCCGCGGTGAAGCTGGCGTTGGATCGCTTGGCGTAGACCGCCACCGCGTCCTTCAGTTCCGCGTAGGTCGACAGGATGCCCACGGCTCAGACCCTCCAGTGGGCGGTGCGGAGATGGGCGAAGGAGCCGTCGTTGAACAGCCGTTTCCGGGCATCGTCGTGATGCGGGTTCAGCAGATCGACGCCAGTCTTGTCCTTGTATTCCTGGATGAAATGCAGGGGCACGGAGGCGATGCGGCGGATGTCCTTGGAGGGGGAATAGCCGTTGTTCTCGTTGGCCATCGCCTTGTTGAGGTCGAGCAGCGGGTCGTTGTCCTTGGTCGACCAGATCGTGAACGTGCCGTCAGCGTTCTCGCGCATGTAGGTCTGCGTGCCTGACGGATCGCTCCAGAGCGGTTGCCAGGTCATCGGTCAGCCGATGATCTCGACGTTGCTGTTCTTCTCCTGGGCGAGCGCGACGCCGTAGGGTAGCGGCACCTCGTCGTTCCAGTCATAGACCGCGCCGCGGCCGTCATGGACCTTGCCGTGGCCGGTCTTGGTCACCCGGACCATGACGACGCTGTTCGGCGCGCGGACCACGGGCTCCGCCGGTGGCGGGGCGCCCTTCTTGACCCGGTCGCCGATGGCGGGGGCCTTCTTGGCGACCTTGATCTCGGCCTTGGGCTTGGTGACGGGCTCGGCGGGCTCCGTCTCCTCCTCCGGCGCTTGATCGTCCGCAGCAGTCTCAGCGGCGGCGACGTCTTCGGCGGTCAGTTCATCGGAGGTGACGATGTTGGGATCGGTGGCCATGGGGCCCTCTGGCTGAGCAGGGCTGCACGCCCTTGGGATAGCCAGATGGTCGGCCCGCGCATCCGGCGGGCGGATTGGACAGGGAAACGCAAACGGCGCGCCGCAGGTCACCCCACGACGCGCCGTCCGTTACGCTACTGCCCTTGCGGGTCTCAGGTCAGGTCGGCGACGACCGCATGCGCGGCCTCGTTCGAACATTCCAAGGTGTATTCCCCGATCAGCATGAACTTCTCGGAGTCGCCCGACTTGGCCAGCGGCGTGGTCTTCCACGGGCGCAGGGTCGAGAGCTTGAAGTAGTCCGGGTCAACGAACAGCGCATCCCGCGTCAGACCGTAGGGGTGCGGGATCGCGGCCAGGGTGCCGAAGTCCGACTGGTAGAAGTCGGCGTTGCCGATGATGGTCGGCTTCTTGCCGCCGTCGACGCGGATGTCGGCGATCCCGGTGAAGGCCGAGAACTGCTGCTTGTGGGTGGCGCCGAGATAGACCTGGGTCGGGGCCGCGCCGTTGTTGAACGCCAGCGCCATCACGGCCTTCAGCTGGTCCTCGGTGAAGGTCCGCTGGGTGCCGTTGGTCGCCGCCGCCACCGTGCCGCCGGAGAAGCCGCCGGACGAGCCGCCGGCGCCGCGCGAGACGTT
>MEMM01000018.1:3255-3709 GCA_001767925.1 Alphaproteobacteria bacterium RIFCSPHIGHO2_12_FULL_63_12
TCGGGGCGTCGAGGGTGCCGACGTCATCGCCTTCGAGCTGGGCGTTGTCGGCGTCGGGATCGGCGAGGTCTTCGGTCTGCCATTCCTCATAGGTCGCCTTGGCCGTGGCGCGCCCGATGTTGGACACGAACGGGGTCTTCTCCGCGGCGAGGCGGAAGATGATGTCGGAGAGGCTTTCGCGGCCCCCGACGTTGACGAGCGTGGTGGTGGTGTTCGTAGGCGCGGCCATAGCCGTTAGCCCTCCATAGCCATCAGCGCGGCGACGGCGTCGTCCATGCGCCCGGATTGCATGACCCGGGCGACGGCGTTCTGGCGGTCTCGCGCTGCGATTGATTTCCGTGGCGCGGTCGCGGCGGCGGGCTTGAGAGCCTTGGCCTTCGCTTCCTTCACCGGTTCTGGTTTCGGGGCGGGTTTCGTGGAGGCGCGAGCCTTGATCAGATCGTACTGGTGTGCT
>MEMM01000018.1:3758-5384 GCA_001767925.1 Alphaproteobacteria bacterium RIFCSPHIGHO2_12_FULL_63_12
ACGAGCGCGGTCTTGTTCTCCTTGCCCTTGACGGGGTCGATCAGCTCGGGAACACCCAGCTTCGGGTCGGCCAGCTTGGCTTTCTCGGCGATGGTGAACTGGCGGTAGTCCTCGTCCGCAGTGGCCGCCTGGACGGTCTGGAGACGCTGGATTTCGCGCTGTTCGGCCTCGAATTCCTCTTTGGCCGCGGCATACTCGCCGACGTCGTCCTTGGCCCATTGGGCCCAGTCGACGCCGTCCCACTTGCCCTGGAAGATCGTCTGGGCGCGCTCAACCTGCTGGTCGATGACGGCTTTGAACTCGCCGATCACCGATGCGTCCTTGCGTGCCGCTGCGGCTTCTTCCTTGGCCGAGTAGACGCGCTTCTCCGCCTCGGCCACCTTGGTCGCAACGAGCTGTTGGACTTCGGCGGGCGCCTTGGCGAAGGTCGCTTTCTCTTCGGCCGACCAGAACTCGGGCGCAGCGATGGCCGGGGCTTCCGGTTCGGCGTCCTCGTCTTCCGCGTCGTCTTCGCTGGCCGGCTCGTCGTCCGGTGCGTCCTCGTCGCCGGGCTCCTGGTCAGGAGCCTCATCTTCATCGTCGGCTGCGGCCTCGGCGTCATCGCCGTCAGCGTCACCGTCGGAATTGTCGTCGTCCGCGGCGGCGAGCAGGCCGTCATCGGTCGCGTCGTCGCCATCGCTCAGCAGCGCGATCCCGTCCTCGATGGACAGTGGTTCGGCCGAGCCGGTCTCCGCGTCCGGCGCGCGCGGCACAATCGGCCCGCGCAGCATCGGGTGAAACCCGCCGGTCGGAGGGCTGATCGCGGCGATGGCCGTGGCGGAGCGGAGATTCTGCAGGATCATGGCCCATAGGCTGGGGCCAGGGCGATTTGGCGCGGATTAGAGGGGGCGGACCTAGACGATCCCCCGATCCCCCATCGCCTCGCGCATCTCGGCGGTGAACTCGGCGACATCGGCCCCGGCGGCGGCCTTGATCAGCCAGCCCTTGACGTTCTCCAGCACCTGGACGCCGAGATAGGCCTTCTCCCGCAGCACGGTCTCGCCGGGTTTCGATGTGGCGATCAGCTCCAGCAGCTGGGCGCGAACGTCCTCGAACGCCTTGTCGGTCTGGCTGAGTTCGGCCTTGGCCTGTTTGGCCTTGCCGATGGCCTGGAGTTCGTCGGGTGTGTGGTCGGTCATTCTTCTCGCTCGCCAACGGTGAGAACGCGCAAAGGGCGCGCCTGCGACTGATCAAAGACGCCGATGGTCAGGATACCGGTGTAGCAGGCGCCGGTGTCGAGGTTCGTCCGGTTCGGCAGAAGTTCCGGCTCGGAGGTCTCGATCTTCTCTTCGTGCTGGTTGGTGTGGCCGTGAACGACGTGGGCGCCGAAGTCATAATCGGTCGTCAGGAAGCGCTCTCTGATCCAGAGGCAGGCCCGTTCGTCCTGTTGAGCGAGCGGAACGCCCGGCATGAACCCGGCATGGACGAAAGCGCGGTGATCGTCTCGCGCCACTAGCGGAAGACCTTCCATCCAGGTCCGATGCTCGGCCGGCACCCCCTCGGCCCCGCCGTAGCTGCGAACGGTCTGTTCGCCGCCATTCCGAAGCCAGAACGCCATCTCGCTCGTGCCGGGACCAGCGGCAAGGG
>MEMM01000019.1:0-7299 GCA_001767925.1 Alphaproteobacteria bacterium RIFCSPHIGHO2_12_FULL_63_12
CGTCCCGATCATGTTGGCGATGATGACTGAGACCGCGGCGAGAAAGCCGTAGCGGGTTTTCGGCGGCTTTCTTCCCGGCGGCGACTGGAATGACCGCCCCAAATTCGCCGCCTACCGTCCGGCCATGGTGGCGATGCGCAAGGCGGCGCGCTCGACGATTTCCTCGTCCGGGAGGCCGGTCGATTTGGCGCCGAGTTCGGCCTCGATCAGGAGGTCGAGCGCGGCGTCGAGCTTCGCCGGCGTCCAGCGGTGGAGGCGCGCTTCGAAGGCCCGTTTTTCCATGAAAAAGACCGGCGGACGAAGCTTGCCCATCGCCGTCTCGGCGCTGGCGCCTTCGGCCATCAGGCTGCGCGCGACGCGAAGGCGGGTGAATTCGCGTTGCAGCGCCCGGACCGTGCCGACCGGGCTCGATCCCGCGACCGCCGAGCGGTGGAGCGCCCGCGCGAGGCGGGCGGGGGCGCCGTCGGCCGCCGCCGCCGCCGCGTCGCCCGCCGCGTCGAGGACGGTGTCGACGAGCACGGCGCGCACATCGTCGAGGGTGATGACGCCCGGCCCGTCGCGCACTGATTTGGGCCCCTTGAACAAAATGAGTTTGTCGATTTCGGCTCGCGAGACGCCGCGATCCTCGCCGAGAAGGACGACGAGAAGATCAAGCGCGTCGCCGTCAAAGCGCAAATCCTCGGCCCGCGCCGCGCCTTCCGCGATGGCGCGCACGTCCGCCGGGGCGTCCGCATAACAGGGAAGGGCGATGGCGGCCTTCGAGCTCTCGAACAGCTTGCGCAAGCCGGAGGATTTGGCGAGATCGCCCGCCTCGATGAGTACAATCCCGGCGGGCTTCAAATGCCCGCCTTCGAGCCCCTCGACGACGAGTTTTGCCGCCGCCGTCGCCGCCTCGCCATTCGTCCGTATACGAATGACACGCTCGCCGCCCATCATCGAGAGCGCCGCCGCCTCGTCGCCAAGGCGCGCCGGGTCGGATTTCAGATCAGCGTCGGTCAGTTCAAGATAATTGAACGGGTCCTTGAAGTCGGCGCAGACCTGCCGCGCCACCTTGTCCGCGCGCTCGCGAACAAGGCCGAGATCGGGGCCGTAGACAAGGATCGCCGCGATTTTCGGGTCGCGCCGCGCGACAAAAGCGTCGATCGCCTTGCCCTTCAGCGCGGTCATTTTTCCGCCCGGGCGGCGTCGTCCCTGGCGGCGGCGAGTTTCAGCAAGATGTCGCGATCAACGTCCTCGACGAGCTGCGTTGCGGCTTTCTCGCGCGCGGCCTCTTCGGCGTAGAGCGTCGAATATTGCGAATTGACGATGTTGAACGATGAGATCGAAGTGATGCGGCCCTTGATTTTGCGGCCGCTCGCCCGCTCGACCAGCGTGTAATTGCCGATAAGGCGGTAATTGTAGCGCGTCACCGAGGCGTCGATCTGAACCGCGAGGCGTTCGGACTGTTCGGTCGTGGTGAGGAGGAGATCATATTGCGCCGCCGAGGCTTCCGGCGCGGTTCGCCGCGAGAAGGCGCGCTTGACGACCGGCTCGATTTCTTCAGGCGCGTTCAGCGTCGACAGCGCGACATTGCGAAGGCCCGGCGCCGCGCCGTCAGAAGTCGCGTAAAGCGGCTGGAAGCCGCAGCCGGAGAGAAGAAGCATCAACCCGCTCACCCCGGCAAAAGCCGCGATCCGGGTTTTCGATCCCGGCTGTCGCCGGGTGGAGCGGGGGTCGCCTATCGCCATCAAATCTGCACCTAATTCGCCACGATATTCACGATCCGGCCGGGAACCACAACGATTTTGCGGACGGTGACGCCCTCAAGATAGCGGATGACGCCGGGATCGGCGAGCGCGGCCTTTTCAACCGTCGCCGCGTCATCCGAGGGCGAGACCGATATTTCGCCCCGGCGCTTGCCGTTGACCTGGACGGGAAGAAGGATCGCTTGCCGGACCAGCAGCGCGCTGTCCGCCTCGGGCCAGGGCGCGGCGCAGACAAGTCCCGCGCCGCCGAGCGTTTCCCAGCATTCCTCCGCAAGATGCGGCGTGAACGGCGCGATCAGGCGGGTGAGGGCGCACAGCGCCTCGGCCTGCGCCCAGTCGGTCGCCGATCCCTCACTACGCTGGGCGTGTTTCTTCAGCGCGTTGAGGAACTCGTAAATCCGCGCGATCGCCTTGTTGAAGCGAAAGCCCTCGATGTCGTCGGTGACGCCCTTGATGGTCTCATGCGTTGCGCGGCGAAGCTCGGCGTTCGCGCCCTCGGGCGGCCGCGAAAGATCATGGCTCCTGATCGCGCCTTTCGCCGGCTCGACCGCGTCCCAGATGCGTGCGACGAGTTTCCACGCGCCGGCGGCCCCGGAGTCCGTCCATTCGACGTCGCGCTCCGGCGGCGAGTCGGACAGCATGAACCAGCGCGCGGCGTCGGCGCCGTAGGTGTCGGCGATCGCTTCGGGCGAGACGACGTTCTTCTTCGACTTCGACATTTTCTCGATGGGGCCGATCGCAACCGGCTCGCCATTGTCGGCGCGCCGGGCCTTGTCGCCGTCGAGTACGACCTCTTCGGGGAGGAGGAATTTGCCGCTGGCGTCGCGATAGGTCGCGTGCGTCACCATCCCTTGGGTGAAGAGATTGGCGAACGGCTCGGATATCGACAGATGCCCGGTATCCTTCATCGCGCGGGTGAAGAAGCGGGCGTAGAGAAGGTGCAAGATCGCGTGCTCGATGCCGCCGATATACTGGTCGACGGGAAGCCAATAGTCCGTGTCCGCCTTGTTGACCGGGCCTTTTTCCCATGCCGCGGGATCGGTCGCAAAGCGCGCGAAATACCAGCTTGAATCGATGAAGGTGTCGAAGGTGTCGGTTTCGCGCTGGGCCGGCCCGGAACATTCAGGGCACGGAACATTGCGCCATTCGGGCAGGCGGTCGAGCGGATTGCCGGGCGTCTTGAAGGCGCTGGCGTCGACCACGGGGAGCCTGACCGGCAGGTCCTTTTCCGGGACCGGGACGACGCCGCACTTTTCGCAATGGATCGCCGGGATCGGGCAGCCCCAATAGCGCTGGCGCGAGACGCCCCAGTCGCGCAGGCGATATTGCGTCGACGCCCTTCCGGCCCCCATCGCCTCGATCCTGGCGATCGCGGCGTCGATCCCCGCCTCGACCGAAAGGCCGTTGAGGAAGTCCGAATTGAACAGCGTCCCCGGCCCGACATAGGGCGCTTCGGCGACGCTGTAACACGCCGGGTCGGTATCCGGCGGCAGCACCACCGGAATAATATCGAGTCGATACTTCTTGGCGAAGTCATGGTCGCGGGCGTCATGCGCCGGGCAGCCGAAAATCGCGCCCGTTCCGTAGCCCATCAGGATGAAGTTCGCGATATAGACGGGAAGCCTGCGGCCCCTGATGAAGGGGTGCTCGACCTCGAGCGGCAGCGCCAGGCCCTTTTTCTCCGCCTTGTCGATCGCCTCCTGCGAGGTGCCGGACTTCTGGCATTCGGCGATGAAGGCGGCGACCTTTGGATCCTTCGCATAGCTCTGGGCGAGCGGGTGATCGGGCGCGACCGCCAGGAAGGACGCGCCGAACAAGGTGTCCGGCCGCGTCGTGTAGATCTCAACTTCGCGCGCGCCGTCCGGCGCCGTCATCTCGCCAGCGAAACGGAACTTCATCAGCAAGCCTTTTGACTTGCCGATCCAGTTGCGCTGCATCAGGCGCACATTGTCCGGCCAGCCCTTCAGCCGCCCGTCGTCGAGGGCGGCCAGCAGGTCTTCCGCCTTCTCGGTGATCTTCAAAAACCATTGTGAGAGCTGTTTGCGCTCGACCGTCGCGCCGGAGCGCCAGCCCTTGCCGTCGATCACCTGCTCGTTCGCAAGCACGGTCATGTCGACCGGGTCCCAGTTGACATAGGACATCCGCCGCTCGACGAGTCCGGCCTTCCAGAATTCGAGGAACAACAGCTGTTGCCAGCGGTAATACCCAAGATCGCAGGTCGCGAATTCGCGGCCCCAATCGATCGACAGGCCCATGCCCTTCAGCTGCTCGCGCATCGCCTTGATATTGGCGCGGGTCCAAGTCTCGGGATGGTCGCCGGTCTGCATGGCGGCGTTCTCGGCGGGAAGGCCGAAGGCGTCCCAGCCCATCGGGTGCAGGACGTTGAACCCCTTCGCGCGCTTGTAGCGGGCGATCACGTCGCCCATCGCGTAATTGCGCACATGCCCGATATGGATCCGCCCCGACGGATAGGGGAACATCTCAAGGACGTAGTATTTCGGCTTCGAGCGGTCGCTCCCGGTCAGGAAGGCGCCGGCCTCCTCCCAGCGCTTTCGCCATTTGGGTTCGATTTCCTTAGGATTGTAGCGGGCCATGTCGATTCTCGTCTGGGCGTAAAAAAAAACGGCGCGTGGAGCGCCGCTTTTGTCATGAAACCGGGGCGCGTTTCTACTCGTCGATCTGGTTGAGCCTTAGCTGGCGCGCGCGGGTCAGGATCGAATTTTCGATTTCCCGGGCCGTCGCCGGGTTGACGCTCGCATCGACCCAGTCGCCGCCGGCGGCGGCGTCGCGCGTCTGTTTGAAGACGGTGACCCTCAGCGCATCGGCGCGCAGCGCCGTGTCGAGGATATAAACCGACACCTTGAACTGCTCGTCAGGGGCGCCCGGATTCGAATACCAGTCGGTGATGATTAGCCCGGCGACCGGATCGGCGCGCAGGACGGGCAGAAAATCGAGGGTCTCAAGCGACGCCGACCACAAGAAACGGTTGACCGTGGTCGCCCCTTTTTCGGAGACGAGGGTCGCGTTGCGTCCTTCGCCCTTGTCGCCGCCGCCGGCGCAGGCGGCGAGCGCGGCCGACGCGAGCGCCAAAGCCAAGATATTGATCGGGCGTGGAAATTTGAGACTCATCGGGGGAACTGTTCCATTTCGAACCGCGGGCGGCGCCGCGAACGTGGCTTTCCTACCACAAACCGCCGCCGAGACAACTGCAAGGCGTATCGTTTCCTTGACCCGCAGGGCGGAGGGGACTTAACTCGGTCCTGTTGCGTCAGCGCGTTCCGCCATATTGCGGAACGAGCAATTCTATGCGCGCCCGCCAGGCCTTACTCTATTTGCGCGGGATAAAAATTCACCAGCGCCGGTTAGGGTTGGCGCGGGATAGTCGGCGAAGCGGCTGGTTTGCCTAACCGGTTTCGACGCTGGAATGAACATTGGGGCTCTCGGGCGAACGGGATTGATGAAGAGCGAACCGAAATTGCTGGCGTTGATCGTCGCGGGGGCCTCCTCCGCGCTGTCGATCGCGCCTGCGGTCGCGGCCGATTCCGTGAAGATCGAAGTCAAGGGCGAGGCGAGCGCCGCCGCGGGGCTCGTCGACGGCGACGCCAAAGCCGACGCCGACGCTGAAGTTCGCGTCAAGGGCTCGACCGTTCTCGAAAACGGCCTTGAGCTCGGCGCCGTCATCGAAGGCCGCGTCGACGGCCAGCAGCCGAACCAGCTCTACGGCGGCGGACGCTATTCCAGCCTGCTGATCGGCGGGCCGCGCGGCGTCGGCCCGCTCACCAGCGACGCGTACGTTCAGGGCGCGTACGGCTATGTGCGCGGGCCCTTCGGCCAGCTGATCGTCGGCCGCGACCATGGCGTCGGCCGCACCTTCGCGGTCACCGCGCCGACGATTTTCCGCTCTGCCAACGTCAATGATTGGCGTACGGATCTTTCCGGCCTCAATGACGTTCACACCGTCAACGATTTTTCCGGCTATTCGACGAAATTCACCTATCTGCCGCCCGCGAACTTCCTCGGCGGCGCGCTTGGCGGGCTTCAGCTCGGCGTTTCCTACAGCCCCGCGCTCGCTCATTGCGGCAAGGATCTTTGCGCGCCGGAAGACCGGCTGCTGATCGCGCCGAACGGACAGCTGCTGACGGAAGCCTCGCGCTGGAACGATGTCGTCGAGGCGGCGGCGTATTATCAAAAGCAGGTCGGCGGCCGCGACGGCGTCCTGCTCGGCGTCGGCGCCAGCTACGTGACCGCGAATGAAGACGCGCTCGTCCAGACGCCGGTGTTCGACGATTATCGGGCCTATGCGATCGGCCTCAATCTCGGCTTCCGCGGCCTCACCGTCGGCGGCTCGGTCAAGTCGACCAATTCCGGCCTCGCCGATCTCGATCAGGACGGCTATCTCGCCTTCGACGCCGGCATCACCTTCAAGACCGGCGAAGACAAGGGCGACTGGGGCGTCATGCTCGGCTACGGCCAGTCCGACGCCGAGATCGCCGGTCCGGTCGCCGCGCAGCCGCTGATCTTCCGCGACACGCAAACCGCGCAGGCGGGCGTCACCTATTTTGTCGGACGCGGCATCACCATCGGCGCCGCGGCCCAATATGTCGAATCGACAAAGCCGGCTACGGCGGGCGGCCAGGAAGAAGCCGCCACCGTGGTCATCGAGAGCTCAATAAAGTTCTAGGCTTAAGGCAAGCATCTCAAAGCGCCTGCGTTGCTTAGAGGGGATACTGAATAAGGGCGGTCTCGCAAGAGGCCGCCCTTCTTCTTTGCGCTTGGAAGGAAGCAGGCAGTAGGCAGTAGGCAGTACCGAAGAGAGGAAGCGGCGGCGAATAGGGATGGCCACGGACAATCCGCCGCCCTATCTTCTCTTCCATTCACCATTCACCATTCACCATTCACCACGGCCATGTCAGTCAAAAACAACCGCATCGATTATGTTGAATTCGCCGCCGCGGATCTCGGCGCGTTCAAGAAATTCTACGGCGCGGCGTTCGGCTGGGAATTTCAGGACTGGGGGCCGGACTATATCAGCTTCACCGGCGCAGGGATCGACGGCGGCGTCAGGGGCGGCGAGGCGCCGATCGCCGGAACCACGACCGTCATTCTTTATGCGGACGATCTTGAGGCGGCGGAGAGGGCTGTCGTAAGAGCCGGCGGCGTCATCGGCGCGCGTCACGAGTTTCCGGGCGGAAAGCGCTTCCATTTTCGCGATACGACGGGAAACGACCTCGCCGTCTGGACCAAGGACGAGGAGTGACCCGCCCGCCGCGTCTTCAGATCAAGCCTTAATCCGTAAACGCCCCGATCGCCGCGATCCCGGCGACGTTTTTTCCGGCGATAAGGCGCGCATTCTCGCCGTCGACGCCGCCAAGGGCAAGAACGGGGAGGGGCGAGGCTGCGGCGAGCGCTTTGAACGCCGCGGCTCCAAGATAATCCGCACCCGGATGGCTTTGCGTCGCGAAGACCGGCGACAACAGCGCAAGATTAGCGCCGGCGCTTGCCGCCAACTGCAATTCGCAGGCGCCATGGCAGGCGGCGGTGAGAAGGCGCATCC
>MEMM01000019.1:7308-12676 GCA_001767925.1 Alphaproteobacteria bacterium RIFCSPHIGHO2_12_FULL_63_12
TCCCCCGCAAGCGGGGGAGGAAAATCGGACCGCGCCGCGCGCAGCATCACCGCCGGCAAATGCAGCCCGTCCGCGCCGACCAGGCGTGCAAGGGCGGCGTCCCCCGCGACAAGGAACAAGATATTGCGGGCGGCGCAGAGCGCGCGATAACGCCGCGCCATCGCCTCGCGCCGCGGATCGTCATAATCGCGATAGATGACGGCGGCGCCGGCGGGCAAGGCGCGCATGACGGGCTCGGGGTTTGGAAGGCGGCGCCGGTCGGTCAGGAAGGCCAGCGAAAACGGCGCGCTTATGCCGCCGCTTGCGCGTTTGAGCATCAAGGCGGCGGCTGCTAGCGTCGCCGCCCGAGTTCGAAGACCTATATGCACGCTGACGCCGACCATCTACCGCCCGCCGATTTCGCCGCAAGCCTTGCCCGCATCCGCGCAAGGCTTGACGCCGCGCTCAAGGAAGCAGGACGCCGCGGCCCTGTCGAGATCGTCGCGGTTTCAAAGACGCAAGGAGAGGCCCGCCTCAAAGAGGCGCTCGCCGCCGGCCAGCGCGTCTTCGGCGAAAACCGCGTGCAGGAAGCCAAGGCGAAATGGCCGGCGCTGCGCGCTGAATTTCCGGATGTGGAGTTGCGCCTCATCGGTCCCTTGCAATCGAACAAGGCGGCCGAAGCGATCGCGCTTTTTGACGTCATCGAAACAATCGACCGCCCGAAGATCGCCAGGGCGCTGAAGGACGAAGCGCAAAAACAGGCGCGACGCCCGCGTTTTCTCATTCAGGTGAACACCGGCGCGGAAGCGCAAAAAGCCGGCGTCCTCCCGGAAGACGCCGACGCCTTCATCCGTCTTTGCCGCGACGAATTGGGGATGGAGGTCGAGGGGTTGATGTGCATTCCGCCGGCGGAGGAGCCGCCCGCCCCGCATTTCGCGCTGCTCGCCAGGATCGCCGCGCGTAACCGGCTCGGGGTTTTATCGATGGGCATGAGCGGCGATTTCGAGATCGCCGCGCAGCTCGGCGCGACCCATATTCGCGTCGGTACGGCCCTTTTCGGCGACCGGATGGTTAAGCCCGATACACTCACGGTTCCGTGAGACTGTTTTGATTTCCGTAGGCCAACGATTTAAGGATAGACCAAGCCGCTTAGCAAAAGGCAGCATGATCAATGGCGCGCGCAAAACGCATTCTTCTTGTCGATGACGATGACCTCCTGCGGGAAACCCTGCTCGACCAGTTCGGTCACCATGAAGAATTTTCCGTCGAAGCGACCGCGAACGCCCAGGGCGCCATCGCCAAGGTGCGCGACGAAGCGCATATCGATCTGGTGCTGCTCGACGTCGGCCTTCCCGACATGGACGGCCGCGAAGCCTGCCAGGTGATGCGCAAGAACGGCTTCAAATCGCCGATCATCATGCTGACGGGCGCCGACACCGACGCCGACGAAGTCCTCGGCCTCAATTCGGGCGCCAATGATTATGTGACAAAGCCGTTCAAATTTGCGGTGCTTCTCGCCCGCATCCGCGCGCACCTCAGAAGTCACGAACAGAACGAGGACGCGGTTTTCCGCATCGGACCTTACGAATTCCGTCCCTCCGTCAAAATGCTGGTGACCGAGGCCGACAAGAAAATCCGGCTCACCGAAAAGGAAGCCTCGATCCTGAAATTTCTCTACCGCGCCGGCGGCCGGGCGGTGACGCGCGACGTCCTCCTCGACGAGGTGTGGGGGTATAATTCAGGGGTGACGACCCACACGCTCGAAACCCATGTCTATCGCCTGCGCCAGAAGATCGAGCCCGATCCCGGCGCCGCGACGCTTTTGTTGACGGAGGCCGGCGGCTACCGCCTGTCGCTCTAGGAAAATGGATCCGGTCATCTGGCACAATCCGCGCTGTTCGAAATCGCGCGACACGCTGGCCTTGATCGAAGCGCGGGGGTTGCGGCCAAGGATCGTGCTTTACCTCGATACGCCGCCGCGCCCAGCTGAAATCAAGCTTGCGGCGACGCTGCTCGGCGTGCCGCTGCGGGACCTCATCCGTTCAAAAGAAAAAGCCTATCTCGAACTCGGTCTCGACGATCCGACCCTGAGCGATGACCATCTCGCCGCCCTTTTGTCGGAACATCCGCAGCTGATCGAGCGGCCGGTGGTGTTCTCGCACGGCAAAGCGCGCCTCGGCCGTCCGCCCGAGGCCATACTCGACATTTTATAGAAATGGCGGCGTCATCGCAGACACCGCGCGCGCCTGATTTTGCGCCGGCCTACCGCAGTATGGCCTTGTAGGAGACCTCGCCTTCGCCCTTCGGCGGTACCGGCTGCGTCAGGGTCCAGCGGATATGGGTGATTTCGTCGCCCCGCGCCGGTCGCGTCGCCCCGCCTTCCTCGACGGTCAGGCGGCCGCGCGCGACATAGGTCTTGCCGCCATCGGCCGAGAACGCGACGCTGGTGTCGTCGCCCGAAACCGATCCCTCGACATAGGAAACTTCCTTCGGCACCGGCATCACCAGCACGATGTCGGACGCGCCTTCGGGCGAGTCGTTCTTGTATTTGATCGAATAGATGACGGTCTCGCCCGGCGTCACCTTGTCGGCGGCCGCGCGCGAGACCGTTTCAACGCCGTTTGCGGCGCGGGTGACGACTTCCTTTTCAACGACCTGCCTGGCCGTCATCGCGGCGGAAGCGGCCGGCGCCGCGAGTTGCAGGAGCGCGATCGAGGCGAGCGTCAGCTTGTTCATGGCGAATTCCCTCACGGACCGCGTTCCGGATACGACGCGCCGGTAAATGCAAGTTTAACGATCGGGAGGGAGCGATAACGGGCGCACGGTTAAGACGCCGTTAGGAAGTGCTAATATCTGTTAAGTAAACAATTCGTTAAATCAACTAACAGTTGTGGGTATTTTTTGGCGACATAAAGTCAACTTTATCTATTTCTTTACGGCGCCGCACGTATTTTCTCCTCGCTAGTGCAAGGGGAATTGAGTATGTACGCCTTCGGACGCCGACTGACGAAGTCGGCCATCATTCTCGCGGCAGGCGCCGCAGCTTTATCGGCGGCCGGATCCGCTTTCGCGGCGGGAACCAGCGCCGGCGTCTCCGTGTCCAACAGTTTCACGCTCGACTATCAGGTCGGCGGCGTGTCGCAGACGCAGATCGACACGTCGGGCTCGCCGACGCTGTTCACGGTCGACCGCAAGGTCGACGTGACAGTGGCGACCGTCTCGGGCGCTAGCGTCTCCCCCGGCGAGACCGGCGCGGAACTCATCTATGGCGTTCAGAACACCGGCAACGACAACGTCGCCTACCGCCTGTCGATCAAGGATGTCGGCACCGACACGTTCGACATCGGAACCTATACCGCGCGTTATTATACGGACGCCGGCGCGGACGGCGTCTTCACGCCGGGCGTCGACGATGCGGGCGCTGGAACGGCCTATACGCTCGGGTCCGGCGTCACCGCCAATATCGCGCCCGACGCCAAGATCTGGGTCATCATCTCGGGCGACGTCCCTGGAACCGCGACCAACGGCCAGACCGACGACGTCATCCTGATCGCCGATTCCTATTATCCGACCGTGTCGCTCGACCCGTCCTTCGCGTCGGCGCCGGGAACCAACATTACGCAGGCCGCTTCGAACACGATGACCGGCGCGGCGGACAGCGTTCTTGCCGATACCGCCGGCTCAGCGGGCGCGCCGGAAGACGTCGCCAATGACGGCGCGCATTCGTCGACCGCCACCTATACGGTCTCGGCGGCCTCGCTCACCGCGTCGAAAACGGTTGCGGTCGTCGCCACCAATCCGGTCGATTGCGCGACCGATGCGATCGCCGGCGGCTTTGCAACGCCTGGCGCCTGCGTCGTTTACGTCATCTCGGCGACGAATGCGGCGGGCGCGACCGCGACCGCGACCAACGTCGCGATCAGCGACGTGCTTCCGGATGAAGTTCAATTTGTCTCGGCGGTCGACGCGGGCTTCTCGGTCGCCGGCACGCTGTCGACGCCGGGCGGCGGCTGCACGACGATCTGCACGGTCGGTTTGACCGGCGCCTCTTTGGCGCCGGGCGCGACGGGAACGGTCACGATACGGGCGCTCGTCCGGTAATCGCGACCAAAGTCCCGGACTTCGACAAGCCGCCGCACCGAAACCCGGTGCGGCGGCGTCGCCACACTAGAGGGCCTTGCGTAACGGAGCTGAAAGAGCTCGAGTTGAGTGAGTAAAAGGGGTGTCATTCGCGGGCTAAGGCGGCATTTTACCGCCATCGCCGCGCTCGCGGCGGTCGCCGCCGGATGCGCGGACGCGGCGACGCTCGGCGCGACGGTCAACAATGTCGCCCACATTTCCTATACGGCCGGCTCCGGCGCGCAGAGCCTGACGACAGCGCCCGCAAGTTTCACGGTCGAGGCGGCGCGGACGCCGTCGACGATCGAATTCTTCCGCTATTCGCCGAGCGCGCCCGACGGCGTTCCGGTCAGACTCAATGGTTCGGACTACCAGCCCTCCGCGGGCGGCGCTTTTCAGCCGGTAGGGCCGTTGCGCACCGCGGCGGGGTCGGTCGTCGCGACGCCCGGCCCGGTGTTGCTCACCCCGGCGTCCGCCTATTTCCCCGGCGAGCCGGTGATCATCCGCGTGAACGACGCCGGACAGAACGGCGATCCTTCGCTGATCGAGACGCTGGTCGCCACCATCCGGACCGCCAATGGCGACTTCGTCACGCTGCGCCTTTACGAAAGCGGTCCTGATACCGGACAGTTCTACGCGTGGATCCCGAGCGATTCCGGCGCGCCGGCGCAAAATGACAGCATGCTGACGATCGCGCAGGGCGCGGCGATCACCGCGCGCTACCAGGATCCGTTCGACGCAACCGAAATTTCCACCGATATCGCGGGCGTCGATCCCTTCGGGCGGGTTTTCGACAGCCTGACCGGCGCGCTGATCGACGGCGCGAGCGTGACGATTGTCGACGCCGCGACCGGCGCCCCCGCCCAAGTCTATGGAATCGACGGCTTTTCAGCTTATCCCTCGACTGTCGTCACCGGCGCTTCGGTCGTCGATTCCGGCGGCATGGTCTATCCCGGCGCTCCCGGCGAATTCCGTTTTCCCATCATGACTCCCGGGTCCTACCGCCTCGTGGTGACGCCGCCCGCCGGCTATACCGCGCCGTCGACGGTTTCCGCCCCGTCTTTCGCCGCGCTCGCCAACGCGCCGTTCACGATCATTCCGGGGTCATACGGCCAACCCTTCACGCTGGCCGCGACTGGCGACGTCGAACTCGACTTTCCGCTCGATCCGGTCACGGACATTGTCGTCACCAAGACCGCCGACGCCGACAGCGCGGCGATCGGCGATTTCGTCCGCTACCGCGTCACGATAGAAAACCGGGCGTCGACCG
>MEMM01000019.1:12686-13441 GCA_001767925.1 Alphaproteobacteria bacterium RIFCSPHIGHO2_12_FULL_63_12
GCGGATCTTCGACCAGCTGCCGCAGGGCTTTCGCTACCAGAAAGCCTCCGCGCGCCTTGACGCAATTGCGATCGGCGACCCCGCGACCTCCGCCAATGGGCGCGACCTCACGTTCAATGTCGGGCTGGTTGCGCCGGGCGCGAGCGTCACGCTTGCCTATGTGGCGGAAATCGCCGCCGGCGCGACGGCGGGCCCGGCGGTCAATCGCGCGCAGGCGGTCAGCCTCGGCGGCGTGGCGATTTCGAACCGCGCCGAAGCCGCCGTCATCGTCAGCGACGATTTCTTCCGGTCGAGCCTGACGATCGCCGGCCGCATCATCGAGGACGGCTGCGACATCGAGGACGGCGAGGCGAAAAATCTGCGCGCGGGCAAGGGCGTCGCCGGCGTCAGGCTGTATATGGAAACCGGCGCGACCGTCGTTTCCGATGAAAACGGCCTTTACCATTTCGAGGACGTGACGCCGCGCACCCATGTGGTGCAGGTCGATGAGGCGAGCTTGCCCGCCGGCTACGAACTCGTGCGCTGCGTCGCCAATACGCGCTTTGCCGGGTCAGCGCGCTCGCAATTCGTCGACGCCAAGGGCGGTAAGGTCTGGCGCGCGAATTTCCATGTGAAAAAATCGGGCGACGCCGCGAGCGACGCTCCCGCCGCGCCCGCCGCGCAAAAGAAAGCGTTCAACGCCGACACCGAATATCTGGACTTTGACAAGATCTGGCTGAATAGCCAGCCGAACGCCGATCTCGCCTTCGCCTACC
>MEMM01000019.1:13457-22523 GCA_001767925.1 Alphaproteobacteria bacterium RIFCSPHIGHO2_12_FULL_63_12
GACGCTGTTGCTGAACGGCCGCGAAGTCCCGGCGGAGAATTTCGCCGGTCGCGAAGTGTCGATTATGCGCACGGTCGCGCTGTCGCGCTGGAAAGGCGTCGACCTCCTCGAAGGCGAGAACCGCATCGACGCGGTGTTGCAGGACAGCAAGGGCGTCGAGGTCGCGCGCCTGTCGCGGTCGCTTGATTATATCGACCGCGCGGCGCGTGCGTCGCTGGTTGCCGATCAGACCCGCGCCTTCGCCGACGGCAAGACGCGCCCGGTGATCGCCGTCAAACTGACTGACGGCGCCGGGCGGCCGGTTCGCGCCGGTCACCTCGTCAATGTCGAGATCGCGCCGCCTTTCAGAGCCGCCAACCGCGATGCGATCGAGCAGCGCCGTCCGCTCGACGCGCCGCTGTCGGCATCCGCCGGGGTTCCGGTCGGGCAAGGCGGCGTCGCGCTGATCGAACTCGAACCGACGGTTGAAACCGGAATCGTTCGCCTTTCCGTCAAGCTCGACGACGGATCGGCGCGTGCGTTTACGTCCTATGTGAAGCCCGCCTTGCGCGACTGGATCGTGGTCGGCCTCGCCGAGGGCGAAGGCGGTCTCGAAAAAGGCGGCGGCGCGCTCAAGGATCCGAAGGGCTCCGCGCTGATCGGCGACGGGCGCATTGCGGGATTCGCAAAGGGTACGGTCAAGGGCGACTGGCTCGTCACCATCGCCGGCGACAGCAAGAATGAACGCGGCGCGGCCGACGAGGAGTTGTTCGACGTCATTGACCCCGATGACCGCTATCCGCTCTATGGCGACCGCTCGACCCAGCGTTTCGAAGCGCAAAGCCGCTACCCGATTTATCTCAAAGCCGAAAAGAACGGCTTCAAGGCGCAGTTCGGCGACTACCGGACCGGTCTGACCGAGACCAAACTCAGCCGGTATGACCGGCGCTTGTCGGGCCTGCAGACGGTCTATGACAGCGAACGTTTCGCCTTCACCGGCTTCGCGGCGGAAACCAATCAGGCGTTCGTCAAGGATGAGCTGGCCGCCGACGGCACATCCGGCCCGTTCACGCTGTCGGCGACGCCTTTGGTGCGGAATTCTGAATCCATTCTCGTTGAAACCCGCGACCGTTTTCGCCCCGACGTCACGATCGCGACCGCGACGCTCGTGCGCTACGCCGACTATGATATCGATTTCGAAACAGGCGAGATCATCTTTCGCCTTCCGGTCCCGGCGGCGGATGCGGCGTTCAACCCGAACATCATCGTCGTCGACTATGAAACGGCCTCGCCGGTCGATCGCAACCTGACCGCCGGCGGCCGTGGCGCAGTGCGCTTCCTCGATGGCCGCGCTGAGGCCGGCGCAACCCTCCTCCATGAGGAAGCCCCCGGCGCCTCGGGCGAGCGGACGACGCTCGCCGGCGCCGATCTCCGGCTCGATCTCACCGGGCAAGATCAGGTCCGGCTCGAATATGCGACGAGCCTGCGCGATGGTCCCGCGATCGACGAGCGGGCGGACGCCTATCTCGCCGAACTCAGCCATACCGGCGACCGGCTCGCCGCCAAGGCCTATTACAGCCGCGTCGCCCCGGATTTCGGGATGGCCCAGCAAACGTCGGCGACCGTCGGCGCCTTGCGCTACGGCGCCGAGGCGAGTTTCAAACTGGCGGATTTCGACAACAAGGCGGGAACCGCCCGCGGCGCGCGTTTCGTCGACGCCAAGGCCTATCGCGAAGAAAACCTCGCGACCGGAGCCAGCCGCGACCTTGCTGAAATCGCCCTGCGTCAGGAATCGACTTCGACCGGCGGATCGGTCGGGTTGCGCGCTGTCCGCGAAGACCCTCAGGCCGGGCCGCGCCGCGAGGGCCTGTTCGCCGTCACAGCGTTGAAGCAGCGATTTGAAAATCTGGGACTTTCGCTGCGCGCCGCGCATGAGCGCCCAATCGCCGGCGATGACGCCTCATCGCTCTTCCCGACACGGACGAGCGTCGGCTTCGACCAGAAACTGTTCGATGGGTTCACTTTGAGCGCCACCCATGAAATCCTCGACGGCGACGCGATTTCGCAGTCGAACACCACGGTAGGGCTGACCGCCGAACCCTGGGACGGCGGAAAACTCACGCTGGCCGGCGACCGGACCATGCAAGATACCGGCGAGCGGATTGGCGCTACCTTCGGCGTCGACCAGCAGGTCAGACTTTCCGACAAATGGACCGGCTCGCTCGGCCTTGCCCGGCGCGAAGACCTGAAGGAGCGGGGCGCCGTCGACGCGCCCGACGACATCATTCCCGATATTCCGCGCTCGCCCTTCGAAGAGACGGGCGGCGCCTACACGTCGCTTTACGCCGGGGCCGGGTATCGCAGCGATGCGACATCCGGCTCAAGCCGTTTTGAAATGAAGAAATCCGGCGCCGGCCAGCGCTACATGGTCGCCGCCGGCGCCGCGCGCGAATTGTCGGAACAGCTCTCCTTCGCCGCGGCGGGCCGGTTCCAGAAAGACAATAACGAGATCGCGCCCGACGAGCGCCGGTTCGACCTTCGCCTCGGCTCGTCCTGGCGCCCCCATGACGAAGGGTTGATCATTTTTAACCGTTTTGACGTCAAACAGCGCGAGATCGA
The DNA here is from genome assembly GCA_001767925.1 of Alphaproteobacteria bacterium RIFCSPHIGHO2_12_FULL_63_12. Taxonomy (GTDB): domain Bacteria; phylum Pseudomonadota; class Alphaproteobacteria; order Caulobacterales; family Parvularculaceae; genus Amphiplicatus. The sequence continues at coordinate 16,056 of MEMM01000019.1, forward strand.
TCAGGATAGCGAAAGCTGGAAAGCCGTGCACAATCTGACGCTCAACGCGATGGCGACTGACCGCCTGCAGCTCGCGCTCAATCACGGGTTCAAATATTCCGTGTTGAAGTCCGGCGGCGCCTCCTTCGACGGCGTCACTGAGCTTCTCGGCGCGGAAGCGCGGTATGACCTGACCGACCGCCTCGATATCGGCTTCCACGGCGAGGGCCTTTATTCGTTCAACGCGAAAACGCTCGACTATTCCTTCGGGCCGTCGGTCGGCTTCACGCCGGCGGACAATGTCTGGCTGTCCTTCGGGTGGAACTTCGCCGGATTCGAGGATGAAGATTTCGCCGCCGCCGATTATTCGCGCGCCGGCCCGTATCTGAAACTGCGCATCAAATTCGACCAGTCGACGGCGAGCGGGCTGCTCGACGCGATCTCCCCGGAGCGCGGCCAATGAGGCGCGGCGCGGTCATACGGCTCGTCGCGGCGCTGGCGCTCGCCGCGCCATTGATGGTCGGCGAGGCGCGGGCGCAAGTTTCCGGTGTCGTCAACTGGTCGACGCTCGGAGTCGCGGATGAAGGCGCCATCGTCTCGGGGACGACCCAGACCTCCGCCGGCGTCACCACCACGGTGACGTGGTCGACGGTGACCGACGGCGGCTCCTTCATCGCTTACGCCGGCAATGACTTCGTCAGCTACGAGCAGGACGCGCAAGGCGGGTACACCGGCTATGCGCAGGTCGGATTCGACAATGTCCGCCTTGATCCCGACGACAAGGTGACGGTCAACCTGACCTTCTCCGAGGCGATCTCCGGCCTCCAGTTCACATTGACCGATATCGACGATTCGGCGTGGGACGACTTCGTCGAGGTCTGGTACAATACGGGGTCGGGCTTTGTGAACGCGAAGACCGGCGCCTTCGCGACTCTCGGGCCGGCGGTCGGGGCCGATGACGAATCCTTTGGCGACGGCTGGGAAGGTACGGCCGCGGCCGCGTCGACCTCGACGGACGGCAATCTCGCATTCAATTTCGGCAGCCTGCAAATCACCGCCGTCCGCATCATCTATTTTTCCGGCGACGACGCCGGCAATAACGGGTTCGATCCGGGCGGCCAGCAGCTCGGGATCAGCAATGTCGCTTTCAACAAAGTGATGCCGCTATTGTCGGCGCTGAAAACCGTGACCATGGTCGGAACCAGCGGAACCTCGAGCTTCGCCATTCCCGGCAGCGACGTCTATTATACGATGACGGTGACCAATTCCGGCGACGGAACGGTCGATACGAACACGCTGTTCCTCTCCGATCCGATCCCGACAGATGTCGAATTCTATAACGCCGACATCGACGGCGCGGGGCCGGCGACGGGCGCTGTCTATTTCACCCAGAGCGGCGCAGGGCTCAGCTTCACGCTGGCGACCGACGTCAGATATTCAAGCTCCGCGGCGAAACCCGCCTCGTTCGCGGCCTGCACCTACACGCCGAGCGCCGGCTACGATCCCAATGTGCGGCATCTGTGCCTCAATCCGAAAGGCAAGATGCTGGCGGGCAATCCCGACCCGAGTTTCAGCGTGCAGTTCCGCGCCCGGATCAAATAGCTGCGGCGCCGCCCAGCGCGCGATCAAGTTCGCTGAGCAGCCGCTCCGCCGCCGCGTCGTCGAAGGTCATTGGCGGGCGGATTTTAAGAACATTATCGTCCGGACCTTCCGTGCCGAGAAGGATGCGCCGCGCACGCAGAGCGTTTTTGACAAAAGCCGCGGCCTTCGTCGCCGGCCCGCGCTTTTCGCGATCGGTGACGAGATCGACGCCGAGAAAGAGCCCGGCGCCGCGCACCTCACCGATCAAATGATGGCGCCTTGCAAGTTCGCTGAGGCCGGCGATCAGCATCGCGCCGACAATCCGCGCGTTCTCCTGCAAAGCCTCATCGCGCAGCACGTCGAGCACCGCGTCGCCGGCGGCGCAGGCGGCGCTCGAGCCGCCGAAGGTTGAAAAGAATTCCGGTCCTTCCGAAAACGCCGCCGCGATCCGCTCCGTCATGGCGACGGCGGCCAGCGGATAGCCGTTGCCGATCGGCTTTCCGAGAACAAGGATGTCGGGGACAACGTCCTGCGGGCCGAAGCCCCAGAAATGGGTCCCGAGCCGTCCAAGCGCCGTCTGCACGTCGTCGGCGATGGCGACGCCGCCGGCGGCGCGCGTCAGACGATAGGCGGCGGCGAGATAGCCCTCTGGAAGGACGATCTGGCCGCCGACGCTCGGAACGCATTCGGAAATAAAGCCGGCGATCTTGCGGCCTCCCGTGGCGGCGCCCTCGATGACGACTTCGAGATCCGCGATATATCCGGCCGCCGCGTCCGGCCCGCGCCGCGCGCCGCGATAGCAATCGGGCTGCGGCGCGACATGAACCCAGTCCGGCTTGGCGCTCATCGATTTTGGATGATTGAACTTGTACGGACTAATGTCCATCGCGCCGGTCGTATTGCCGTGATAGCAATGGTCCATCACGATCATGTCCTTCGCACCGGTCGCGGCGCGCGCCAGCCGCAGCGCGAGTTCGTTCGCCTCGCTCGCCGAGTTCAGAAAGACGATTTTCGACAGCGTCGCGGGAAGCCGCGCCAGCAGGCGTTCGGCGTAATCGACATGGATGTCCTGAAGATAGCGCGTATTGGTGTTGAGCCGCGCCATCTGCCGACTCGCCGCGTCGACGACGCGAGGGTGCGCGTGGCCGACATGCGGAACGTTGTTGTAAACATCGAGATATTCGGCGCCGTCCGCATCGTAAAGAAAATGCCGCTCGCCGCGCACCAGCCGCAAGGGCTCGGCGTAAAAAAGCGCCTGGTTCGACGGCGCGATCGTCCGTCGGCGGACGAGAAGGCTTTTCTTCGACGCGATGACGCCCGACGGGTCGTCGCAGGCGCACGCCACGCGGATCTCGGCCTCGACGTGGTCATCGCCGACGCCGCCGAGATAATCGAGAAGGCGCCATGCGGGCGCCTCGCTGATCTGGAGGTAGGCGTTTTGCGGGTCAAGGCTCCGCATCATCGCCGCATTGGTGACGCTGACGGCGAGCCGCATGGCGACCAGCGGCGCAAGGAGCGCGATTTCTTCCTCGGTGAGCGCGGCGATCTTGTGATACCCGCCGGCGAGCGCCGCGCCGCGCGCAAGCCCGTCGCCGGCGCCCATCATCGCATAGGCGATGGCGATCGCCGGCTCGCAAACGCGCGGCGCCAGAACCGCGTCGCCGAAGTCGATGATTCCGGTCGCGCGCAAGGCGCCGTCGGCGCCGCGGCCGACAAAAATGTTGAGATCGTTGGCGTCGTTGTAAACCGCCGCCAGCGGCAGCCGTCGAAGGCGCGGCAGGACATCGTTTTCAAAACGCGACAGGATGCCTTCGACGCGGCGCCGGCGCACGCCGTCTGCGTGGACGTCAAGATGCGCGGCGATCCAGCCCGCCTGCAGCAGATTCCATTTTTGCGTCCGCGCGAGCAGCGGATGGTCGAACCCCTCAAGCGCGCGGTCGAGACGGGCGAGCAGCGCGCCGATCGAAGCGGCGAGCGACGGCGTCCACGGTTCGATCAGGGCCAGGACCTTGCCGGGAAGAAACGAAATCAGCCAGCCGAGGCGCTCGCTCCCGTCCTCGCCCGCGAAGCGCGCGACCGCCTCGCCGCTCCGTGTGCGGATGACCTCCGGCAGGCTGGCGCCGAGCCCGGCTTTCCTCGCCCGCTCCATCGCGGCGACCTGCATGTCGATGAAGGCAGGATCGCACCCGGCGCGCATCACCTTGAAGACATGGCGCCCGCCCGCCGCCGCGACCTCGAAATTGAGATCGTATTCGCCGGGCAGCGGGCTGATTTGTCCGGCAAGGCCATAGTGGCGTTCGAGGACAGCGGCGATCGACGGGTAGCGGTTGCTCACGTGCAAGGGCTGGGCTCCGGCTAAAGGCGACGCGAAAAAACGACGGTCCGGTGTTGGGCGGTTTGCGCCAACCCAAATAAGGCGAACGCACCCCGGGGGCGAGGCGGACCTTTCCGGAAAGGGAGGAAAAATGGAGCGGGCGAGGCGATTCGAACGCCCGACCCTCACCTTGGCAAGGTGATGCTCTACCCCTGAGCTACGCCCGCTCACTGGCGTACCGCAGGCGCGAGGCCCGACGGCTAGGTGACGCGCTCTATGCATGAGGGCCGCGGTTTTGGCAAGGCGGCGGTTTTGGCGGGGCGGCGGGGAAGGGATTGGGGACAGCAGGGGGGGTGGATCGTTCCTGAGTTTAATCCTAATTCCAAACCCCGAACCCGGCTCCAGATCCTGATGAAAACCCGCGCCGACCTTTTCGCCTTTCTCGACCGCCTCGGCGTCGCGCACCGGACGGTCGATCATCCGCCGATCTTCACCGTCGAAGAAGGGCGCGACCACAAGGCCTCGATGCCGGGCGGACATTCAAAAAACCTGTTCCTGAAAGACAAGAAAGACCGGCTTTTTCTCGCCGTTGCGCATTGCGACACGCAAGTCGACATCGTCGGCTATGGGCGGGCCGCCGGGTCGAGGGGACGCCTGTCCTTCGGCCGGCCGGAGCTGATGACGGCGACGCTCGGCGTCATCCCGGGCGCCGTCACCCCCTTCGCGCTGGTCAACGAAACCGCGCGCGCGTTAACTGAGGTGGCGCTCGATCGCGCGCTGCTGTCTTGGCCGGCCGTCTGGTTTCATCCGCTGGAAAACACCGCCTCGACCGCGGTCTCGCCTGATGGGCTCCTTACCTTCATCAAGGCCTGCGGCTTTGAACCGCGTGTGATCGATCTCGCCTCGCCGGAAACTAACGCCTGAAAATCGCCGGCGGGCGTTGCGTTCGGCCGCGCGGGACCTCATTTATGGGGCGAATGAAGGACTGGAATCCATGGATCTGAAAGCCGCGACCCAAAAGCCCGCCAAGAGCGATCTCATCAAGAACGCAACTATCGAAACCTTCGAGCGCGACGTGCTGGACGCCTCGATGACGGCGCCGGTGATCGTCGATTTCTGGGCCGAATGGTGCGGGCCCTGTCGCCAGCTGACGCCGGCTCTTGAAAAAGCGGTGACCGAGGCGGCCGGCGCGGTCACCCTCGTGAAGATCGACATCGACAAGAACAAGATGCTCGCCTCGCAGATGCGCATCCAGTCGGTGCCGACCGTCTATGCGTTTTTTCAGGGCCGACCGGTCGACGGCTTTCAGGGTGCGATCCCGGACAGCCAGATCAAGACGTTTGTCGGGCGTCTTTCGGATATGGCCGGGATGGCCGGCGCGCCCGCCGGCGGCGTCGATCTTGGCGCCGTGCTCGATGCGGCGGATGCCGCGCTCGCGGGCGGCGACGCCGCCGGCGCCGCGCAAGCCTATGCCGACGTCGCGCAGGTGAGCGAAGAAGCCGGCGACGACGCTTTTATCCGCGCGGTGGCGGGCCTCGCCAAATGCCGGATCGCGACCGGCGATTTCGCCGGCGCGCGCGAGGCGCTCGGCATCGTTCCCGACGCGAAGAAAAACGATCCCGCGCTGAATTCCGTCCGCGCCCAGATCGAACTCGGCGAGAAGGCCGGCGGCGATATCGCAGATCTCAAACGCCGCGCCGGCGCCGATCCGAAGAATTTTTCGCTGCGTCTTGAACTGGCCGAAGCGCTCGCCGCGAAAGGCGACACCGAGGGCGCGATCGACGAATTGCTGGCGATGTTCGCCGCCGATCGGGCATGGAACGAGGAAGCCGCGCGCAAGAAAATGCTGACGATCTTTGAAGCGCTCGGCCCCAAGCATCCGCACACGCTGAGCGGGCGGCGCCGGCTTTCGTCGCTGATGTTTTCCTGATGGCCGCCGCGGGCGCGCATCCGCGGCCGCTTCGCGTTCACGGGCGCGAACAGCCGGGGATCATTCCGCTGTTTCCCCTGTCGGGCTGCATCCTGCTGCCGAAGGGCCAGCTGCCGCTGAATATTTTCGAGCCGCGCTATCTGAGGATGATCGACGACGCGCTCGCCGGCGCCCGCACCATCGGCATGATCCAGCCGCGCGAGACCGCAAGCGGCCCGCCGCCGCTGTTCGACGTCGGCTGCGCGGGGAGGATCACGTCGTTCGCCGAAACCGGCGACGGCCGCTATCTGGTGACGCTGACCGGCCTGTTGCGGTTCCGGCTGGGACCGGAACTTGCCGCTGACGCGCCCTATCGACGGGCCGAAGTCGACTATTCCGCGTTCACCGCGGACGCGGACGCCGACCTCACCGAAAAAGACATCGACCGCGAGCGGCTGTTCGACGCCATGCGGCTTTATCTCGATACGGAAAATCTCAGCACGGACTGGGAGGCGGCTGCCGAAGCGCCGACCGAAGCGCTGGTCAACTCGCTGGCGATGGGGTGTCCGTTCGCGCCGAATGAAAAGCAGGCGCTTCTCGAAGCGCCGACGCTGAGCGATCGCGCCGACTGCCTGATCGCGCTGATGCGAATGGGCGGCGGCGAGGGCGGCGACGGGCAGACGGT
>MEMM01000020.1:0-3352 GCA_001767925.1 Alphaproteobacteria bacterium RIFCSPHIGHO2_12_FULL_63_12
ATCATGACCACAAGCCGCATGATGGGCGCCTTCCGCGACGACCCGAGGTCGCGGGCGGAGGGGCTGAAGCTGATGGGATTTAGTTGAGGCGAGTGGTGAGTGGTGAGAAGTGAATAGGGTTCGCCAGCGCCACCCCCTAAATTACCCAATCCCCAATCCCCAATCCCCATTCCCGGAGCTTTCCATGCCCTACCAGACGATCATTCTTGAAACCGACGGCGCGGTCGGAGTCATCACGCTGAACCGTCCCGAAGCGCTCAATGCGTTTTCGAACGAGCTGATGGACGAGTTGACCGATGCGCTGAAAAAGCTCGACGCCGATGAGGAGATCGGTTGCATCGTCATCACCGGATCGGAGAAGGCCTTCGCCGCCGGCGCCGACATCAAGGAGATGGCGACGAAGACCTATATGGAGGCCTTCAACGAGAATTTCATCACGCGGAACTGGGAAGAGACGACGCGCGTCAGGAAGCCGGTCATCGCGGCGGTCGCCGGCTACGCGCTCGGCGGCGGCTGCGAGCTTGCGATGATGGCGGACTTCATCATCGCCGCCGACAACGCCAAATTCGGCCAGCCTGAAATCACGATCGGCGCCATTCCCGGCGCCGGCGGCACGCAGCGCCTTGCGCGCTTCATCGGCAAGTCGAAGGCGATGGAGATGGTCCTGACCGGGCGGATGATGGACGCGCAGGAGGCCGAACGCTGCGGCCTCGTCTCCCGCATCGTGCCGAAGGGCGAGCTGAAGGCGGAGGCGATCAAGACGGCGAAACAGATCGCGTCCTATTCATGGCCGATCGTCATGCTGGCGAAAGAATCCGTCAACCGCGCCTTTGAACTTCCGTTGACGGAGGGCGTCCGGTTCGAACGACGGCTGTTCCATTCGATTTTCGGCACCCAGGACCAGCAGGAAGGCATGAACGCCTTCGTCGAGAAGCGAAAGCCGGTGTTCCGGAACCGTTGACCTCGTTCGCGACAGCACGCACTAAGGAATGATGGACAACCTCGTCCTGGCTGTTGCCATCATCGGCGTGCTCGGGGTCGGCGCTCAGTGGCTCGCCTGGCGGCTGGCGCTGCCGGCGATCGTGCTGATGGCCATTGCGGGACTGCTCGCCGGGCCGGTGTTCAAGATACTCTGGCCCGAATCGTATGCGCCGGGCGGGCCGGCGCCAATGCAGCTCCTGTTCGGCGACTTTTTTCAACCGATGATCGCGATCGCGGTTGCGGTCATTCTTTTCGACGGAGGACTGACGCTCGATTTTTCGGAAATCGCCGGATTGAAGCGGGGCGTCCGGCGCCTTGTCATTCCCGGCGTTTTCATCGCCTGGGCCCTCGGACTGGCGGCGGCGATCTGGATCGGCGGGCTCGAACCCTCCGTGGCGGCGCTGTTCGCAGGGATCATGGTGGTGACGGGGCCGACTGTCATTATCCCGCTGTTGCGTCAGTCGAAACTCTATCAGCGCCCCGCCGCCCTGCTGAAATGGGAAGGCATCGTCAATGACCCGATCGGCGCTATGTTCGCGGTCCTCGTTTATGAAGTCATCACCTTCGAGAGCGCCGTCGGCCATGCGCGATCGACCGGCGAATTATTCGCCTCGCTTCTTCTCTCATCGCTTCTCGCCGTCATGTGCGGCTTTGCGCTCGGGCGCGCCGCCGCCGCCCTCTTCAACAGGGGACTGGTCCCCGAATATCTGAAGGCGCCGGTGCTGCTGGCGCTTGTCCTCGCCGGTTTCGAGTTCGCCAATCTTCTTCAGGACGAAGCAGGTCTCGTCGCCGTCACCACCATGGGCGTGACGCTCGCCAATGCCCGCCTCGCCAGCATCAATGAGCTGCGCCATTTCAAGGAATCGATCGCCACAATGCTGGTCTCCGGTGTCTTTGTCGTGTTGACGGCGAATTTGACCATGGAAACGATTGAGGCGCTGGGCCCGCAGGATTTCGCTCTGATCACGGCGCTCCTGCTCATTGTGCGGCCGTTGACCGTTTTTCTTTCAACCATCAATGCGGGACTTTCGTGGAAGGAGCGTCTGTTGCTCGGCTGGATCGCGCCCCGCGGCATCGTCGCCGTGTCCGTGGCGAGCCTGTTCGGCGCGACGCTCGTCGAACATTTCTCGGCGGGGTCGTATCTCGCCGCCGACCAGCAAGCGATCGCCGCGATGATCGCCTCTTCCGAGCGGCTGATCCCGCTGACCTTCGCCATGGTGTTCATCACGGTCGTCCTGCACGGGTTCACCATTGGGCCGCTGGCCAGGGCGCTGGGGCTTGCGGTCACCGAACAGCCCGGCGTCCTCATTGTCGGCGCCTCGCCCTGGGCGGCGGGACTTGCGGCAAAACTGAAGGAAATGGAAATTCCGGTGACCATCGCCGACGCCAGCTGGCGGCGCCTACAGCCCGCGCGACTTGCGGATGTGCCGACTTATTTCGGCGAGATCTTGTCGGAGGTGACGGAACACCATCTCGATCTCAACCGCTTCGGCAATTTGCTCGCGGTGTCGGGCAACGAATCCTACAATGCGCTCGTTTGCACCGACCTTGCGCCGGAACTCGGCCGCGCCTCGATCAATCAGCTGAGCGCCGGCGCGCGCGAGGACGACGACAGGCGCTCCGTCTCCTATACGCTCCGCGGCCGGACATTGTTCAAGTCCGCGCCGACGCTCGATGAGCTGTTGAGCCGCCATTACGCCGGGTGGTTCTACCAGAAAACGCGCCTCACCGAGGAATATCCGCCTGACTCATATTTGAAGGATCTCGGTAAGGAATATGAAATCATCCTTGTCGTCCGCAAGAGACAGATCGTCTTTGCGACGAAGGAGCGTCCGCTGACGCCCGAAATCGGCGATATCGCCCTCGCATACCTTCCAAAGGCGGCGAACGAGGGAACGCAAAAGCCGGCGCCGGCGGCAGCATGAACCGGCGTGAATTTCGGCCGATCCTGCGGTTCGTCGTTCGCTGGTTAACGGCGCATTAGCGCTTCATCCCTAGCGTCGCCTTTCTGGGAAAAGGCTGATGCGAACCCTGTCGAAATTCGATTCCGCGTCTTCGACGCTGATCTCCGCCTTCGCCTCCGGAATGGGGGAGGCGATGGCCGTGCGCCGCGCCAGCAACATGGCGCGGGCCGCCCGCGCCGAAGCGGAAATGTCGATCAAGGCGCGCGCGGAATTTCTCGCCAACATGAATCACGAATTGCGCACGCCGCTGAATGCGATCATCGGCTTCACGACCATGCTGAAGGAAGGCGACAGCTACAAGCTGACCGCCGAACAGCGCGGAAATTACGCCGACTATGTCCTGCAATCCGCCGACCTTCTGCTCAGCCATATCAACACGCTGTTGGAGGCGGCGGCGCTCGACGGCG
>MEMM01000020.1:3370-12474 GCA_001767925.1 Alphaproteobacteria bacterium RIFCSPHIGHO2_12_FULL_63_12
GACTTTGCCGGCGTCTGCAGGATGCGACGGCGCGCGCTAAGATCGCAGCGGACGCCGGCAAAGTCTCGATTGATATCAAATCTGACGGCGCCGCCGCGAACGGCTGGGGCGACGCGATCCGCATCGGTCAGGCGCTCGATCATGTCATTCGCACCGCCGTCAAATTCGCCCCGGAAGGCTCGCGCATTCTCGTGAGGGCTTCGACAGGCGACGACGGCTGGGGCGAGATCGCGGTGCGCGACCGCGGTCCCGGCATGTCGGCGGACGAAATCGAAAAGGCCCTTCTGGCGTTTGAAGGTCCGCATAAGGGGCTCGATCGCTCCTTCGCCGGTCCCGGCATTGGCTTTGCGATCGCCAAGACCTTTGTCGAAATGCAGGGCGGCCGCTTTTCCGTAAAATCGAAACTCGGCGAAGGAACGCTGGTCAGAATTGCGTTGCCGCCGCCGCAAGCGGCGGACGTTGCGCTAAGCGATGAAATGAAACTTGCCGGTTAACGCCGGCGCGAGGAGAGTGAGATGAGCCAGGCAGCCGTCGACAATGTCACCGCCGCGGACAAACTGCGCGCCGCGGCGCAGCGCCGCAAAACCCGCATCGGAGAAGTCGTCTCCGTCAATGGCAGCCACGCGCTCGTCATGCTCGACGAGGATCGCCCCGATCTCGACCGGGTGCATCGCCCGCAACTTGGCGCGATCTTGTCGGTCGACACCGGCGCGTGCATCGTTCTCGGCCTCGTCTCGGCGATGAGCGTCCCGGCGCCGTCGCTCGATTCCGGCGGCAAGGACTTGCGCATCATCGAATTGGAGCTGATCGGCGAATTCACCAAGCCGACGCAGAAGACGCCGGCGCGGTTCCGCCGCGGCGTCTCGACCTATCCGACCTTGCATGACGAGGTGCAGCTCGCGGCGCGCGAAGAACTCGCGGCGCTGTTCGCCGCCAACGGCTCGGCGAGCGTCAGGATCGGCGTCGTCAAGCAGGATGTCGCGATCCCGGCGACGGTCTCCGTCAACGATCTCTTTTCGCGCCACTGCGCCATTCTCGGCACCACCGGCGCCGGCAAATCCTGCGCGATCACCTTGATGCTGCAGGCCGTGCTGCAACGCTATCACAATGGCCACATCGTCATTCTCGATCCGCACAACGAATATTCGCACTGCTTCGGCGCCGACGCCGTCGTCTTCGACACGTCGAGCCTCACTTTGCCTTACTGGATGCTGACCTTCGAAGAGCTGGTCGAAATTCTCTATCCCGGCCGCGTCAATTGCGTCGAGGAAGTCGAAATTCTCGGCGATCTCATTCCGGTCGCCAAGAAAATGAATATCGGCAACGCCGCCTCCGGCGCCAAGCTGATGGCCGAACGGCGCGAAGGCTCGAACATCACCGTCGACACGCCGGTTCCCTATCGCATTTCAGAACTTCTGACGCTGATCGACAAGACGCTCGGCAGTCTTGAAAACGCGCGCGCGACCGGACCCTACAAGCGGCTTCGCGCACGCCTTCACGGCATCAGCCAGGACGCGCGTTACGCCTTCATGTTCGGCGGCCTCACCGTGCAGGACACGATGGCCGAATTCCTCGGGCAGCTGTTCCGCATTCCGGTCGAAGGATCGCCGATCTCTATCATCGAGCTTGGCGGGCTTCCGGTCGAAGTCGCGCAGGTGATCGTCTCGGTGGTGACGCGTCTTGCCTTCGAATTCGGCCTTTGGAGTCACGGTGCGGCGCCGATCGCGATCGTCGTCGAGGATGCGCACCGTTACGCGCCGGCCAAGGAAAATGTCGGCTTCGCCCCAACAAGAAAGGCGCTTGTCCGCATCGCCAAGGAAGGAAGGAAAGTCGGCGTCTCCTTGTGGGTCGCCTCGCAACGGCCGACCGAACTCGACGCGACGATCCTTTCCCAGTGCAACACCATTTTCGCGATGCGCCTTGCGAACCAGGCGGACCAGGAAGCCCTGCGCGCCGCCGTGCCGGACGCGTCGACGAGCCTTCTTGCGTGCCTTCCTTCGCTTGGTCTCGGCGAGGCGATCGCGGTCGGCGAGGGCGTTCCGCTTCCGACGCGCATCCGCTTCGACGCGCTGGCGCGCGAATCGGTGCCGCGCAGCCTGACCGCGAGCTTCACCGACGGCTGGTCGGTCGATGTCGATGACAAAACATTCATCGCGCGCATTGTCGAACAATGGCGCGCGCAGAAATTGCTGCTCCCGGACGTGTGATAGCGGCGCCATTTCGTCGCATGCGACGGCGCTACGCGCCGTCATCGCGAAATTAGTCCCTTCTGGCGGTTGCCAAACCGGCGTCAGCTCCTATTTGGGGGCGCATATGCACACGCCAACAACAGGGACATCGCGATGATTGAACTTCCGGAACTTCCCTATGACCGCAAGGCGCTCGCGCCGCACATTTCCGAAAATACGATCAACTTCCATTACGGCAAACACCATAAGGCTTATGTCGACAAGGTGAATTCGCTGATTGAGGGCGGCAAGCTCGCCACGGCGTCTCTTGAAGAGATCGTCCGCGCCGCGAAGGGAACCGACCAAGGTCTTTTCAATAACGCCGCGCAGGTTTGGAACCACACCTTTTACTGGCGCTCGATGCGCCCGAATGGCGGCGGCGCGCCGAAGGGCGACATCGCGGCGATGATCGATCGCTCGTTTGGCGGCTATGACGCCTTCTCTCGCCAGTTCGCCGATGCGGGCGCCGGCCAGTTCGGCTCCGGCTGGGCATGGCTGGTCAAGGCGGGCGACAAGCTTGAAATCCGCAAGACGCCGAACGCCGAAACGCCGCTCACCGAAGGCGTGACGCCGTTGCTGACGATGGATGTCTGGGAACACGCCTATTATCTCGATTACCAGAATCAGCGCCCGACCTATATCGGCAAGTTTCTGAGCGATCTCGTCAATTGGGATTTCGCCAACGAGAACCTCGCGCGCTGAGGCGATAGCGATTTGGCGAGGCGACTTGATCCGCGGGCCCTCATTCACCAGACTGGGGTGAGGAGAGTCCCCATGATTCGTCAGATAGCCATTGCCTTGTCGCTGTTCGCTTCCGCCGCCGCGGCTGAAGCGCCGCCGATCACCATCGTCATCCATGGCGGCGCCGGCGCGCTGGAACCCGGGCGCTACACGCCCTCCGAGGAAGAAGCCTACAAGGCGAAACTTTCAGAAGCGCTCGACGCCGGCTATGCGGTCCTCGAAAAGGGCGGAATGGCGCTCGACGCGGTCGAGGCGGCGATCCTCATCATGGAGGACTCGCCGCTCTTCAACGCCGGAAAAGGCGCCGTCTTCACCCATGACGGCAAGAACGAACTTGACGTGGCGATCATGGACGGGCGCACCAAAGCGGCGGGCGCGGCGACGGGCCTCACGCATGTGAAAAATCCGATCCGCCTTGCGCGCGCCATCATGGAGAAGTCGCCGCATGTGATGATGGTCGGCGAGGGAGCCGAGGAATTCGCGAAGACGCAGGGGCTCGATTTCGTGAAGCCGTCCTATTTCAGGACCGAGACGCGCTGGCGCCAGTACAAGGACGCGCTGAAAGCGGAAAAGGATGCGGCGGAAGCAAAAAAAGAAAGCGGGCTGCCGCACGATTTCAAATATGGCACGGTCGGCGCCGTCGCGCTCGACCATGAGGGAAATCTCGCGGCGGGAACCTCGACCGGCGGGATGACGTTGAAACGCTACGGCCGCGTCGGCGACGCGCCGATCATCGGCGCCGGGACGTATGCGGACAATAATTCCTGCGCCGTGTCGGCGACCGGCTGGGGCGAATATTTCATCCGCCTCACCATCGCGCGCGATATCTGCGCGCAGGTCGAATATGCGGGCAAGACCGTCGCAGAGGCGACAACTGACGTCATTCACAACCGCCTGCAAAAATCCGGCGGGGACGGCGGCGTCATCGTGCTCGCGCCAAATGGCGATTTCGTCCTGGATTTCAACTCCGCCGGCATGTTCCGCGGCGTGAAGCAGGGCGAGCGCAAGGAAATCGCGATTTACCGGGAGTAGCGCTTTGCGGCCATCCTTCGCGACGCGTTCCGAAGGAACGCGTCGCGAAGGATGGTGCTGATCGCGGTCGCCATCGGCGGCGGCTTCCGCTAGAATCTCAAAAACAAGCGGGAGGGGATTTATGGACTTCAATCGCAGGGTTTTCCTTGGCGGCGCGGTGCTCGCGGTCGGTGCGGCAGCAAATATGAGCGCCGCCGCCGCGGCGAGCTCGAACGGCAAGGGCGGCAAGGCGCATCGTCAGGCGCTGAAAGCGCTCGCCGCCTATGCCGACCTCCATCGCGCCGAATGGGGCGTGCCCGGAATGACCGTCACCGTCGTCACGCGCGACGGATTTGAAGGCGTCGTCTCGTCCGGCCTCGCCGATGTCGACAAGAACATTCCGGTCAATCCCGATCATCTCTTTCAGGTCGGCTCGATTTCGAAGATGTTCACGGCGCTCGCCGCCTGGTCGCTTATCGATGAAGGGAAGCTTTCGCCGGATATTCGCCTTGAAGACGCGCTGAAAGGCGTCTCGGTGCGCGGCGGCAAGGCGATCACCCTGCAACAGCTTCTCAACCACACCTCGGGCCTGCCGGCGGATAGTTCGATCTTCCCCGAAGGCGGGCTGTGGACCGGCTTCGCGCCCGGAACGGGCTGGTCTTATTCCAATTCCGGTTACGCGCTCGCCGGGATGATTGCCGAGACCGCCGGCGGCAAGCTGAATTACGAACTGGTCGCCGAGCGCGTTCTGGACAAGCTCGGCATGACGAAGTCGGTTGCGGCGATGCGCGTCGCCGACCGTCATCGCTATGCGCAAGGCTATGAGCCGGCGCTGACCGACCGGCTCAACCCGCGCCCCTCGGCGATGACGCCGACGCCGTGGGTCGATTCGGAAAGTCCCGCGGGCAGCGTCGCGTCGACGGCGGGCGACATGGCTAAATTCCTGCGCTTCCTGCTCGATCTCGCTGACGGCAAGGGCGGACCGGTCTTTTCCGACGCCGCCGCGAAACGCTTTCTCGCCGATCCGGTGGAAGGCTGGGGACCGAACTCGAAATACGGCAACGGCATCGCGCGCATCGAAAGCGATGGCCGCAAATATCTCCACCACACCGGCGGCATGATCTCGTTCTGCTCGGCGCTGCATGTCGACGCCGAAGCGGGAGTGGCGGCGTTCGCCTCCGCCAATATTCACTATGCGCTGAATTACCGGCCGGTGCGGGTTTCGACCTTCGCCTGCGAACTGATGCGGGCGGTGAGGGAAGGATCGCCGGCGCCGACGCCCAAGCCGCCGTCGATCGCGCTCGAAAAGCCGCTGCAATATGCGGGCGTCTTCACTGCGGCGGATGGCGACAGTTTCGAAATCGCCGTTGAAGGCGCAACGCTCCGCCTGCGGCGGGGCGGCCGCGTCAGCGCGCTGCAACAGGCGGCGGGCGCGCTCTTCGCGACGACCGAGCCTGACTTCGCCGTCCCCGGCGTCGTCGTCGAAACCGAAAATGAAAAGCCGGTGCGCGCCTGGGTCGGCGATGTCGAATATCTCGTCGATCCCGCGATCGGCTACAAGCCGCCCGCGACCGATGCCCTGCGCGTTTTCGCCGGCCGTTATGACAATGACGACCGCTGGGCGGGACCGCTTTATGTTTACGCCCGCGACGGCGGAATTTTCATCGGCAATATCGAACCGCTGACGGCGATGAAGTCAGGCGAATGGCGGCTCGGCGACGAAGCCTCGCCCGAACGCATCAAATTCGACGGCTACATCAACGGCCGCCCGCATATTCTGTTGTTTTCGGGAACGCCGTTCGTCCGGCGATTCAGCTAGCCATGTCAGCGGGCGGGGAGAAAGGCCAAACATGAGCAAACATGTCAAAACCGATCGCGACGGGCGCGTGCTGTCGATCCTTATCGACCGTCCGGACAAGAAGAACGCGCTGACGCATGAAATGTACGCGGCGATCGCCGACGGACTGGAACGCGCGCATGACGACGACCAGATCCGCTGCGTCATCCTCACCGGCGCCGGCGACAGTTTCACCGCCGGCAATGACCTTGGCGATTTCGCCGCCGGCCTGCCGGAGGGAAAGCCGCCGGTCGTGCGGTTTCTTGAAGCGATCGTTGCTTGCGACAAGCCGTTGCTGGCGGCGGTGAACGGTCCGGCGGTCGGCGTCGGCCTCACGCTGCTGCTGCATTCGGACCTTGTCTATGCGAGCGAGCAGGCGACGTTTCGCTCGCCTTTCCCGCATCTTGGCGTCGTGCCGGAAGCGGGCTCCTCGCTGTTGTTGCCGATGGCGGTCGGCAACGCCTGGGCGAACGACATCTTCATCGCCGGCCGCGTGCTGACCGCGCAGGAAGCTCTGTCCGCGGGCCTCGTCTCGCGCGTTTTCCCGGCGGCGTCCTTCATGGAGGAATGCCGCAAGATCGCGAGCATCGTCGCGGCGCAAGCGCCGAACGCGATGCGCGAGACCAAGCGCCTCATCCGCTCGAACCGCGCCGCGGTGATGGAGCGCATGGCGAAGGAAGGCGCGATCTTCAACGCGCAACTGAAGTCGCCGGAATTCATGCTTGCGGCGAGCGCCTATATGCAGCGGCGCCTGCCGGAGTTCGATTAGATCCTCTGCGATTGATCCAAAGCCGTATCCCTTGCGGCCATCCTTCGAGACGCGATGCTCCGCATCGCTCCTCAGGATGAGGAGATCTCTTGACAAATATCCCCTCATCCTGAGGAGCGCGCTCTTGCGCGCGTCTCGAAGGATGGCCAAGCGGTGCGGTATTTCCGGTTGAGCGCCGGGCGATCAGGCGCCGCCGGCGTAAAGTCGCTCGACGTCTTCCTTCTTGAATAGCGACGTGCCGCTGGAAAGGCGCGTCGCGGCGGCGCAGGCGGAAGCGTAGCGAAGGGCGTCGGCGTCGTTCCATCCCCGCATCAGCGCGACGCACAGCCCGGCGACGAAACTGTCGCCGGCGCCGACGGCCGAATGCGCGCGCACCGGAAAGACCGGCGCGAAGGTGAGGGCGTCCCTGGTCGCCATCACCGATCCGTCGCCGCCATGGGTGATGACGACGCGTTCGGCGGCGCCCTTGGCGACGAGGCTTTTGGCGAAGGCCGCGATTTCGTCCGGCCATTTGAGGGCCTTGCCGGCGAGGGACTGATATTCATGTTCGTTGTGACGCAGCAGGAAGACGCCTTCCTTCAGCGCGGCGTCGAGCCCGCTGATCGAATCGAGAACGAAAAGCGCGCCGTTCGATTTCGCGATGCGCGACGCTTCCGCCCAGAAAGTTTCCTGGGCGCCAGGCCCCCGCATCGGCGGCAGGCTTCCTGAACCGACGATAAAGTCGCCTTCGCTCACTTCCTGCGCGATCGCATCAAGCAGCGCCTGGCGTTCGCTCGCCGAAATTTCCGCGCCCGGAAGGTTGAAGCGGTATTCGTCGCCGCTGGAGGTATCGCGTACATGAAAGGCGAGACGCGTTTCGCCCGAGACGTGAACGGCGCGCATCGCAACGCTTTCTTCCGCGACAAGACCTTTCAGCGCCGCCCCGTACAGCCCGCCGGTGGTGAAGATGGCAAGCGTCCCGGCGCCGAGGCGAGAAGCGGCGCGCGCGACATTCAATCCGCCGCCGCCCGGATGGCTCTCCGGATTGACGCATCTGAGTTTGCGGTTGGGTTCGACCTTCGGTGCATCGACGGCGAAGTCGTAGGTCGGGTTCGGGGTGAGGGTGATGATGCGGGACATAAGGAGGTTGTAGGTTGCAGGTTGCGGGTTGTCAGTTGGAGATTAGATGCGCGGGTTAGCGGGCGAAGGTTGGCCGACGCGCACAACCTAACACCTACCACCGACAACCTCGCTACCTCACAATAGCCCCAGCCCCTTGAAGCTCGCCTCGCTCTTGTGGCCGATGATCAGATGATCGTGAACGCGGATATTGAGCGCGGCGGCGGCTTTCTGGATCTGGTTGGTCATTTCGATGTCGGCGCGCGAAGGCGTCGGATCGCCGGACGGGTGATTGTGGACGAGGATGATCGCCGAAGCGGCGTGTTCGAGCGCGCGCTTGACGACCTCGCGCGGATAGACCGGCGTGTGGTCGACGGTGCCGCGCTGCTGCACTTCGTCCGCGATCAGGATGTTCTTCTTGTCGAGAAAGAGAATGCGGAACAGCTCGGTCTTTTCGTCCGCCATCGCGGCGCGGCAATAGGCGAGAAGATCATTCCACGACGATATGACCGGACGGTCGAGGACGCGCGCCTGCGCAAGCTTGATCGAGGCGGCGTGCACGATTTTCAGTTCGATCGCGGCGTTCTCCGTGACGCCCTTGATCTCGGTCAGGCGTTCGATCGGCGCCGCCAGCGCCTGCGGCAGGCCGCCGAAGACGCGAATGATATCCTTGGCGAGCGGTTTGACGTCGCGGCGCGGAATGGCGCGAAACAAAATGAGTTCGAGCAGTTCATAATCCTGAACGGCGTCGACGCCGGCTTTGACAAATCGCTCGCGCAGCCGGTCGCGATGGCCGGCGGCGTGACTGACAAGCTTCTCGCCCGCTGGCGTCATGCGGCGTAGGGCGGCCGGTCGAGGCCGGCCGGCGATTTCGTGAAGATCTCGACGCCGGTCTCCGTGACCCCGCAGGAATGTTCGAACTGCGCCGACAGCGACTTGTCGCGGGAAACCGCGGTCCAGCCGTCTTTCAGCAGTTTCACCTCGGGCTTTCCTTCATTGATCATCGGCTCGACGGTGAAGAACATGCCGGCCTTCAATTCGGTGTCCGGCGCGCGGTGTACGCCGTGGCGGTCGCGATACTCGGCGTAGTGGACGACGTTCGGCGCGTCGTGGAAAACGCGGCCCAGACCGTGGCCGCAAAAATCGCGCACGACGGAAAATCCCTGGGCCTCTGCGTGAGTTTGAATGGCGCGGCCGATGTCGCGCAGCGTATTGCCGGGCTTGACCGCCTCGATTCCCCTCATCATCGCTTCATAGGTCGTATCGACGAGCCGGCGCGCCTTCACTTTCGGCTCGCCCGCCCAGTACATGCGGCTGGTGTCGCCGTGCCAGCCGTCGACGATGACGGTGACGTCGATATTCATGATGTCGCCGTCCTTGATCACCTTGTCTGACGGGATGCCGTGACAGATGACGTGGT
>MEMM01000021.1 GCA_001767925.1 Alphaproteobacteria bacterium RIFCSPHIGHO2_12_FULL_63_12
CGCCGTCCTGTCGCTCGGCGGCATCGTCTATTCGCGATCGGTCCGCGTCGGCGGCGACAAGATGGATGACGCCATCATCGGCTATATCCGCCGCATGTATAACCTGCTGATCGGCGAGGCCTCGGCCGAGCGGATCAAGAAGGAAGTCGGCTCCGCCATGATCCCGACCGAAGGGTCGGGGATCACCATCCAGATCAAGGGCCGCGATTTGATGCACGGCGTCCCGAAAGAAGTCCGTATCGGTGAGGCGCAAATCGCTGAGGCGCTGGCCGAACCGGTCAGCCAGATCATCGAAGCGGTCAAAGTGGCGCTCGAAGCGACCCCGCCTGAGCTCGCCGCCGACATCGTCGACACCGGCATCATGCTGACCGGGGGCGGCGCGCTCCTCAGAAATCTCGACCAGGTCCTCCGGGACGAGACCGGCCTGCCGGTTTCCGTCGCCGACGACCCGCTCTGCTGCGTCGCCCTCGGCACCGGCGCCGCGCTCGAAAACGAAAAGGCGATGCGCGGGGTGCTTTCCTCCGCGATCTAGGGCGCCAGTCGGATTTTTAGGCTGCGGCGCTCGAAAAGCTTGGTATTTTGGGCCCGATTCAAGGAATAAGCGGGGGCGCCGGGCGAAAACGCCTCGGGCGCCTTCGTCAGTTTGATGGGCCGGATTTCGTATGGATATTTTGGGGCAGGAACGGCGGGAAGTCTTCGGCGGCCGATCCAACTCGCAGGTCGGGCTGCTGGTATTCGCGCTGGTTTCCCTGATCTTGCTGCTGTCGAGCCTTTATGCCGCGGAAGCCTCCGTCTTTAAGAAGGCGCGTGAAACCGCTCTTGAGGCGGCGTCGCCGGTTCTGGCGTTCGTCTCGGGACCGATCGGCTGGGTCCGCGACCGCGTCGGCGATGTCGGCGACTATTTCAGGGTGCTCGACCAAAACAAGGCGCTGCGCGAAGAAAACGCGGCGCTGCGCCAGTGGGAAGACGAAGCCCGCTCCTTGCGCTCGATCATCGCCGCGCTCGAAGAACTCGACGTCTACGAGGCGCCGCCGTCCGCCAAGCCGATCAACGCCTTCGTCATCGGCGAGGCCAACGACGCCTACGCCCATTCAATGATCGTCAATGCAGGGTCGAAAGACGGCGTCGCGCCGGGCCTTGCCGCGATCGACGAGCGCGGCATGATCGGCCGGATCGTCGACGTCTCGTCGAACGCCTCGCGCATTCTCCTGCTCAACGACATTCAAAGCCGCATCCCGGTTTTTGTCGAAGGCTCGTTCGTTGAAGGATTGCTGGTCGGGCGTTCGACCACCAATCCCTCGATCGCGATCACCATGCTCGCCAATGGCGATCGCATCGAACCCGGACAGCGCGTGATCACCTCCGGCGCCGGCGGCGTGCTGCCGCGCGGCCTTTCGGTCGGCGTCGTTTCAAAAGTCACCGACAAGGAAGCGACGGTTGAGTTGACCGCGGATTATGCGCGCACGCGTCTGGTGCGGATCATCAATTATGAGTTCCCGCAGGTCGAGGAGGCCGCGACGGAAGCGACCGGCGAAATCGCGCCGCCGCCCGCGGCTCCGGCGACGCAGCCCGCCCGCACGGTCCGCAAGCCCGCCGCCGCGCCGCAGGCTTCCGCGCCGGCGCCGGTCGCCACCGCACCGGTTACGGCGGCGGTTAATGCGCCCGCTGTCAGCGCCCCGGCGCAAGCCCCTCTCGCGACCGGTGCGCCGGCCTCTGGTGCCCCGGCCGCCGATGCGACAGCCGCCGATATTTTTCCGGCCGCCGCTTCGCCGTCCGTCGCCGTCGACGAGGGCGACTGACATGTCCGCGCGCGCCGAAAATCTGGCGCGTGTCGCCCGAGCGGCGATGCCGACGCTGCTTGGCGTCATTGGCGCGCTGATGCTCGCCTCGCCCTTGCGATTGTTTCAGGGAAGCTTGCCGACGCCTCTTGTTCCCTTGGTCGTTGTCTATTTCTGGTCGCTTTACTCGCCGGGTCATCTGCCGGCGGCGAGCATTTTTGCGATCGGCCTCATTCAGGACCTGCTGAGCGGCGGTCCGCTCGGACTTTGGCCGGCCATTTACCTTGCCGTCCAATACATCGCGCTCTCTCAACAATCCTATTTCCTCGGCCGCGAGGTGCATGTCGTGTGGATGGGGTTTGCGGTGGCGGCGATGATCGTTTCGGTTATACTGTGGCTGTTTATGAGTTTGTTTTCCGGCGCATTGCTGCCGATCGGCGGCCTCGTTCTGCAAATGATGACGACCATCGCCGTCTACCCGGTCTTTGCGATCGTCTTCGGCAGCCTCCATCGCCGCGTCGTGATTGAGGTGTAGCGGTGCGCGTCAATTCGAACGATCCGGAAAAGAAGGAAGTCGTCACCCGCCGCGCAGCGGTATTTGGCGGCGGTTTCGGCCTGCTGCTCGCCGGCGTCGGCGCGCGGCTGTTTCAGCTGCAAGTGCTCGACCACGAAAAATACCAGCGCCTTGCGCAGGAAAATCAGTTCAACACCCGCATCATCGCGCCGTTGCGCGGCGAGATCGTCGACAGGTTTGGAAAAATATTGGCGTCGAACCGCCAGAATTTCCGACTTCTGTTGATGCCCGACGAAGCGGGCGACATTGAAGCGGCGCTCGACCGCATCCGTAAATTTGTCGTGATCCCGGATGACAAACACGCAAAGCTGTTGCGCGAAATCAAGCGTACGCAAGGCTACGCGCCGGTCGAGATCGTCAATAATCTCGGCTGGGATGACTTCTCGAAAATTAATTACGAGCTGCCGCATCTTCCCGGCGCCCACCCTGAAGTGAGCGAGACGCGGAATTACCCTCTCGGGAATGCGACCGCCTTCATGATCGGTTATGTCGGCGCCGTCACTGAACGGGATCTTGAAGCGCCGGAAAATGAAAACCAGCAGCTCTTGCTGCGCCAGCCCGGTTTCAAAGTCGGCCGGGACGGGCTTGAGCGCACCTATGAGAAAGAGCTTCGCGGCGTTGCCGGGTCGATGGATGTCCAGGTCAACGCGCATGGACGCGTGATCGAAGAAATTGAAGACAGCATCAAACAGCCGACGCAGGGCGAAACGCTCGGGCTGACGATCGACGCGGATCTTCAGCTCGCGGCGATGAAGGCGCTTGAGGGCGAAAGCGCATCGGCCGTCGTCATCGACATCGAAACCGGCGACATTCTTGTGCTCGCCTCGACGCCGGCCTTCGATCCGAACATCTTCACCAAAGGCATTCCAACCGATTTGTGGCGCGAGCTGAATGAAAGCCCCTACAAGCCGCTCCTGAACAAACCGCTCGGCGGCGTCTATCCGCCGGGTTCGACCTTCAAGATGATCACGGCGATCGCGGCGCAGCGCGCGGGCGTCGATCCTTCGTTCAGCGTGCATTGCAACGGCAAGTTCTGGCACGGCAACCGCTTCTTCCATTGCTGGAAAAAAGAAGGGCACGGCCGCGTCGACATGAAGAATGCGATCAAGCATTCCTGCGACGTCTTCTTCTACACGATGGGGACAAAGCTCGACATCGATCAGATCGCGGCGGTCGCCTCCGAACTCGGGCTTGGCGAAATGTTCGAGCTTGGAATTCCGGGCATGCGCAACGGCATCGTGCCGAGCCGGGATTGGAAGCGCGCGCATTATGCGGGCACGCCGGAAAACCAGATCTGGTTTCCGGGCGAAACGCTTTCCGTCGCCATCGGGCAGGGGGCGACGACGGCGACGCCGCTGCAACTTGCGGTGATGACCGCGCGCATCGCCAGCGGCAAGGAAGTCCGACCGCGGATCGTCCGCTTCCGCGGCGATCTTGAACTGCCGACGCCGCACGCGCCGCATCTCGATCTCAATGAGGAATATCTCCAGATCGCGCGCGCCGGCATGAACGCGGTCGTCAACGAACCCGGCGGCACCGCCGTCAGGTCCGCCTTCGACAACAAGGAATGGAAACTCGCCGGCAAGACCGGCACCGCGCAGGTCTATCGCATCACGGATGAGGAACGCCGTCGCGGCCTCACCAAGGGCGAAGATCTGCCCTGGAGCCGGCGCGACCACGCGCTGTTCGTGTGTTTCGCGCCCTACGAGGCGCCGCGTTACGCCTGCGCCGTGGTCGTCGAGCACGGGATCGGCGGGGCGAAATACGCTGGTCCGAAAGCCAAAGAGATCATGACCGCCGTCATGACCAAGGATCCCGCGCGATTAAAGGCGATGACCCCTGGCGCGCTGGCGCAAAACGCCAGCAGGGCGCGGGAGGGATAATCGATGGCGTCGATCATTTTGCCGGGACCGCGCCGCGGAATTCAGGACCAGATCGCGAGACTGCACTGGCCGATGATTGTCATGCTGACAATGATCGCGGGCGCGGGCGTCGTCACGCTCTATTCGGTCGGCGGCGGCTCGTGGTCGCCCTGGGCCGGCACGCATGCGCTCCGTTTCGCCTTCTCCACCTTTGTGATGATCGTCATGGGCCTGATCGGCATCCGCTACTGGATGGCGTTGTCCTACCCGATTTATTTCGTGGCGCTCATCGCGCTTGCGCTTGTGCCGTTGATCGGGGACGTCAATATGGGCGCGCGACGCTGGATCGATCTTGGCCCGATGCAGTTTCAGCCTTCTGAGTTGATGAAGATCGGCATCGTGCTGGCGCTCGCCCGATATTATCACGGATTGCGCGCCGAACAGGTATCGCACATTTTGTTTCTGATCCCGCCGGCGATCATGATCGCCGCGCCCGTGGGTCTCGTCGTCCTTCAACCCGATCTTGGAACAGCGATCATGATCGGCGCCACCGGCGCCGCGATCATGGTTCTGGCGGGACTGAGCTGGCGGCTGATCTTTCTCGGCGCCGCGGCGGCCGTCGGCGGCGCGATCGCCGCCTTTCGGTTCGGCGTGCTGCACGATTACCAGTTGAAGCGCATTTTCACATTTCTCGATCCCGATTCCGATCCGCTCGGCGCCGGCTACCACCTTCTTCAGTCGAAAATCGGCCTTGGCTCCGGCGGCCTTGTCGGCAAGGGCTATATGCTCGGCACCCAGCGCGAGCTGAATTTTCTCCCCGAGATGCAGACCGATTTCATATTCACGATTTTCGGCGAAGAATTCGGCTTCGTCGGTTGCGTCGGATTGCTGCTCTTGTATTTCGCGGTGATCATGACCGGGATGAATATCGCGCTTCGGGCGCGCTCGCATTTCGCCCGGCTCGCAGCGCTCGGCGTTTGCGTCACTTTCGCGCTTTATGTCCTGATCAACACCGGCATGGTGATGGGCCTCGCGCCGGTCGTCGGCGTGCCGCTTCCGCTGGTCTCTTATGGCGGCACTGTGATGCTCACCATCATGGCCGGCTTCGGCATCGTCATGAGCGCGCATATGAGCCGCGATGCGGACGGAACGGCGCTATAGCGCGCGCCGCGCCGGCGTCAGGCGGCGTCGTCGATGTGGGCCGACAACACGCGCCGTGTTTCCTGATAGGCGCTGAGAAGATCGTCAAAAGCGGCAATGGCCGAAGCCGCGTCGCTGTTCCTGCAGTCGGTCTCCACCGACCGCGCGGCGGCGGAGAGCAGGCAGGCGCCGACATTGGCCGCAGATCCCTTGATGGCGTGGGACGTCCGTGCGGCTTCGGCGAAATCTTCGTCTTCGAGCTGACGTTTCAACTGGCTCGTCAGATTGTCGGTCGACCGCCAGAAAGCGCGCATGATGTCGTTAACGCCGTCGCGTCCCGCCGCGGACAACAACGCGTCGATCTGGGAGAAATCAATAAGGTCAGCGGTCTCGCTCGTTTTATTCACCTTGCCCCCGTCTCAGACGGCGGAACGCGCAGTAAAGCGTCAAGCTTCTGATACGCGTTCATCTTCGCCTGCCAATCGTTAAAATTCTTTTCATTCCCGTTTCTGAGGCGGCGGGCATCTATATTTAGCAGGTCGTTAAATCAGTTGGAATTCGACAGTGAAAATGCCCGCCAAACCGGCGCGATATCTGGTCACCGGCCAGAAAATCTGTCGGTCGCCCGGACCAGCGCATCAATTATTCCGGGCTCGCTGGCGGCATGGCCGGCGTCGCCGATCAGCTCGAACGCCGCCTCCGGCCAAGCCTTGTGAAGGTCGAAGGCGGTTTTCATCGGGGTGACGACGTCGTAGCGCCCCTGAACGATGACGCCCGGGATCCCACGGATCTTGTGCGCATTGGCGATCAGGTAATCGTCGCGGTCAAAAAATCCGCGGTTAACGAAGTAATGGCACTCGATGCGGGCAAAGGCGATCGCGAAAGCGTCCGAGGAAAAGGCGTCGATCCGCTCCTGTGAGGGAACCAGCGAGACCGTGCCGCCCTCCCAGGCGCTCCACGCTTTGGCAGCCTTGAGCTTTTCCGCGGGGTCGGCGCCGGTGAGGCGGCGGTGATAGGCGCCGATCAGGTCGCCGCGTTCAGCCGGCGGGATCGGCTCCAGATATTTTTCCCAGGCGTCGGCGAACATCCAGCTCGCGCCTTCCTGATAGAACCAGAGCAGTTCCGACTGGCGCAGCGTGAAAATCCCGCGCAGGACCAGTTCCGTCGCGCGCTCTGGGTGCGTCTCGGCATAGGCGAGCGCCAGCGTTGATCCCCAGGAGCCGCCGAAGACCTGCCATTTTTCGATGTCCAAATGCCGCCGCAATTTCTCCATGTCGGCGACAAGGTCCCACGTAGTATTGCCGGCAAGTTCCGCGTTGGGCGTCGATTTCCCGCATCCCCTCTGATCAAAAAGGACAATCCGATATTTATCGGGGTTGAAATACCGGCGCATCGACGGCGTGGTCCCGCCGCCGGGCCCGCCATGGCAGACGATGACCGGCTTGCCCTGCGGGTTGCCGGAGATCTCGTAATAGATTTCGTGAATGTCGGAGACTTTGAGGCGTCCCGTCGCATGCGGTTCGATGGCGGGATAAAGGTCTTGTCGATCGGACATATCTGCGCTGGTTCTAATGTTACTGCCTTGTTATCTCCTAAAGGGGGCAGGGGGCGGCAATCAAGAAGTTCCATCAACGAAGTATTGTGTGATCGGCGATATGCTGCTTTAGGGACGAAAGCGAATTGCCGGCGCGTTTTGGCGCGACCGGTCGACGGGAGTGGCGTATAGTGGGTGGTTGCGGGGTTCGCCGACTGATGCTGGCCGCCTTGGCGTGTGCGGCGATGGGCTGTTCGACGGTCATCAAGACCTCATCAGAAGACGATACGGCGAGCGTCGCGGAACGGGCGGCGCTAATGGAGGCGGCCGCTGGCGCCGCCTGGGCGCCTTGGCCCAAGCCATCGTCATCCTCGATCGCCGAGCGGCTTACGGGCGGCGAACCATCGCCCGAGCGCATCTCGCGCGACGATGCGGTCGAGGCGTATGTCGACCAGCTGAAAAATACGACGGACGGCGCAGCGATCTTGATGAATGACGCGAGCCGTCATCTCGCTGCGGCCAAGACGCTGATGGTCGTTGCGGAAGAAGCTTGCGACGCGGCAAGCCCGCGGCTTTCAGACGTCGCCATCCTCGAAGATGCGATCGCCGATCTGCGCGAGACGCGGACAATTTATGTCGCGTCGCTGAAAAAAATCGACGCGGAAAAAGATATGGTCGAGCAGGTGAAGCGCGACTTCGATCGGGCGCTGAAAGACCTCGGCGACGTCGCCGACCAGCTTGCGGAAAATGCGATGAAGCGGCGGGCGGATAATTTCGCCGGCTCGAACGCAACGGTCAGGCCGGCCGGAACTTTCTAGACAATCGGGTGGGCGTTTAGAAACTCACCGGCTGCGCGCCATCCCATGGCGTCTGGCCGTTTTCATCCAGCTTCTTTTGAATCCGGGCCTCGTAAAGATCGAACAGCGCGATCTTTGCGCCCGGAGATAGCTTTGCTTTCGCGAGGCTTGCGCGCGCGGATAGCCAGTCGCCCTCGCTATAGGCGGCGAGCATCTGGCGGTGCTCGTCTTCAAGAGCGCGAAATCCCTTGCTGGATTTGATAAACGGATTGCCGACCAGCGCATGAATGGTGAACGCCTTGTCGGAACGCGGCTCTTTCAGCCGGTCAAGTTCGAGAAACGCGAAATGATGATTAGTCTTCTTGCTGACGGTTTCGTCGCAAATGATGGCGGGGCCGTAGACCATCGCCTGACGGCTTAGAAACGACGCGAGCTGCACCGGCCTTCCGACCGCGGAATAGCGGTTGTTTCGTCCATGGCCCATGGGTCCGACATAGCAGTCGCCGGTGGCGATTCCGATCGCCAGATGAAGCTGCACGCCCTTGAGGCGCGGCGAGCTTTCGATCTCGGCGTTGATCTTGTCCATGCTCTCGACGAGCCGGAGCGCCGCCGAACAGCCGTCGCGAATGTGATCGGCGTTTTCGAGCGGCGCATTGAAATAGGCGAGCACGCGGCCGCCTTCGGCCTGATCGGCGGCGCCGCCGGCCTCGATGATCGCCTTTTTAAGATGCACGCAGCCGAGCGCGATGAGATTGGTCACTTCGTGCGGCGTCTCTGCGAGCCGCTGAATGTCATCGTCGGCGAAGCTGAGTTCGCAAGACAGGATCGTCAGCGGGCGAAGGGCGCCTTCAAGCACTTCCGACGCGCCTTCCTCGCGCACGCGCTTCATCGTCGTTTCCGGCAAGGCGCCCCTGAACGCGCCGCGGACATTGTCGTCCTTCAGCGCGCCGCCGATCGAACGCCCGCCGGCGACAGTGAAAGCGCCCAAAAACAGCGCCAGGGACGGCGCCAGCGGATCGAACAGCAGATGCGAGGCGGCGAACGAGCCGAGCGAGATGGCGAAAATCAGCGCCGAGGCCAAGGCGGCGACGCCGACCGCTTTCCAGAAATCGAGCCGCTGCGACCACATGATGGCGGCGGCGCCGAGCAGCATGACGCTGAGAGCTTCGACATAGCCGATCCAGGTCGGCCGCGTGGTTGCGGCGCCGGCGGCGATCTGGCGGGCGATCAGCGCCTGCGCCTTGGCGACCGACATCTCGCCGCGCGCGGTTTTGACCGATGGTCCGATCGCATCGTCAAGTCCGATGATGACGACCTTGCCCTTCAGC
>MEMM01000022.1:98-8929 GCA_001767925.1 Alphaproteobacteria bacterium RIFCSPHIGHO2_12_FULL_63_12
CGGAGTTCCGCGCGGAGAGGGAGAAGCTGTATTCGGGAACGGGAGGCGATCAGGGTGAGGCGAGAGCAGGGACCGCAGCCATCCTTCGAGACGCCCCGGCTTGCGCCGGGGCTCCTCAGGAAGAGGAATTTTTTGTCTCGCCCCATTCCCCATTCCCCATTCCCCATTCCCCATTCCCCATTCCCCATTCCCCATTGCCCCTCCTGTGGAATGCGTCTCGAAGGATCAAGCGAAGGCGGCGTCGCGCCTCAAAATCAATCGCGCGCCGGTCAGCTTTACCCGTCCGTCGAATTATCGCATCGTCGCGCCATACTAACAGCCGCATTCTCAAAGGAACACGCCGATGAAATTTCCGGTCATCAAGGCGTTCGGCGCGACCTTCGCTTATCTGGCGGCGCGCTGGCTGCCTCTGGCGAAAGCGTTGTGGTTTCCGGTCGCGCTGCTGGTCGGCCTGCAACTCTACACGATGACGCCGCTGATGACGGCGACGTCGTCGATCATCGGCCTTGGCGAAAACCCCGATCCGGCGGAGGCTGCGACGCTTGTCGGCGAGCTTGGAAAATGGGGGCTGGTGATGATCGCGGGGTCGGCGGTCGCCTATCCGATGATGACGGTCGCGAGCCTTTTGCATCTGGTGCGCGGCGAAGAGCTGAAGGCGCCGATCTATCTGCGCTATGGCGGCGACGAGCTGCGCTTGCTCGCCGCCTATATCCTTCTCAGCGGGATGCTCCTCGTGATTTCAATCGTCGGCGGACTTGGGGCGACGGTTGTCGTCGTGATCGTCTCGCTGGTCCTGCCGCAGGCGCGCGCGTTCCTAAACTCGCTCGCCGAAATCGCCGTCAATCTGGCGACGATCTGGTTTCGCTTGCGTCTCAGCGTGCTTTATCCGGCGTCGATCTCCACCGGTACGATCGGCTTTGGCGCGTCGTGGGAGATCACCAAAGGACATGCATGGCCGCTGTTTTTTTTCTGGGTCCTCATCAGTCTCGCCGTCACGCCCTTGATCGTCATCATGTCGGCGCCTTTCGCCGGCGAATTTTTCCCGCTGTTCCAGCGCCTCTCCGAAGCGGGCGCCGATCAGGCGCAGGCGCGTCAGGCGATCATTCCTATCCTTGACGCGATCGCCAGGCTGTTCAGCCCGGAAAACCCGTCTTTTGCGCTGTTCGCCGCCGTGCTGTTCGCGGCGACCCTGGCGACGACCGCGGTCTTCAATGTCGCTGCCGGCATTTCCTGGCGCTTTTTGACCGATCGCGACGCGGCGCCGTCCGCCGCGCAAGCGATGGCGGCCTAAGCATGACGGAGACAGCGACAGCTTCGGGCGTTCGCGCGGCGGCCAAACGGATCGCGGGCGCCGTCGTGACGACGCCGCTTCTCGAAAACGAATGGCTGAACGAGCGCGCCGGCGGGCGCGTGTTGATGAAGGCGGAAACGCTTCAGCATGGCGGGTCGTTCAAGTTTCGCGGCGCGATGAACCGCTTGTCGGTGCTGGCGCCCGAGGCGCGCGCGCGCGGCGTTCTCGCCTGGTCGTCGGGCAATCACGCGCAGGGCGTCGCGAGAGCCGCGCGACTGTTCGGCGTTCGCAGCGTCATCGTCATGCCGCGCGACGCGCCGGCGCTGAAGGTCGCGCAGGTCAAAGCCTATGGCGGCGAAATCGTGCTGTTCGATCGCTATACGGAGGATCGCGAGGCGATCGGCCGCCGGATCGCGATGGAGGAGGGGCTGGCGCTCGCGCCGTCTTACGATGATGTCGACATTATCGAGGGGCAAGGGACGCTGGCGCTCGAAGCGGCGGCGCAGGCGGCGGCGATCGGCGCGTCGTTCGACGCCTTCGTCATCTGTTGCGGCGGCGGCGGGATGACCTCGGGATGCGCGACCATCCTTGAAGAGATCTCGCCCGCGACCGAGGTCCATATCGCGGAGCCCGAAGGCTTCGACGAGACCTGGGCGTCGATCCGCGCCGGGCGGAAATTGCGGGCCGATATCGCCGGAAAGACCCTGTGCGACGCGCTGGCGACGCCGACCCCCGGCGACATCACCTTTCCGATCATGCAAAGGCTGGTGCGCGGCGGCTATACGATCAGCGATGACGAGGTCGCCGAGACCGTCGCCTGGGCGTTCAAATATCTGAAACTCGTGCTGGAGCCCGGCGGCGCCGCGGCGCTGGCGGCGGTGTTTCATCGCAAGATCCGCGCGGAGGGGCGAACCATCGGGCTGACGCTTTCGGGCGGAAATATCGATCCGTCCCTGTTTGCGACAATTCTTGGACGATTTGGTTGATAAATAGCCTGAAATCGCCGCGATTCGATCATTGAAATGTTATAAAGTAGCTCTAAGTCTTAGGCTGGGCCAGAAGCTGTCCGGCGGCGTTTTCACCGTTTGATAGCCAATCTGTGGCCTGATCGGGGAGTGCGGGAGTTCTCCCCTAGGTGCAGCGGAGGAATTGGCCGATGGCCAACCTTAAGGAAACCAACCGGGCGGGCGACAAAAGCGGCCAGGCGTCGCTGTCGGTCCGCGAGCTAGCCGAGCTTGGCGGGAAGAAGCTGGTCTATGTCCGGACGGTTCTCGCCTGCGAGGTGATCGACGACCTCGTCGACGACGACACCGGCGCGCTGATTGATATTCCAGGCGACACCACGCTCTATTCCGTGCATTCGGGCGACGGCCAGCGGATCGCGCTCGTCGGCGACCGGGCGCTCGCCTTCGCGGCGGCGCGCCAGCATGAAATGAATCCCGTCAGCGTTCACTGACGCGGCGCTTACCTGAATTTTCAGGCGATCAGGCGGCGGCGTTCGACTGCGCCGTGTCGGCGGCGATTGCGAACAGCGCCTCGGGTGTGCCAGCGCCGCGCAGGGCGTCGCGCACGCTCTCCTCGCGCAGCAGCCGCGAGACTTTCGCCAGCGCCTTCAAATGGGCGGCGGTCGCGTCCGACGGGGCCAGGAGCACGAAAACGAGATCGACCGGCTGGTCGTCCACGGCTTCAAAGTCAACCGGCTGGTCGAGTTTGGCGAAGACGCCGACGATCTTGCCGACGCCCTCGATCTTGCCATGCGGAATGGCGACGCCGCGCCCGACGCCGGTCGAGCCAAGCTGCTCGCGCTCCATCAGGGCCTGGCGGATCGCCGCGGCCTGAACGCCGGTGAGGGCGGCAGCCTTCTCCGCAAGCAAGGCAAGAGCTTCGCGCTTGCAGCTGGCGTGAAGGTTAAAGACCACCGCGTCGGGGGAGAGGAATTCAGATAGACCCATAAATCACTAAATTGCGGCTGACGTGAGCCAGCGCCGGAACCCTTATGCAAGAACGGGGGAGATCAGATCCCCGCCCGTCCTGTTTATCGAAAGAAATCTCCCGCCTTCAGGTCCTCATGGGGCCGGATCAATCCAGCCGATATGCCCGTCCCGCCGACGGTAGACTACATTGAGCCGGCCATGGGCGGCGTTCTTGAACACGATCGCGGGGCTTTCCGCAAGGTCTAACTGCATGACGGCGGCCCCGACCGTCATTTCCATCAGGGCGGTCATTTTTTCCGCCACCACAACCGGCGCCGGATCGGCGAGATCGCCGCCGTCATCCTCGTCGGATTCCTCAGGGAGTGGGGCGAGCGTGTAATAGGCCGCCTGTTCGCTCGGCATCGGCTCCTTGCCGTTGGCGTGATGGTTTTTGAGCCGCCGCTTATAGCGGCGAACCCTTTTTTCAAGTTTTTCGAGCGCCGTTTCGAAGGCCGAATAGGCGTCGCCGCCGTCGCCATGCGTTGCGAGGAACACGCCGGAGTAAAGATGGGCCGTCATTTCGCACTCGACGAGGTGGCGTTCCCTTGAAAAGGTGACGATCGCCTCGGCGCCATGTCCGAAATATTTCTGCACGCCGTCGGAAAGACGATCCGCGACATGCGCCTGGAGCGCGTCGCCGAGATCGATGTTCTTGCCGCTGACTTGAATTTCCATCAAGGCCTCCGTGAAAGTCCGGCTTTCTCCGCCGGACGGTGAACCTTATATCGGGGCTCGACCTGTGAAATCAAAGCCCATGTCTCCGGCCAAAATCGCCGGGCGCGCGCCGCCGTCAGATCGCCTGTCGCAACGCCGTGCGCCGGCGCTGCACCGAGGAGGCGATATTCATGGTCTCGCGATATTTGGCGACCGTCCGGCGCGCGATGTCGATACCCTCGCTGCGCAGGATTTCAACGATCCGGTCGTCGGAAAGAACGTCATCCGGCGTTTCGCCGTCGATCAGCTCCTTGATCCTAAACCGCACCGCTTCCGCCGAATGCGCCTCGCCGCCTTCGCTTGAAGCGATCGAGGCGGTGAAGAAATATTTCAGTTCGAAAATGCCGCGCGGCGTTGCAACATATTTATTGGCGGTGACGCGCGAGACTGTCGATTCATGCATCGAGATCGCGTCCGCGACCGCGCGCAGATTGAGCGGGCGCAGATGCCGGACACCGTGCACGAAAAACGAATCCTGCTGGCGCACGATTTCGCTGGCGACTTTGAGGATCGTCCGTGCGCGCTGATCAAGGCTTTTGACGAGCCAGTTGGCGTTGGCGAATTGCTCGCTGACGAAGAGGACGTCCTCCTCGCGGCATTTCGCTTTTGAAATTTCGGCGTGATAGACGCGGTTGACGAGAACTTTCGGTAAGGTCTCGGAATTCAGCTCGATTTTCCAGCCACCGTCCTGCGCCTTCCGGACGATGACGTCGGGCGTCACGACCTGCACCGGATCGCCGCCATAGGCATAGCCGGGCTTGGGGGTCAGCGACCGCACTTCGGCGATCATATCGCGAATGTCTTCCTCATCCGCGCCGGTCGCCTTGATCAGCCCTTTAAGGTCGCTCTTGGCCAGCAATTCGATATTGTCGATAAACGCCCGCATCGCCGGATCGAGGCGGTCGCGGTCGGCAAGCTGGATCGACAGGCATTCCTTGATGTCGCGCGCGCCGACGCCCGACGGCTCGAAGGTCTGGATGAGCTTCAGGGTTTTTTCAACGTCGCCTTCATCGGCTCCGAGCCGTTCGGCGATCGCTGCGACGCTTTCGCGCAAATAGCCCGTCTCGTCGATGAGATCGATCAGATAGGCGCCGATGAAGATCGTCATCGCGTCGCGCGTTGCGACATGCAGCTGTTCGGTCAGATGCTCCCACAGCGAAATGTCGCGCGTCAGCGTCTCGCCGAACGCGCGCTCATCCTCGAAGGAGGAGCCGCCGCCTGAGCCGACATTGGCCCATTCATTCGATTTGTATTCGGTGTCGCCGCCGGAATTGGCGCTGTCGCCTTCGTCCTGGGGCGCGTCGATCGCTTCGGCGGCGCGCGCCGCGGCGCCGTCGCTGTCGAGATCGATCGCGGCCGCGCCGTCATCGCCCCCATCGCTTTGGGGCGCTGTTTTCTCTGGCGCCTCTGCGCCTTCCTGTTCGGCGGCGCGCTCCAGGAACGGATTTTCCTCGAGCTGCTGCTCGACGAATTCCGCGAGTTCGAGATTGGAAAGCTGCAGCAGCTTGATCGCCTGCTGAAGCTGCGGCGTCATCACCAGCTGCTGCGATTGCCGGAATTCCAGTCTTGGAGCTAACGCCACACCGCCCCTCTTCTCCGGTTACATCTGAAAGCGATCGCCGAGATAGACGCGTCTTACGTCCTTGTCTCCGACGATGTCGCCCGGCGCGCCCTCGATGAGGACTTCGCCTTCGTGAATGATATAGGCGCGATCGATGATATCGAGCGTTTCGCGCACATTGTGATCGGTGATGAGAACGCCGAGTCCGCGATCCTTGAGATGCAGGACGAGCTCGCGGATGTCGGCGATCGCCAGCGGGTCGATGCCGGCGAACGGCTCGTCGAGCAGCATGAACGCAGGTCCCGTCGCCAGCGAGCGAGCGATCTCGACGCGGCGGCGTTCGCCGCCCGACAGCGCGAGCGCCGGCGCGTTCCTTATATGGGTGATGTTGAATTCGTTCAGAAGATCGTCGATCAGCGCCTGTTGCTTGTCCTTGCGCTTTTCGACCAGCTCAACGACCGCGCGCAAATTCTGCTCAACCGTCAGTCCACGGAAGATCGAGGCTTCCTGCGGCAAATAGCCGAGCCCTAAGCGCGCGCGCTGATACATCGGAAGGCGCGTCACATCATGGCCGTCGATCGAGATGGTGCCGAAATCGACCGGGATAAGTCCGGTGATCATGTAAAAGCACGTCGTCTTGCCGGCGCCGTTCGGGCCGAGAAGCCCGACGACCTCGCCGCGCTTGACGCTCATCGAGACGCCGCGAACGACCGGGCGGCGCTTAAATGTCTTGCCGAGATTTTCAGCGAACAGCCCGCCGGAGCCCTCGACCACCGTTGGGCGGGGCGGAGTGCGCTTGCCCGTCTGGGGGCCGATGCTCGGGTCGCCGGGTTCCATATTCATAGTGTCGGCCATTAGGGACGGCTCTCTTTAAAGTTTGATGAAATCATGACTGCTCCGGCTTCTGTTTGGCATAAAAAATGCCTCGAATGCGCCGTCCTTCCGGGGCGGTGAACAAGATCCTGCCGGTGTCGACCCAGTAAATGAGCCTGCCGCCGGTCATCACTTGTTCACCTTGTGTGACGACGACGTCGTCCGAAATGGTGATCGTGCGCTTTTCCGAGTCATAGACGCCGACCTTGCCGGTGATCGCATCCTTGCCGTTGGAATAGCGAACGCCGCCGGTCGCGCGGATCTTGCTGAACGCGCCGCCGTCATCGAGATCGGCGATCAGTTTCTGGGCCGTCAGGATCGCCTCGCCCTGCACCGCGCGGACATTGCCGGTCCAGGTCGCGACCTCATCAACGACTTCTAGGCGGTCGCCGGTGATGTCGATCGGCGCGTCGCTGACCGCCGGCGCCAGCTGCGCCGACGCCGCGCCGCAGGCGAAGAACGATGCGATGATGAAGGCCCCCGCCTTATTCATTCGACTCTCCATTTTCGTCGGTTTGGTTTTGAGGCGCGCTCTGCGCGCCCGCGTGTTTGGGATAAAGCCGCATGCTGACGCCGCCTTCGAAAACGACGGCGCCGTCATTGTTGTTCGCCTGCATCCGGTCGGCCTTCAGGGTCGATCCGCCGGGGCCTTCGCCCTCGACGCCGCCGCCGGTGACGACCGTCTGCTCGTCGATCGACACGGTCGCCGACGGCGATTTCATCACGTAATTATCGCGGCCGATCGCATGTTCGAAAGTGACGCCGTCTTTCAAGAGGAGCTTCTTGTCGTCAGTGTTGAAGACGCCCGATTTGGCCGCGACGACGGATTTCTCCTTGCCGCCGGCGGTGATCGCGCGCGGGGCGTTCAGCTCGACGATTTCCCGGCGGTCCGGCTTCTGGCTCGCGGTGTCGGCGGTGATTTCATAGGGATTGCCGCGGGCGTCGACGCCGGAAAACTGCGGCTTCACTGAGTTCAGGTTTTGCGTCGTCGCCTCAAGGTCGGCGAAGTCGTCGAGAAACGCGTTGTCGCCGCCGTCGCGGCGGGTGCTGAAGAAAAAGATGGCGATCAGCGCCAGCGCGACGCCGGGCAGCGCGATCCGCAACCGGCGCATCAGCAGGGCGCGCGCGGCGGCGTCCTCGCCGGTGGTGCGGCGGCGGATCGTCAATTCCTCAAGCGCGCCGCGGCCGGTCCTCTCCTTAGAGGCGGGGGCGTCGCTGGCGGGGGCGCTTTCTATCACGGTCGCGTTCATCGAACTTTCGGCGGGCGGCTCAGCCGGGACGGCCTGAATTTCCCCTTCCGTCCATATAGTCAGCCCTCGCCCCGGTTCACGCAAGGGCGGGGGCTTTTTAAGCGCGGCCGACCGCGCCAGCGTCACGAATGGGCGAGAATATCGATTTCCGGCCAGCCCGCGAGATCGAGGGCGGCCCGGTCCGGCAGGAAGCGGAAGCACGCCTCGGCGAGGGCGGTCCGTCCCTCCCGGGCCAGCATCGCGTCGAGCTTTTCCTTGATCGCGTGCAGGTAGAGCACATCCGACGCCGCGTACTCGACCTGCGCCTCGGTCAGCGTCTCCGCCCCCCAGTCGGAGGATTGCTGTTGTTTCGACAAATCGACCCCGATCAGATCCCTTGAGAGGTCCTTCAGTCCGTGCCGGTCGGTAAAGGTGCGGGTGAGGCGTGAGGCGACTTTCGTGCAGTAGACCGGGGTCGTTTCGACCTTCAGCCAGTGCCGGATGGCGGCGATGTCGAAGCGCGCGAAATGAAAGATCTTGAGAACCTTCGGGTCGGCGAGCAGCCGCTTCAGATTGGGCGCGTCGTAACGGCTCCCCAGTTGGACCAGATGGGCGTTGCCGTCGCCGCCGGAAAGCTGGACGACGCACAGCCGGTCGCGAAGGGGATTGAGACCCATGGTCTCGCTGTCGATGGCGACCGACGGCCCGAGATCGAGGCTGGCCGGCAGATCGCCCTTGTGGAGATAATTGGTCATCGCCTTCCCGGCTGGTTACGCCTGAGCCTCTATCACCGACGGCGGGGTCTGAAAACCGTCCGGACTTTCTGGCGGCGGCGGCTGGCGGTTTTTTCGCGCCGGGCCTCGGGTTCAGCCGTGAAAGGCGCCCCCTTTCGCGCCGCGCCGACGCGGATTTGGGGGCGAGCTTTTCGTCGCCCCGGCGTGTTTTCGACGGTGCGATCTGCGCGCCGGGAAATTCGGCGATGAAGTCGCGCGCGACGCTACTTGTTGCATTTGGTTCACTCACGCGGGGCCTCCTTCCTTGTCTCGTCGATCGCGTCGATGAGCGATCATTTCCTGATGAGCATAAGGCTCCCCGGAGGGAGGGGGATAAGTAGGGGGATAACTAGGGGGATAAGTAGGGGGATAACTCCATCCCAATAACGGGAATATTCGTCTTTACGCTGAGAAATC
>MEMM01000023.1:0-4227 GCA_001767925.1 Alphaproteobacteria bacterium RIFCSPHIGHO2_12_FULL_63_12
GTCCGAAGGTCGCGGCGGACGGCAGGTCCTTCGAGGACCCCGATGCGGGCGAAGCCTACCAAGCGTGGTTCGATTCCGCGCTGTCGCGGAAGATCAAACTGGAAGACGACGACTTCAAGGTGCTCTACGCGCAACTGGACGCCAGATTCGCGGAGAACGCCGCGAGGATCAAGGACCCCAAGTCTCCGGGCCTGGGCTGGCCGAGCGACGCCAAGTTCCTGCACCTGGCTTGGCTCTTGAAGCGCGTGGCGGACGGCAAGTACGAGAAGGGCGACGAAGTGATGGCCGAGGACGAGGAGGACGTGGACGAGGGCGCGGGGACGAAAGTGATTCCGTTGAACCGGGTGGCCGAGGCGGTGAAGGCCGACGACAATGGCCGCTGAAAAATTCTTCCGGGCGTCCGGCGAGGTCTGGTCCGCGGCGGGGGCCATCCTCACCGTCAAACGGGCCTTCGCCAACATCGCCGCCGCGACGACGGACGGGGCTATCGTGGCGGCGGTGGCGAGCAAGAAGATTCGCGTCCTCTATCTGCGCGAGCAATGCGGGGCCGTGGCGACGACCATCGTGTACAACTCGAAACCGGCGGGCGCGGGCACGGCGATTTCGTCCACGCATCTCAATCAGGCGAACGAGAAAACCATCGAGGAATCCGATCACGGTCTGTTCGAGACGGTTTCAGGCGAAGGACTGTCGGCGACGACAGGGGCAGGGGCCACAACGTCGGTGGATGTGCTTTACATCGAAACTTAGGAGGCGCACCATGGAACTCAACGCGCTTCTCAAAAAAGAACTGTTCAACAAAATCCTGGAGGATTTACCTGGGATTGTGGACGCGGCGGAAGAACTGGACGACGTGAAGCGAAGTCTTGCGCGTTTGATTCTGTTCTTCGAGGACCAGTACAAGCCGCCCCTCGGGCCGGAGAAGGGGAATAACCAATGACACCCGACGAAACCGCGGCTGTTGCTAGGGGCTATCTGTCGGTCCCCGCGGACGCGAAACTCGGGTGGGTAGAGTATTTCAAGGACGCCCAGTATTTGTGGCGGTTCCGCGTGAAGGCTCCGAACGGCGAGATTGTGGCGGCGAGCGAAGCGTACGGATGTTTTGCGGACGCCAGGAACGGGGCGCGGGCGACACGGGACGCCTTGATCGCGGGGAAGCAGAAGATCATCTTCCCGGACGAGGTTGTGGAACTTTAGGATGCCTACACAAATTACTTCTTGTGCGGAGGAAGCCACCATCCACATGGATGGATCGGAAAGGGTGTATCCATGCCGATGCGGAGAGACGCATAGAGGCGAATACGGTCATTATGATTATTGCCATCACATCTGCTTTCACGATGCAGGGCTGTTTAGGTTGGCCGATGATTCATTCGTCTGTGTCGAATGCGGGAAACCGTTCCACGTCGTTGAACCGAAACCATGAAACGCCTCTGGTGGGCTTGGCTCCTCGCCTTCCCGTCCTGCTGGTGGGGCGCGGGGGCGAAGACCGCCGTGGATCAGCAGATCGAGCATCGCCCCGACGGCACCAAGATCGAGCGGTTCCACGGGGAAGCGTCCGTGGACAAGAATACCGAGGACCTGGAAGCCCTCCGCATCACGCCGCCGCCGCCGCCCGGCAACGGAACGCCGCGCATCGGTGGGGGCGTGGGACTCGAAGGTTTGTCGCGCAAGGTTACGGCGGGTACGCTCGGCCTGTATCTCCTCGGCGGGCTGTTCCTGGCCGGTGGGATCGGATTGGCTTTCAATCCGTGGTTCCGATTGCCGGTCCCCGGCCTCGCCTTCGCCGCGACGGGCCTCCTGATGCTCTTCCTTCCCACGCTCCTGCCGGTCGTCGGTACACTGGCATTGGTCGGCGGGGGTGTGGCTATTTTGATCGGTGCGGTTTGGGCAGTGGTGCAGATTCTCGAACGGCGAAAGATGCGGCTGGAGGACTTGGACTGGACGAAGGACATGCAGGCCAGGTACGAAAAACTGTGGAAGGAGGGGATGGATGGGAACGCGGAGTCCAGGGCAGCAGCAATCGCCCTACTGCGAGCCTTCAGGCCCGAAGTGGACACCGCGTTTGCGACGGTTTCTGATGTGAGTCGGGGCGTCGTTACTCCCTAAACAATGGCCGACGATTTTCGCGCCCTGGAAAGGACCGTCGCCGGACATGCCGTCCGGCTGGACGGGCAGGAGAAGTTGTTCGATCAGCATCGGGTCGAGGAGCGGGACCGCACGGCCAAACTGTTCGAACGCCTCGACGGACTGCGCGACATGGCGATTGAACAGAAGGGCGAGATCGCCGGCGTGAAGAAGGCCGTGGACGATACCAAGGTCAGTGTTGAAAAACTCGAAGGCCGGATGGCGCACCAGAACGGGCGCGTCGCTGCCTTGGAGGAGACGCGGGCCGTCGGGTCCGTCGGCATGGGCGTCGCTTGGAAAATGGCGGTGGCTATCGGCCTGGTCGTGGGACCCGTGATTTCGGCCATCGTGGTTTACTTCCTCATCGGCAAATGAGATGGCAAATTCCCAGGACACCACGGTCAACCTGCGCGGCAGTTCCCGCCCCCTTGTGGGCGCGAAGGCGAACGCGCCCGGGATGATGCCCAACACCGACGACACGCAAGCCCGGATCAACGCGCTTCGCCAGCGGCAGGAATCCCTGGCCCAGCAGGGCGGCATTCAGTTTGGCCCCCCCCCTGGTTCCGTGC
Source organism: Alphaproteobacteria bacterium RIFCSPHIGHO2_12_FULL_63_12 (assembly GCA_001767925.1). Lineage (GTDB taxonomy): Bacteria > Pseudomonadota > Alphaproteobacteria > Caulobacterales > Parvularculaceae > Amphiplicatus. The sequence continues at coordinate 2,697 of MEMM01000023.1, forward strand.
GCATCGGCGGCGGAACCTTCCTCGGCCCGACGTTCACGCCGGGTCCCAATGCCGGATTCTCGCCCGGGGGCGGGCCGGGCGCACAGGCGGCAGCCGCCTCCGCTCTCGGCGTCCTCTATCGGCCCGACACGCTTCGAGGGGGATTCACCCCGGAGGCGGTGAACGCGCCGTTCATGCAACCGTCCATTGCCAACCAGATTCTATTCCGGCAGGCGCAGGGGCAGTTGTACGGCGGGCTGGACCCCGCGGTTCGGGCGGCTTTACAACTCTCGCGCATCCCTGTTCCCGGCCGCGCCACGCCATTCGTGCCGGGCGCGGCCCCGCCGGTCCCGGGTCCAATCGCCGCGCCGCCGGCAACCGGGGGGGGAGGTGGTACCATCACTGGCACGGCCCCCGGGCTTCCGGGAACCGGCATTGACGAGGACGCCCTGGAAGCCCTACGCCTTCGGAAGCGGCGGTCGGCCCTCGAAGACGCGGTTCGGGGCGGCATGAGCCCGTCCGATCAGCGTGTCATCGCCTCGCTCAACCAGGTGGATCGCCAGCACGCCCAGGACGTTGCGGCCCTTCGCGCCCGAGCGGCAGAGTCCGAGCGGGCGCGTCTGGATCGGTTCCTGCTCGCCGGGCGGGACCCCAACACCGGGCTTCCGATAGACCAGAGCGGTTTGCCGCCGGGCATCAGCATCGGCGGCGGGACGGGCGGTTCCGTAACGGCCGGGGGCGGTGGCGTCTCGGCGGGCGGGGGCGGCGGCGGGATCCTCGGGGCGGCGATTCCCGGCCTCGCGGGGATCAACGAGGCCCTCATCGCACGGGGGATAGGCCCCCTCACGGCGGATCAGGCGGCGGGCGCCCCTGCGGGCTTCCCAGCCCCGCGGCCCGGCCCGATTGAGGGCTTCGTTACGCGTCAGCCCGGCTTCGGACCGGGTATTATTGATGCCCTCACGGCCCCGCAAGAGGCCGAGCAGGCGCGGTTGGCGAAAGAGATCGCGCAGTTGGAGAGCCGATTCAAAATCGAAGCAGGCATCGAATCCCGCGAAAAGATCGCGGCGAACCGCGAAAGCCGCCTGAACAGTGCACTTGATTTGACCAAACAGAAATTCGACTATTCCAGGGATCAAGATAAACTTGATCAGGCGTGGGACGTGGAACTCCAGCAGTACAAGGCAGATCGGGATGCTATAGAGGATGCGGGGGATAAGCGCGACTTCGATCAGCGGTTGGTGGAATTCGCGCATCGGCAGGCAAACGATGTTGCCGATAATCTGCGACAGCAGGGATGGACAAACGCGCAGATCGAATCCCTGAATCTGTCCAAATACGAACGTCGCGTTCGACTGGAAATAGCCCAGGCACAGGAGGTGGATCGGCAGAAACTGTTCCCATCGCAGATGGAGCGTTCCGTTACCGGCGCGGATCAGGCGGTATTCAAATTCATCCAGGAACAGCAAAGAGAAGTCGTATTTCCCGCGACCGAACAAGCGAAGTTGGAGAGAGACCGTGTACTACAAGCCAATGAAGATAGAAAGAGGGGAGC
>MEMM01000023.1:4261-9429 GCA_001767925.1 Alphaproteobacteria bacterium RIFCSPHIGHO2_12_FULL_63_12
GACCCATTCGTTGTCGCCAGAGAATACGTTAGGAGGAGAAGTCAAGCGACGGCAGATATGTTCCAGCAGGCGGAGGACAAGATCGCACAGAGAGAAAATATTCAATCACTGGGATTCTGATGCCAAATGCCGAGCGCAATCATCGAGTACGGGGGCAAGCGATTCGTCCGATCCCCTGGTGGGCAGTTGGTCGAGGCCCCCGCCGTCCTGCCGCCGCCGCCGTCCCCTTCCCCGCCGCCCTCGTTTGATCGCTTCGTTTCCAGTATCCAGCCGACGGCCCCGGGCACGGGCACCATCCAGTACGGCGGTCGCAGTTTCTTCGCCAGCCCGTCCGGCCTCGAGGAGATCGCGCCCGTTGTGCCGCCGCCACCCCCATCACCGAGGCCTTCGCTGGCGAGTCTCCTGCCGCCGGTCCTGGAGCCGCCACTTCCGCCGCCGATCCAGCCGGGCTACTACTCGCCGGGCTATCTACCGGGGGCGGCGGACTTGGGAATTTCGCCGACGCTTCCGCCGACGTTCGCGCCGCCCGTTTCGTTCCAGGACCTTCTGCCGTCGTTCCGTTCGGACCTCGGCATGGCGGCGGAACAACCGCTGGCCGATCTGCTGGCAGGCGTCCAGCCGAGCGCGGAAGCAAGACTTTCGGAACTTCGCGCTCGCACCGGGATCACGCCGTTCACGGAACAGCAGGACCGGGAACGCTTCGAAGGACAGAGGAAATTTGAGAGCGCGACGAAGTTTTTCCCATTGCCGTACAATTCGTTGGCGGATCGTATCCCGTGGTTACAGGACCGCGCCGCGGAGGGGCTTTTCTCGGGATCGCCGCAAGCCCGAGAGGCGTTCAGGCGGACGAAACGAGAGGCCGAGTATGATCTTCGCGCCATGAACCGCGCCAAAGACGAAGCCTTTTCCGCCGCATTGGCAACGGGAGATCCGGGACAACTTCAAGTCGCGCAAGCAATGGCCGATAAAGCCGGGGAATTGGAGGCCACGTTGAAACAGATTGAGACTCCAACGTTGGCGAGGGCCTTGACAGCAACGGGCCTTTCCGTGCTGGCAGCGGGGCCGGAATTGGCCGCGGGGGCAATCACGGCAGTCGGGCAGACCCCGATACCCGATGAACTCCTTCGCATCATAGCGCCAGCCGCGTTCAGGGGCAAAGAACCGAAACGGACAACCGGAGAAGCGCTGGCGGAATTCGGCGGCGGCGTGAAAGAAGCATTCACAACCAAGGCCAAGACGCTATTGCCTGGTGCGCCGCCGCTCGTGAGCGAAGAGGCCGCCCGGCGAATCAGGAGCGGGACTTTGACGACTTCCGGTCCCGTGAAAGCCCCTGATGGCGAGATCATCGGTGGCACGGAGAGCGAATTCGTGGCTTTGCAGAAAGGGGCGGGTGCGCCGGAGAAGTTGGCGCGGGCCGTGGAAACCGCGGGGTTCGCCGGATTGGGGATACCCGTTGTAGCGGGGATCGGCAAGACGCTTCAACGCTTTGCGAATTTCCTGGATCGGATTCCGGTACGCACTATCCCGAAGCCAGTGAAGGGGCCTGGGCGGATCATCAAGGAAATGTTTGGCGAGCGTCCGAAGCGCGTGGAACTGCCGCCGACGGAACGACCGCCGCCCCTGATCGAGCGGGTCCCGCCGGAGCCCGTGCCGCCCGAACTGCGGCCGACACCGACGCCAGAAGCCCCCCAGGATCCGTTCGCCCCGGAACGCGCGCAGGGGTTCATCATCCGCCAGACGGCCGAGGGGGTGGAGATCATCCCCAGGAAGGCCGCGGCCGTGGAAGTCGGGGAGATCGCGGGGACGCCCGTCGAAACGCCGCCTGCGCCGCCTGCGCCTGCCGCCGCGAGGACCGAACTCGGCCAGCAGGCCGAGACCGTAGCCGCCTCTTGGGCCGCCAGGGCGGAACGGTATAAGGTCACTGGGCGAGGACCGGCGGCAGGACGAGGCGCAGGAAGGACGTTTACGGACATCAACATTGGCCGGGCGGAGAGCCGGGTCAAGAGGATGACGGCCTTGGCCAAGAAGGCCGAGGAGGGCACGTTCACGGCGGCCGAGGCGCAGGAGATACGCGCCGCGTACAAAGGACTGACGCCCGGCGACAAAGCCGAGGCGATGGCCGCAACATTGATTCGGGAACCGTCCGTTCTGGAAAGAATCAAGCCGAAGGCTAGCGAACGCGGACTGGCCGAGCAGATCATCGCGGAAGCAGAGGCCCCGAGGGCAATCGAACAACCGAAGGCCCCGACGGTCCTGGAGCGGATCAAGGCCCCGGAGCGGGTTCCAGAAGCCAAGCCAGTGGCCGCTGATATCGAGACCCCAAAGCCTACGAACGTTGAGCGCGTCAAGGACGCCTACGCCCTCACGGACGCCGCCGAGGAAGCGAAGTTAATCCGCCTCCGGCGTGAACAGGCGGAAATAGCCGTTGCCACATTCAAGAAGCCCGAGGAGGTGAAGGCCGCGACAACAAGAGAATGGGGCGGGAACGTGGCCGAGGCGTCCTCGGACATCATCACCGATGGCAAGATGGCAATCGTGAAGTCGCTCGCCCGCGAGAAATCCACGGCCGATAAGATGTCCTTGGCGGCAAAAGCCGCACATTTGGATGCCAAGGTTGGAACCCGAATCGCTCGGGAAATCATTTCAGAAGCAGACAAAAATCAGATCGGCGGCCGAACCGATGTCATGGGATTCGGTTCGTCTCCGACAGGTAAAGGCGGCGGAGACCTGGTATTCGTCCGCGACGGACAGGGAACGGTCCATGCTTTCGACGCGGGGCTGGCAAAACTCGCGGCGCGGATCGTTCCATCTGATTCCACCATCGGAGTTTCCCTGTTGAAAGAAGTAGCCGAAACCCCGGTTTTGACGTTCACGACGCCGAAAGGGCGCATCGCGGGTGTGCTGGCGCAAGTGGACCTTGGCTCGCCGGAAGTCATGGAGGCGATGGCGGCGCGGTTGAAGACGGCGCAATCCCTTCCGATCAAGCGGGCGGGCGATCTCGTTGGACGGCCGGGCGGGATCCTGTCCAGGATCAAGGCCCCGGAGGCCCCGGCAGTCGCTCGGGCCGAGGGTCCCGTGGCCGAGGCCGCCGAGTCGGCATCCCGACCCGTCTCCGAAATCCCTACCGACAAGATCGCACAGCCACCGACGAAGGGACCGCCCCCGGGGCCTGGCCTTCTATCCGACGAGGCGGGTTCCGTTACCTTCGCCGGTACGGGGCACGTTGCCCTCGCCGCCGTCGGCGCGTTCGCCGCCTACAAGTTGGCCGATGAATCCGATCAGGGGGCCGCCGTCAAGATCCTGGCGGCTCTCGCGGGGGCCGCCTTACCGCTGCTTCTTCGCCGCGTCCCTGTCGGTCGCGCCTGGCGCAATTTCACGCTCACCGAGCCACAGCACCTTCGCGCCGTGGTGGGCCGCGAATCCGAACTGCCGAGCATGGGCTACAAGGCCAACGCCGAGGCCGCCGGTCTTCATGCCAAACTTACGCGGGCGACCATCGCGCCGATTGACGACCTTCGGGATTCCCGCGCCCTTTGGGACACGGCCCACGAACTCATCCCGACGCGCCGTTTTGACGATGGTTCCATCACCTCCGATCCCGCCTGGCATCGCTGGTGGGAAAAGAAAGGCGACGTGCCGGCCTTTGCCAAAGGGGCCGTCGAGAAGTCCCGGGCGATGATTGACGAGACGGGCCGCCTCGCGGAGGCCCAGGACACTCAGCGGCTGGCAGGCAAGAAGGTCATCCCCTTCAAGCGGGCCACCCAGGACGGGTCCATCGTTCCCCGTGTCCTGCACCCCGATTTCGTGAACGCCCTACGAGCCGAGCGGGGGACGATCTTCGACAACTGGCTGGACTTCCTCCGACACGCCTACCCGGACGAGGTGAAGAAGGCGGGGGGCGATGCCATCAAGGTGTCCCGCGAGTACTTCGGCGGCGAGACCCAGCGGATGAGCGGTCCCCTGGAACTCAAGAGGAAACTGCCCTACGTTCCGAACTACTGGACGAACGCGGCCGGGAAAACGACCCAATTCCTCGAAACGGACTGGAAACGGGCGGCGGATTCCATGATCCGCGGCATGTCCACGAAACTCGCCGTGAACAAGTATTTCGGGCAGGCCATCAGCAAGAAATTCGACGAACTGGACGTGTTCGCGGAACCGAACGAGGTTCTACGGGCACAGGCTCGGCGCGAAGCCCTCGCAAACGGGAAGGATCCAATCGAAGCCGAGCAGGCTTTCGACGAAATGATCCGCGCCCTCCAGAACCAGCCCACTCGGTTGACGGAAGCGATTGAACGTACTGCGGCATTCCGAACCCTAAACGAAGTCTCGCGCGGCATCCTGGACCTGAAGGCGTCGGCATCCGCCCTGTACAACCCGCCCCAGCCGTTCGTCTTGGGGCTTGGACGAGCGCCCTTGAAACTTCTTCAGGCATACGGCGACCTGATCCTGGATTCCATCCGCCGATTACCCGAGACCCGGATCAAGGGGCGGCGCGTCAAATTCGGCCCGTTAAAGCACCAGGCGTCCATTGATGCGCTGTCGGGGATGGTGGAGGATTACGAGCGGTTCTTCGATTCCATGCGCTCGGGTGGCATTTTCCCGGAGGACGTGGAGACGGGGGCCGGGCACATCTTAGGCCGCAAGGGCTTGGCCCTTGTCCGCCAGGCTGGTCGCCGGTTGACGACTCAACAGGCCACGCTTCGGATGGGCGAATACGTCATGGGACGCCAGGCCCAGCGGTTCATCGGTTCCATGGAAGACACCGTGCGGACCGGGAAGCCCCTTGGCGCAGGCGATCTCTTTGAACTCGACATCATGGGTTTCAACAAGAAGGACATTGACGACCTCGTGGGTGGGATTACGTTGCAACGGAAAATGGATGCAATCTCTCAGGGGCGGATCGTGCAGTCGTTCCTGGAAACACAGGGGCGCGGCTTCTCGACACTCAACAAGTCCAGGTTCCAGCGGTCCCGGCTTTTCCAGGTCGCCATCCCGTTCCAGAATTTCGTCGTAATGAACCTACGGGAACTGGACCAGATCGTGCGGGGCGGCTGGGAGGGGGACGCGGCGGCCAGGTGGCAGGCCGTGAAGAGGCTCGCGTTATTGGGGACCGGCACGTTGGGCGTGGGGCTTGCGGTGAAGTACGTCCGGGACAAGATCATGCA
>MEMM01000023.1:9447-13093 GCA_001767925.1 Alphaproteobacteria bacterium RIFCSPHIGHO2_12_FULL_63_12
AGGGATCGAGAAGCGGGTATTAGAATCGCTTTACGACAACTTCGCGGTTTCCACGATTCGCGCGGTCGAGCAGATTGTGGACCCCAAGGTAACGTATCTGCCGGGCGAGAAGGCGATCAGAGCCGTTTCCCCGCAACTAGACTTTGTTGGCGACATCAAAGACTTGATCTTCCCGACGAAGAAAGTACGGGAACTCGGGGCAGGCGAGCCGTTCCTGCGATTCGGAGAAAAGATACCGGCGGTTCGCGCCCTTATCGGCGGGCTCTTCCCGGAGCGCGGACAGACGCAATTGGAGCGGAGCCTGGAGGCGGGCGAGAGATTCAGGAAGCGAAAGAAAGCCCAGGAGCGGAAGAAGGCCGAGCAGGCGCGGCTGGAGGATGTCTTGAGCCGCATTCGGTCCCGCTAGGCCAGGACTTCCACCTCCGCGGACTTCGCATCAAAAGCCATTGTTCAAAGTAGCCCGGTTCAATGTCGCGCATGCTCCACACCAAGGCCATCGCGAAACGGCGATGCGGGTCCGTGATGTCCGCCAACTGATGCCAATAGATCATGCCGAACAGCCACGTTCGGAACTCGTCCCCCATGGCTGTCCTGTGGCGGGCGGCGTGGCGAAAGGCGTTGAACGCCTGGAATGAATTCATGGGCGTGCCTCCTCGGATGCCGATCCCCACTTGCGCCAGGCTTCGGCGTTTTCACGGGCCTTGATCTCTGCGAACGTCTTGGCGTCCTCGTTCGCGGACCTATCCAACCAGGCGCACCGCGCCGCGTCAGCGATGATTCGTCTGCCCCGGTCCGTAGCATCCCATACTGTCCATCCGAGGAACCACCATACCTGTTGGCGGGTAAACCGCTCGTCCCACTCCGGGATCGGCGGGTGCGTGGGCTCGGGCTTGACCTCGCGCAGGCGCAGGGCGAAGTCGTCCGGTTCTCGCATCTCGTCCGGCGAGAGCGCCCGGTACTTCTTGCCGTTGATCTCGATGATGGTGTTCATGGTTTTTTCTCCTTCTCGCGGACCTTGCGCAACAACGGCGACCCACCTCCGAACGAATGATCCAGCCCGGTGGTTCTCCGTAGAGCCTGTGTAGCGAGTCATCGCGTTACCTCCTCGACGCGGCACGGTGCGTAACGGGAGCGCTGTTCCAGCGTCCAGGCGATTGCGTCCTTCATCCGTTCGGACCAGCCCTCGCCCTGAAGCATCTTCGCCGTGAATCGCAGGACCCGCCAGCCCATCGCCGTCGCCGCGTTGTACTTCTCGCAGTCGGACTCGTAGCCCGCGCCCCTCGTATGTCGCCCACCGGACCAGACCCCGCCCTCGACCTCGAGGGCGATCTTCAGCCCGACCAGCGCGAAATCAAATCGCCATTTTCGGCCAGTGCAAAAGCGGTACTCACCGATCAGCGTAGGCCCGCCGAGCATTCGCCACTTGCCCTCGAACTCTCGTTCCAAGGCGGACGACTTGTCGGCCTTGACATGGCGACGGGTGGCGCGTTCCGCGGTTCGGAATCTCACGCCCTTGCCGTGCGGGAACAGCGGGGGTCCTAGGCGATGGTTCATGTTTTTCCCTCCTCGCGAATCTCGAACATCCTCAATTCTCGCACCAGCGGTTTACGGGTTCGGAAATGTTTCTGATCGAGCAATACGCCTGCCTTCTTTTCCGCCTGGGCGCGGTCGCGAAAAATCTGGAACGTCCAGTATCCATGCGCCCGGCGGAAGGTCGCCAGCACGAATACCGATCCGAGTCCGGGGACCGGGGCTTCCGGCGGCGGCTCGTTCAGCAGAAGGCCTGCCTTGTCGTTCGTGAGGCCCCGCTGGACGGCGAACCGATGCCACTCGCCGCCGCGGGGCACGATCCACGGGGGGATGGTTACTTTGTCGTTCATCGGTCAACGCCCGTCTTTCCGCAGTTCAAGACTCCCAGTAACGGCCCTCCATCTCGGCGCGATCCGCCTTCGCCCGCCATTCGTCGGCCAGCCGTTCGATGGCTTGCTCGGCCTTCTCGGCCCGCGCCTTCCATTCGTCGCGCTGGCGCAGATATTCGCGGCTCGCTTCCCGCTCGGCGTCGCGCTGTCGGCGGGCTTCGGCCAGTTCGGCGGCGATTTTCTCTCTCGCGGCTAGGCAGAAGAAGCGGTCGGCCATGGACTTGAATTCGTCGTCGGGTGTCATGGTTTCGCCTCCTTGGCCCGCCGCCGAATGAATCGCGCCGTAGCCGTGGCCGTCTTGTGCCGGTCGTTCGGCCAGCAGTCCCACCATCGGATTACGTCGCCTGCCGCCCGGTCGCTCCTGGCAGATACAACGGCGGTCATTTCCTGCGTGATTTCAACCGGCGCGTCGTCAAAATTGTCGGCGATCATCGCGTAGATACGCTGTGCTTGCCTACGAGTCATTTTTTCGCCTCCTCCCCTCGCAACGCCTTCCTGTGTACAAACCCATGACACAAAGAACAAAGAAATATTATTTCAAGCGGAAACTTGTAATCGTGATGATGACCCATGAGTGGTGATTCGGTTCCGCACATCTCACATTTCTTCGGCTTAGACAACTTGTCAACGGATATTGCGTACCGAAGTCTAGCCCTCATTGCATCCTTAAACTTGTCGGGTTTTCCTGGCGATCTGATGGGCTTCTTCCACTTGTGTCCATTTTTGTAATAATTGTTTCTGCCGCATTCCCTGCAATATTCACGATTTTTTTCCCTGTAGGCCAAATTGTATGCCACGTTGCATGATCTACACCAAGAATTTTTGCCCGACTTAACCTTTCTACGGGCTGTAAAATCATCAAGACTTTTCTCTAGGCTGCACCTTGTACAAATCTTTCTCGAACTGTTCCCTACGGGGCCTTCCGCCACGCCTTCCATTAATTCGAGACGATTTCTTCTTGCGGGCCGATTTTTTCCTGCCGCCGAGTCGGCCAAGCGCGACGGCATGGAGGTTTTTAGCATTCATATATTATACCTAATCGGTTAGGTTTTGTCAAATAGCCCGCAACGCGGCGAGGGCGCGGTTGAATCTCCAAACCTCGTCCGGGATGGGTGATATTCTCTCACTCACTATATCCCGGACAGCGTTCGCCGCCTCGATCAACGCCACCAGTTTCGACGGGTCCAGGCCCGCGAGGGCGTTGACGCAGGCAACCGCATGTACCATCGCCGCCGAATCCACGCCACAATCATGCCTGTTGACTGGGCATATATCTCCCGCGTCGTTTTTCGAGGGTCCGTAAATTGTCCACGGCTCCCCATAGTCCTTGACGCTCATTTCGTCGCCTCCTTCCATGCTCCCACGATCTTGACGAACGGATGGCTGTGCGTGTGCCAACAGGTACCCTCGCAGAAACCACAAACTGCACCGGAGAACGTACTGCCCCTTCCGCTACAGAAACTGCACTTCGCCGCAGCCAACACGGCCCCGACGATCTTCTGCTTGGCCTCGCGCTCGGCGGAAACGTCCTCCTCGTACACCGCTTCCGCTCCTTCGGCCCTTGCCTTCCACGCATCGCGCTCCTTCTCGACCTCGTGTATGTCTCGGCAGTAGGTGGAGCAGTAGCCATCTATGCGGTATTCCGGCTCTCCGCATTCGGGCCTGGCGCATTTCATTTCGATCATGGATTTGCCTCCTCCTTTCCCCGTTCCTCACATTGAAAACAA
>MEMM01000023.1:13109-16317 GCA_001767925.1 Alphaproteobacteria bacterium RIFCSPHIGHO2_12_FULL_63_12
TCACTTGCAGGTCTTGGATTACACGCCAGCACGGCCTTTATGATCCTCTGGTAATCTCCATCTCCATCCGCCCGCGCCGCCTCGGAGCGGACTAGGGCGATGAGGCGTTTTACGTCGGCCCATCCTGCGCTCTGTTGTGCAGAGGCCCAACGATCCATACTCTCCAAAAATCCCACGTCGTCAGGTGTCATGGTTTCGCCTCCTGCCCTCGCAACGCCTCAATCTCGTCGCACGTCTCGGCCATTGGAGCCGAAAACTGTTTGGTTTCGAGATAAAACTTCTCGTAGAGACGAAGCGCCGCGCAGAGGCGTGGTACGTCCTCGCGGGCATGGGCGATGAAGTCTCCATTTATCCTGGCTGCAAGCCCGATTCCATCCTTGACGTACTTGTCGTAAGCCATTTGGCAGATTACGCCGTCTTTATCTCGACCATCCCAAAGTCCGAACATTATGCATCCACTGCTCTCGTCGAAGTGCCAAGGCCAAGAGACGGCATTTGCGGCCCTTGCCTCGATAGCGGCGAGTTCGGTTTCTGTTATTGGCGTCATGGTTTTTGAGTGGCCGTCCAAGTTATCGCCGACCGCCCGGTTTTGGTGCAACTACGCGCTGGACCTCTACAGACCAGCCCGGCTCGCTCGCCGGTAGGCGACGCGCGGCAAGGCGCGGAACATCCCCAAAATCGTCAGCGGGCGAGGCCTCGCGCTCCGCCAGGTATTTCGCGTCTTTGGGTTTCATAGGTTCGCCTCCGCCTCCTTCCAAGTTCTCTCGAATCCTCTTGCTTCGTTCACGATCTTTTCCAGGAGTTCGACGGGGATCAGGATTTGCACGGCGAAAAAGGGGCAAAATGGGCTCTTTGTCGGAAACCAAATCCTCACGGGCTGACCAATCGGATCGAGGGAATGGACGGACGCCTCGATTCCAGGCGGCAGGCCGGGCACGTCAGAATATGCGCTCATGGTTTTGCCTCCTCCCCTCGCAATGCGGCGATGCGTTGTCGGTCAGGACGCGCAACGTATACGCGCCCATTCCTATGCTGTCCTGCGCCGCACCATCCTTCGATGCACAGCCTGTAATGATGTATCCCACCGCATTTGGCGCTTGCTGGACGGGTGCATCTCCTGCCAATCCATGATCCCCATTTGTGCTTGTGCCGTGTCATGGTTTCGCCTCCTGCCCTGCAACGCGGCGAGGATCGCGGCCTTGGTTGGGCACATCAGAGTATGCGCTCATTTCGCCTCCGAAGAAATGCTGAATTTTTCGCCCGGTTCGATGATCTGGCACCCTTCCGGCACTTCGCCATTTTCTTTTGCGTGCCTCAGCAAGGCGCGTGAATCAACCGTCGTCTTGATCTTCACGGCGGCGGGAAGATGTTCTGCCGCCCATGCCACGGCCCGTTCCTCGTCCTGTATTTCGATTCGGGGAGCCTGGGCGCGGAAGCCGAGCGTACCGGTTACGAGGGCGACGCTCTTGTGGCCGGGGTCCAGGTGATCCCGCGCCCACGATTGCAGGCCGGGGGCGTAGGTACCTTCCAGCCACGCGGCGACCCGTTCCAGTTCGGCCCGGATGATGGCGACGCGGGCGCGGATTTCAGATTCTTGGGCGTCCAGCCGGGCGATGGCCGAGGCGTTGGCGAGGATGGAGGCGGCGGCAGTCTCGGCGTCCTCGCGGGTGGAGATGGCGACGGGCTGAGGCGTCGGCCAGAGGGCGGGGGGGCCTTCGGGCGTTCGGACGGGGGCGGTGAGGGTGTTCATGGTTTTTTCGGCAGTTTCAGGATGGATCGGATGGCATGGCAGAGTTCCAGGTGTTCGGCGGCCCAGGCGTCCCCGGCGGCGCTGGCGGCGGCGCTGGCGGCGGCCCAGGCGGCGGCATTGGCGGCGGCCCTGTCGGAGGCCCTGGCGGCGGCGTCCCCGGCGTCCCTGGCGGCGTCCCTGGCGGCGTCCCTGGCGGCGTCCCCGGCGGGCGTTGGACGCCGCGCCCAGGCTTCGGCGGCCTCTATCGCGGCGAGAGGGCCAGGGCCCCCGACTGGCACGAAGCGCAGGGCACGGCGTGCGCAGGCGCAGGCCGCCAGCACCACCTTCTGCCGCGACGGCCAGCCACGGCGACCGGCCATGCGAACGAAGAACCACAGCAGCCAATCGGAGCGAGGGCAGTTGCGGTAGGCGGCGGCCAGGGACCGGTCCCCGACCCACGCTACGGCATCGGAGCAGGCGTTGAGCCTGACGAGTTCGGCTTTGAGGTTCATCGCGGAGGGTAAAGAGCCTCCATCTCATCGGAGTATCGGGCATCGCGGGACTGCTGGTCCTCGCTGTCGTAGGGCGCGGCGGCGCAGGACGCGCAGAGGACGCCGGGGGATCCTTCGGCCTCGCGGACCCACGGGCGGCCCGTCGGGATGTCGCGCAGGCATTGTTTGCAGGTCATGGTTTTGGTGGTCATCGTGATCGTAGGATGCGGATAATGGTTGCGCCTTCCGGCATCATTACTTTCGGTATCGTTTCGGCCAACCCGAATGTGGGGAATATTGTCAGTACGGCCCCGAATAAGAAACAGGGAACATGATACTCGCTTCCTCGCCGCGCGAACCATATTCCAGCGGCGAGAAGAAAGACACCGACCAGGAATGCCACGCAACAGGCGATTGCCGCAACTAGAGCGTTTACGTAGGTGTACTGTACGGCGGCCTCGAAGGCCGGGCCGGACATTTCTTTCAGCCCTTGCGCGACTTCCAGGATTTCTTTAGGTGTCATGGTTTTAGAATGGTACCGGCAGGTTTTTCTCGATTTCCAGGATTTTTTTCAGCACCTTGGCCTGATCAGCCGACGGCGCGGCGCGGAACTCGTCCCATGTCATGCCACGTCCGGTTTCCAGGGCACAGAGGCCCGAGAACCACTCGGGGAACCCCGGGAATCCGTCGTCGTTGGCAATGGCGGCGCAGTGGTGGTGGACGGCTTCGCATCGCCGGCGCCGATCTTCCCACGCCTCATCCGCCAAAGCACCTTCGGCAGGATCCGCGCCAGGCTTACCGTTCGCCCCACGGCTATACCAGCCTTGGGCTTTGGCGTAGTCGAGGGCGGCGCGGGCGAGGGCGGGCATCCAGGGCGGGCAGTCGGGACGCTCGCAGAGGAAGTGGAGCAGGGACCGGGCGGCCTTGTCCTGGAGGGCGTCGGACCAGGGCTTGCCCTTCCAGCGGGAGAGGGTGGGCAGGGGCGGCA
>MEMM01000024.1:0-4770 GCA_001767925.1 Alphaproteobacteria bacterium RIFCSPHIGHO2_12_FULL_63_12
GCGCTGCCGCAGGTGCAAGGCAGCGCCAATTACACCAAGCTCGATCAGACCCAGTCGTTCAACCAGACCGTATTCGGCCAGACTGTCGTTGCCCAGCGCGACTTCAATCTCGACTCGCGCGGCGCACAGATCGTCGGCGAACAGCCGATCTTCACCGGCCTTCGAAACTTCAACGCCATCCGCGCGGCGAAAGCGCGCGTCAAAGCCGGCGACGCGCAGCTCGCCTTCGTTGAGCAGGACGTGCTGCAGCGCGCGGCGCAATCCTATTTCGATGTCGTGCGCGACATGGAAGTTTACGAAGCGACCAAAAACAATGTTGACGTATTGCTGCGTCAGAAGCGCGAAGCGGAGTTGCGCTTTGAAGTCGGCGAAGTGACGAAAACCGATGTGGCGCAGGCGGACGCGCGCCTTGCGCAATCGCGCGCGCAATTGACGACGTCGCAGGCGCGTCTTGCGGTGAGCCGCGCATCATTCGCCGAGATCATCGGCCAGACGCCGGAAACGCTCGAAACCGATCCGGCGCTGCCGCCGGCGCCGGCCTCGCTCGCCGACGCGCAAGCGATCGCGTCGCAAGGATCGCCGGCGCTCGTTCGCGCGCGCATGGCGGAGGAAGCCTCACGCCGCAATGTTGCGGTCGCCAAAGGCGCGTTCTCGCCGACGGTTTCGCTGACCGCGAGCTATCAATATTCGGAAGAGCCCAATTCCTTCATCAACAATGACGAGCAATTCGCCTATGGTGTTCGCGCGACGGTGCCGATCTTTCTCGGCGGCCTCAACATCAGCCGCGTGCGTGAGGCGAACGCCCTGCACGACGCAGACCGAAGGCGCATTGAGGAAGCCGAGCGTCGCGCCACCGCGGCGGTGACGGCGGCGTGGGAGCAATTGGCCGCCGCCCGCGCGAATATCGTGTCCGCGACGTCGCAGGTCGAAGCGAACCTGCTGGCGCTGACGGGCGTACGCCGGGAGGCCCAGCTCGGCACCAGAACGACCCTCGATGTTCTTGACGCCGAACAGGAATATCTGAACGCTCAAGTCTCGCTCGCCAACGCCGAACGCGACGCAAGAAGCGCGACATTCCAGCTTCTCGCCGCCATGGGCGTTCTGGGGCCGGACGCCGGCGACGGGACCGGAGAAGCCGTTAACCGGGAGTAAACCGCAAGGGTTGCACCTTGCCGCGAAGCGGTTGAAAAGAAACGCCGAACTGCGGTCCCTGCGACCGCCAACCACAGGCATCGTGTCCATGAGCAACGCACAGCCAGAACCGAGCATGGAAGAAATCCTCGCTTCGATCCGGCGCATCATTTCCGAAGATGAAGAAGAAGCGCCGGCCAAACCCGCCGCGCGCGCTGAACCCGTTCGCGCCGCGGAGCCGCCGGCGCGTCCGGCCGCCGCCTTCCGCCCGCCGCCGCCGCCAGCCCCGGCGCCGCTCGAACAAGAACAGAAATTCGCAACGGAAGATGTTGAAATGATTAGAAAAAATGTCGCTGAAGCCATGGACGACGACGAGGGCATCATCGAATCGACGACCGCAGCGGCCGCCTCCAAGGCGTTCATGAGCCTGTCGCAGTCCGTCCAGATCTCGAAGGGCGAAGGTCACACGCTCGAAGACATCGTGGTCGAAATGCTTCGGCCGATGGTCAAGGACTGGCTCGACGCCAATCTCGCCGAGATCGTCGAGCAGAAGGTCGAGGAAGAAGTCCAGCGAGTCGCCCGCCGCCGCCGGTAAACGCATCCCCTGAAAGGGAACTGGAAAAGCCGGCGTTATCGCCGGCTTTTTTATTGACCGATTTTTTAACGCCGCGACGCCGCGGGAGGTTTCTTTTGCACTGCGGCAAGTTCACGTTAAAACCGCCATCCCGTTAGCCACCGACATACCGGACCCATGCTCGACAAAGCTTTCGATCCCGCCGCCGCCGAACCCCGCCTCTATGAAGCGTGGGAGACCTCCGGCGTCTTCAAACCGTCCGGCGAAGGGAAGCCCTTCACCATCGTCATCCCGCCGCCCAACGTGACGGGGTCGCTTCACATGGGGCACGCGCTCAACAATACGTTGCAGGACGTCCTGTGCCGGTTCGAGCGCATGCGTGGGCGTTCGGTGCTCTGGCAGCCCGGTACCGATCACGCCGGCATCGCGACGCAGATGGTCGTCGAGCGCGAAATGGCCAAACGCCAGGAGCCGCGCCGCACCGAGATCGGCCGCGAAAAATTTCTCGAAAAAGTCTGGGCATGGAAGGCGGAAAGCGGCGGCGCGATCATTTCGCAGTTGAAGCGCCTCGGCGCCTCATGCGATTGGAGCCGCGAGCGTTTCACCATGGACGAGGGGCTGTCCGAAGCGGTGAAGAAGGTCTTCGTGCAGCTTTATCGCGAGGGCCTCATTTATCGCGACAAGCGGCTCGTCAACTGGGACCCGAAACTCGTCACGGCGATTTCCGATCTTGAAGTCGAGAACACCGAAGTCTCGGGCCATTTCTGGCATTTCAAATATCCGCTGGAAGGCGGCGACACCTACGAGTTCCCGATCGCGTATGACGAGAGCGGAAATCCGACCGAGTGGGAAACGCGCGATTATATTTCGATCGCGACGACGCGCCCCGAGACGATGCTTGGCGACGGCGCCGTCGCGGTGCATCCCTCCGACAAGCGCTACGCGCCGATCGTCGGCAAGAAATGCCTGCTGCCGCTCGCCGATCGCTATATCCCGATCATCACCGACGACTATCCGGACCCGGATTTCGGCTCGGGCGCCGTCAAGATCACCGGCGCGCACGACTTCAACGATTACAAGGTGGCGCAGCGCAACAACATCAAGCTCTATATCCTGATGGATGAGCGTGCGCGAATGCTCGACGCCGATTACATCCCGGAGAAATATCGCGGGCTCGACCGCTTCGAGGCGCGAAAGCAAGTCGTCGCCGACATCGAGGAACGCGGCCTTCTGATCAAGGTCGAAGACAAGAAGATCATGCAGCCCTTCGGCGACCGCTCGAATGTCGTCATTGAGCCGATGCTGACCGATCAATGGTATGTCGACGCGCAGAGCCTTGCGAAGAAGGCGATCGACGCGGTCAGCGACGGCGAGACGAAATTCGTTCCCGAAAACTGGACGAAAACCTATTTCCAGTGGATGTATAATATCGAGCCGTGGTGCGTGTCGCGCCAGCTCTGGTGGGGCCACCAGATTCCGGCCTGGTACGGACCGGACGGCCATGTCTATGTCGCCGAGAGCGAGGAAGAGGCGACGAAGGAAGCCATCCGCCGCCTCACCGCCGAAGGTTATTCGCTCGAAGACATCAACAATATGCGCCGTCACGAAGGCGGCGAGGGGCCGCTGCTCGTGCGCGATGAAGACGTGCTCGACACCTGGTTTTCGTCGGCGCTGTGGCCGTTTTCGACGCTGGGCTGGCCGGGTGAGACGCCGGAACTTGGCAAGCACTATCCGACCGACGTTCTCGTCACCGCGCATGACATCATCTTCTTCTGGGTGGCGCGGATGATGATGATGGGCACGCACTTCATGAAGAAAGTGCCGTTCCGCGACGTCTATATTCACGCGCTGGTCCTCGACGAGAAGGGCCAGAAAATGTCGAAGTCGAAGGGGAACGTCATCGATCCCCTGATCCTCATCGACAAATACGGCGCCGACGCGTTGCGCTTTACGCTCGCGGCGATGGCGGCGCAGGGGCGCAATATCCGCCTTTCCGAAGCCCGCGTCGAAGGCTACCGCAATTTCGGCACCAAGCTCTGGAACGCGGCGCGGTTTTGCGAAATGAACGGTTGCGCGTTCGATGCGTCTTTCAAACCGTCCGCGGCGACGCAGACCCTGAACCGCTGGATCATTCACGAAGCGGGCCTTGCCGCCGCCGAAGCGACCGCCGCGCTTGAAACCTATCGCTTCAACGACGCCGCCGGCGCGATCTATCGCTTCGTCTGGAATGTCTTTTGCGACTGGCACCTCGAACTCGCCAAGCCGATCCTTTTGGGGCCCGACAGTGCGGCGAAGGCTGAAACGCAGAAGGCGACGGCGTTTGTGCTGTCGCAGATTTTGAAGCTGCTGCATCCGTTCATGCCGTTCGTCACTGAAGAGCTGTGGCGTGAAACCGCCTCGCGCGAAAAGCAACTGGCGATTACCGCCTGGCCGGCGTCCGGCGACTTCCCGTCGTCCGACAAGGCGGCGGCGGAAATCAACTGGGTGATCGGCCTCATCTCGGCGATTCGCTCGGCGCGCGCTGAAATGAACGTGCCGGCCGGCGCCAAAATATCGATGATGGCGGTCGGCGCCGACGCGCAAGGCTCGCTCAGGATCGACGCCAACCGCGAGCTGATCTCGCGTCTTGCGCGGCTCGATGAAATCCATTTTGCGGCGTCCTCGCCCAAGGGCGCCGTGCAAATCGTGCACGAAGGCGCTGTCTACGCCCTGCCGCTCGCCGGCGTTATCGACATCGAGGCGGAAAAGGCGCGCCTGCGCAAAGAATTCGACAAATGCGCGAAGGAAATCGAGACCATCGACAAGAAAATGTCGAACCCGAATTTCGTCGACAAGGCGCCGCCCGAAGTCGTCGAGGAAAACCGCGAGCGCCGCATCGCCTTTGTCGAGCGTCAGGAAAAACTCGCCGCCGCGCTGACGCAGATTTCGCAAGGCTGACGCGCCGGAACATCCGTATTTTATCCGCGCGCGGCTGGCGGTTTTTTCAGGGCGGGCGCGGGGTCTGGACGGGAACGGCGCCCCCTTGGGTAAATTTTCCGGGCGCCCCTTTTTTTTGAGGCCGCAAG
>MEMM01000024.1:4796-8914 GCA_001767925.1 Alphaproteobacteria bacterium RIFCSPHIGHO2_12_FULL_63_12
GCGAGGAGTGAAGACAGGCTTCCCCGTCGCAGCTTCGTGAAGCCGCCGTCGGAGGAAATCAAATTGTCAAAGAGCCCGGCTCCCGCGCTTTCGCGAGAGGGCCGTATCGTAAGGCGCGAGAAATCCTCTCGCTTACGGACGCAAGCATCATAAGGCCACTCCAGGGGGAGGGGGATAAGTAGGGGGATAACTTGGTCCGATTCAGCCAACCCGTTGATTCCGCAGCGAAATAAATATCCTAAAAAGCTGCGCCGCGCCCGCGCGACGCAACCACCGGTTCACGCGGAAAAATTTTCGCGGCGGGAATGAGCGCGCCGCCGGGAGGTGTTCCGTGTGCGGACGGTCAGCTTAATGGGGAAGCGCCTCGCCGTGCATGGAGGTCCCCTCACCCGCTCGCGCTTCGCGCTCGCTGGCCTCTCCCAAGGGAGAGGCGACGCGCGGTGACATTCTTTCTTCGCCTCTTCCGCCCGCGCGCGAAGGCGCGCAAAAAATTGGGGAGAGGCGAAGGCGCCCTCTTTCTTGCCTCTCCCTTGGGAGAGGCCAGCATCGCGCAGCGATGCGGGTGAGGGGCCTTCCAAGTGCGATAACGCCGCGGGAAGCGGGGGATTGCATCCGCCCTACGGCCGAATAACGCGCGCCGCCGAAACGTCAGTCAGCGATCGCAATCTGTTCCTCGACCGCGCGGATGGCGGCGTCGAAAGCGCCGTTCACATAGGCGTAGGCGCTGGCGTCGGAATTGGCGATCGAGATGCGGCCGACCGGTTTTCGCGCGTCAAGATGCGGACCCGACTTCGGCGACCAGTCCGGGCCGTCGAACAATTCGTTATATTCATAGGCGTAGCCATGCGGCCAGCGATTGACGGTGATCGCCGCGATATCGCGTTCCGGGTCAAAGCCAAAGGGTCCGAGCGCGCCCGACAATTGGTCGATGATCGCGCTTTCGAAATCGTCATAGGATAGGGCGTAGAGCTTCCGCCGCCCGGCGCGATGCTGGTCCTTTTCATTCAGACCGGCTCCGGGTTCGACCGGCACATGCTGCAAATGCAGGAGGATCGGATCGTCCGGCGAGGCGGCGAATTTATACTCGCCGATCGACACTGGAAAATCGAGCGACATCTGCTCAAAGAAGGACGACGGCGAATAAATCCGGTGAAAGCCCGCCTTGTCGAAAGCGCGCCAGTTGCGGAGCGCGACATTGGCGTAGACGAGCGGAATTTTGGTGAAGAACCGGATCGCTTCCCTTTGCGCTTCGGGAAGTTCGGCGCAGATATAGGGCGCCATCGCCATATAGCCGGCCATGATCGCATGGCGGCCGCGCACGCGATGCGTCTCTCCATCCCGGATGTAAACGACGTCGACGGATTTGCCCGTCGGCGAATGTTTGAGATCGACCGCCGTCGCGCCAAGACGCAGGCGCACGCCGCTTCCCGCAAGATCGAGTTTTGAATAGTCGGCGCGCGCGGTGACGACATCCTCCATCGTCGAGCCGGGCATCGCCTCCGGAATGAGTTTCCTGACCAGCAGGCGGGCAAGGGTCGCATTGCCGTCGGGGAAGTGAAAAATATATGGCTCGTCGCTTTCGTGATCGTTGTGCAGACTGTCGCCGAGCCCCAGCCCTTGCGTTCCGGGCATCCCCCAGCGCGCCCCTTCAAGCGCCGACAGCGCGTCCCAGCCGACGCCCCAGATGCCATGCGGGACCGGGCGCAGCAGCCGGAGCAGTTCGTCCGGCGCGCCGGCGTCCTCGCGGAGAAAAGTCTCATAGCTGATCGATCGAAGGTAGTCGGACTTTTCCGCGGCGGTCTTCATTTCAAGAAAATCATCATCGCCGAGAACAAGTTTTTTCAGCGCCGTTTTCGTTTCGGCGGCGAGGGCGGCAGCCTTGATCGCGGATTTGATCGTCTTGCGATCTGGAATGTCCGTCCAATAGGCGAAAGGAATATCGGTGAGGCTGGCGGCGCCATGCGCCTTCGCGTCCAGATACAGCCCCGCGCGCAGATGGCGGCGCTCGTAAAAATCCTGGTCGAAATAGTCATGAAATTTCGCGAGGTCGACGCCAAGCGACGCAAGGATTTCCTTCGCGCCCGGCGAGTAGCCGGCGGGTCCATCGATCGACTGGCTGCCGCCGTAACCGATCAGGGTTTTTCCGTCGACGCTGAATTCATTGCGTTTGGCGTGGCCGCCGAAATCGTCGTGATTGTCGAGGATGAGGATTTTGACCGGCCGGCCGGCGCGCGCCCGGAAGAGATGCGCGGCGGCGAGGCCCGAAAGGCCGGCGCCGACGATCACAAGATCGTAAAGACCATCGGTCTGCGCCGCTGGACGCGCCCAGCTTTTCCCTTCCCAGGCGAGGGCGTGCGCCGTCTCGAACGCGCCGGCATGCGCGCCGCGAAGCCCGGCAAGGCCGGGCGGGTAGGGGGCGGGGCTTCTGGCCGCCGCCATCATCGCGGCCGGCGAAAGCGCGCCGGCGGCGACGCTGAGCGCCACGCCGTTCATGAAATCACGCCGGGAGATGTCGCTTTTCAGCCGGGACATGGCGCCCTCCGTTTCAACGGAGGGATGCTAGACCCCGCCGGCGCCGGCGGGCAAATCCTATTGTCCGTTTCCATACGGAGCAGTCTTGACCTTTACGCGCCAGGGCGCGATATCGCTGCGGCCTTTTCCGGGTGTTTTCTAAAATTTATGCGCAAGCAGATCCGCTCGTCCGGCGATCTTATCGCCGACCGGCGTCTCAACTACGGGCAGACCTTTTTAAAGGAAGGCGATCTCGTCGCCGCCATCGAGCTTTTCGAACAGACGATTGATCGCGCGCCGGCGTGGCCGGAGGCGCATTTCGCGCTTGGCGGCGCGCGCCGGGATATCGGCGATCGCGCCGGCGCCGCCGCGGCGTTTCGCAATTGCCTGAGGCTCGATCCGGATGACAAGCTCGGCGCGTCGCTGGCGCTCGCGCAGATCGACGCGATGGCGACGGTCGATGTCGCGCCGACCGCATATGTGAAGGCGCTCTTTGACGCGTATGCCGAGGATTTCGACAAGGCGCTGGTCGAGCGGCTTTCCTATTCGACGCCGCAAAAACTCGCACAAGCGATCCGCGCGGCGCGCAAGGTTGCGGGCCGCTCGGGCCGCGCGCTCGATCTCGGCTGCGGCACGGGGCTCGCCGGCGAGGCGATCCTTGCCGATGTCGCCTGGCTCGAAGGCGTCGATCTTTCGGGCGGCATGATCGAGGCGGCGAAGGTGAAGGGCGTCTACGACCAGCTTGAGACGGCGGACATCCTTACAGCGCTCCATCGCCGCGAGACGAATTACGATCTCATCCTCGCCGCCGATGTGCTGATTTATTTCGGCGATCTTTCCAAACCCGTCGCCGGTGTCGCCGCGCGACTTGTTGACGGCGGCCTTTTCGCCTTCTCGGTTGAAAAGGGCGACGGCGCCGACTGGACGGTGCAGTCGTCTTTGCGCTTCGCCCATGGCGCGGACTACGTCGCGCGCACGCTCAAGACGGCAGGACTTGAAATCGTCACGCTGGAAGACGCGGTCTTGCGAACCGATCGCGGTGCGGATGTCATGGGGCTTCTCGTTGTCGCCCGGAAACCGGTGCGCGCCAGGTCAGGCCTGCCGTCGACAGCGTAAGCGAGTTTGATGGATGCGCCGTCCAGCGTTTAGATCATCGGGCGCGATTTCTGAATCGCGACCGATGATCCAGCAATTATTTCAGCGCGCCTTTTTGCGCAAAACCGGTTTCCACTTTTGCGCCAGGCGCGTTACTGAGGCGGAATCGAATAGGAGCCGGTCGCATGCGCGACGGGCTCGTCCTCATCGCCGTCGCTGAAGATCGACACCTCGCCGACCGCGAGGCGCGCGCCGACCTTGAACAGGCGGCATAGCGCGATGAGATCGCGCGGCGGCGGCTTTCGCATGAAATTGATCGACATATTGGTGGTGACCGCGAGCGCCTTTGGCCCGACGCTCGCCAGCACGGCGATGAAAAGGGCGGTGTCGGCGAGCATGAACATGGTCGGGCCGTTGATCGTGCCGCCCGCACGCAAATGCCGGTCATGGAAGGCCAGTCGAAGCCGGCTGGCGCGCCAGCCGACGCTTTCGATGCTGACGCCGCTTTTATC
>MEMM01000024.1:8923-10618 GCA_001767925.1 Alphaproteobacteria bacterium RIFCSPHIGHO2_12_FULL_63_12
GCGAGAATCGCGTCAGCGGTCATGGCGGCGTCTTTCATGCGCCGATTTGGCCGCGTCAGGCCGCCGCCAGCAAGGAAAATCCGCAGCGCCGGCCCTTGGCAAGGGGCCGCCAATCGGCATTATCGCCTCCCATGACGCCACGAGAAAAAGCCCGCGAGGACTTCAAGCGCGCCCTCATTCAGACGACGCGCGCGCTGTCTTCCCAGTCCGAAGTCGAAGTCGCTTTCGGCGGCGAACACGCCAGCGTTTCCGGAAAGCAGGCGAAGATCCCGCTGCCGGCGCGCACCCTCGACCGCGATGCGGCGATGATCGCGCGCGGCGAAGCGGACGCGGCGGCGCTGCGCCTTGCGCACCACGATGCGCAGAAATTCGCGCGGCGCCTTCCCAGGAGCGCGGAAGCGCAGGCGGTCTACCGCGCGCTCGAGAACACCCGCATCGAGGCGATCGGCGCCATGGCCATGAAGGGCGTCGGCGACAATCTCGCGGCGGCGCTCGACAAATCGCTCGCCGATCGCCGCCTCGACCGGCTGGACGCGCGCGAGACTGCGCCGCTCGCCGACATCGCGGCGCTGCTCTTGCGCCAGCGCCTCACCGGACGCGACCATCCCGCCTCGGCCAAAGCGATGATGGCGGCGCATACCGGCGACATCGAAGCGCTGGCGGGGGCGTCGCTGAGCGCGCTCGCCGCCGCTGAAGATCTTCACGACCAGACGGCCTTCGCGCGCCTCGCCCGCGATGTCATCCGCGATCTCAATCTCGACGACGAAGGCGGCGAGGAGCAGGGCGACGACAAGACTAAGGGCGACGAGGAAGAGCAGTCTGAAGACAATAAAGCGTCCGACAGCGACGAAGAAAGCGGCGCGGATTCCTCGGACGATCAGGCCGGAGATGACAGCGAGCCGCAGCAATCCGATCAGGAGATGGACGAGAAGGATTTCGAAAAGGCCGATGACGACGCCGACGGCGCCGTTGAAAACGCCCGCATCTCCTCGATCCGCGCGACGTTCGACGGCGACAGCGGCGCGCGCTATCACGCCTATACGACGCAGTTCGATGAAACCGCCGAGGCGGCCGATCTGTGCGACGCGGAGGAGTTGCAGCGCCTGCGCAAGACGCTCGACCGTCAACTTGAAAACCTTCACTCCGTCGTCTCGCGCCTCGCCAACAAGCTGCAACGCCGGCTGATGGCGCAGCAAAACCGCAGCTGGATTTTCGATCTCGACGAGGGCGTGCTCGACGCCGCCCGTCTTGCCCGCGTCGTCGTCGATCCGATGCAGCCTTTGTCATTCAAGCGCGAGCGCGAGCTTGAATTTCGCGATACCGTGGTGACGCTTCTGATCGACAATTCCGGCTCGATGCGCGGACGCCCGATTTCAATCGCCGCGATCTGCGCTGACATTCTGGCAAGGACGCTGGAGCGTTGCAGCGTCAAGGTCGAAATTCTCGGCTTTACGACGCGCGCGTGGAAGGGCGGACAGGCGCGGGAGAAATGGGTCGCCGACGGCCGGCCCGCGAACCCCGGACGCCTCAACGATCTGCGCCATATCGTCTACAAGGCGGCCGATACGCCGTGGCGGCGGGCGCGCTCGTCGCTCGGGCTGATGATGAAAGAGGGCCTGCTGAAGGAAAATA
Organism: Alphaproteobacteria bacterium RIFCSPHIGHO2_12_FULL_63_12; assembly: GCA_001767925.1. Classification (GTDB taxonomy): domain Bacteria; phylum Pseudomonadota; class Alphaproteobacteria; order Caulobacterales; family Parvularculaceae; genus Amphiplicatus. Next base: position 10,556 of record MEMM01000024.1, read on the forward strand.
TCGACGGGGAAGCGTTATTGTGGGCGCATTCAAGGATCATCGCGCGCCCCGAATCCCGGCGCA
>MEMM01000025.1:0-5811 GCA_001767925.1 Alphaproteobacteria bacterium RIFCSPHIGHO2_12_FULL_63_12
CGGATCGATGGGCGGCGCGCTGCTGCGCGGCTGGACCAGGCAGGGCGTCATCGACGCCGCCGCGTCGGCGATTTTTGACCCCGCGCCGCCCGCCGCGATCATGGACGTGGCGACGGCGCACGGGATCGCGGTCAATCCGCAGCCGCCGGCCACGCGCTTCGACGCGCTGGTGATCGCGGTCAAGCCGCAGATCGCGGCGACGGCGCTGCCGAGATTCGCCGGCCTCGCCGCCGGCGCGTCGACCGTATCGGTGATGGCGGGAAAATCCCTGGCGGCGATTTCGGCGGCGCTCCCTGGGGCGACGAAAATCATGCGCGCGATGCCGAACCTGCCGGCAGCGGTCGGCGCTGGCGCAACCGCAATCTATGCGCCGCAAGGAATCGCCGCCGCCGACCGCGCGCTCGCCGAGACGCTGATGCGCGCCGTCGGCGAGGTGATCTTTGTCGAAAGCGAGGAAGCGATCGACGCGGTGACGGCGGTCTCCGGCAGCGGCCCCGCATATTTCTTCTTGCTCGCCGAAGCGCTGGCGGAAGCTGGAAAAGCCGTCGGTCTCGACGACGACGCGGCGCGCAAATTGGCGCGCGCGACGCTGATCGGCGCCGGCGCCTATGCCGCGGCCGACAGCCGCTCGCTTACGGAAATGCGCCGCGCGGTGACATCGCCCGGCGGCACCACCGACGCGGCGCTGAAAATTCTCGACGGCGATGACGGCGCCTTGCGTCAGTTGCTGGCGAAAGCCGTCAGCGCGGCGAAGCGGCGGGCCGGCGAGCTGACGGACTGATCGCTGCGGGGCTCCGACAAGGCTCACCCCGGCAGCTTGATCGTCGCGCGAAGCCCGCCCTGGGGCGCGTCGCCGAGGATCACGTCGCCGCCATGGCTGCGCGCGACTTCGCGGACAATCGACAGGCCGAGTCCGACGCCATCATGGCGGCTGCGCGCTTCATCGAGGCGGAAGAACGGCTTGAAGACCTCGCGCCGGCGCGCTTCCGGAATGCCGGGCCCGTCATCGTCGACGATGATTTCGACATAAGAGCCGCGCCGCTCGGCGCTGATCTCTACCTTGTTCGCATATTTAAGGCCGTTGCCGACAAGATTGGCGATGGCGCGTTTGAGCGGCGCGCGGCGGCCTTCGAAAGGCAACAATGGCAGTTCGCGCATGGTGAGGCGCTGAGGGTCGTCGACGTCCTCGACGACTTCGACGATCAGATCGCCGAGATCGAATTGCTCAGGCACGCCGGTCGAAGCGATGTCGGAGGCGAAATCGAGATAGGAGTCGATCATCTTCTCCATTTCGGCGACATCGCGCTTCAACTCGTCCGCGTCGGCGGTGTCGGGGAGCATCGCCAGCGCCAGCTTCATGCGCGTCAGCGGCGTTCGAAGGTCGTGGCTGACCCCCGCCAGCATGATCGTGCGCTGGTCGATTTGCCGCTTCAGCCGCTCGCGCATGGCGATGAAGGCGCGTCCCGCGCGCCGCACCTCCGTCGCGCCGGAGGGGCGAAATTCCGGCATGTCGCGGCCGCGTCCGAAGGCTTCGGCGGCGGTCGCAAGCCGCAGGATCGAGCGCACCTGATTGCGCAGGAAAACAATCGCGATCGAGCCGAGCAGCAGGGATGTGCCGATCAGCCACAAAACGAAAACCGGACCCGTGGTCGCGAACACGCGGTCGCGGAAGGGCAGGAAGACGAGCGCGCCCTCGTTGGTCTGAACGCGAATCTCCACATAGACCGGCCAGCTTTTGGTGTCGAACCAGAAGGGGCGGTTCAATTCCTCCGCTAACTGACGGTTCAGCGTCTTGTTATAGAGATTGAAGGGCGAGAGCTTGTTGCGTTCGGGGATCGCGTTTCCGGGCTCGAAGCGCGTTGAAATATCGAGATCCTCGAACGCCATCTTCCCGACCTTCGCGCGCTCTTCATCGGTCCGCGCCTCCTCGAAAAGCCGCGTCAGCAGGGTGATTTGTCCCGCGATATTGGCCGACTGGTTCGCCGTCACCGTGTCCCAGTGACGATCGAAGAACACATAGGTGATTACCGATTGCATCAGGAAGATCGGCAAAATCACGATCAGCGCGACGCGGCCGTAAAGGCTCTTGGGCAGGAAGCGCTTCAGCATCAGTCGGGGATCAGCATGTAGCCGACGCCGCGCGCGGTCTGCAGATAGATCGGGGTGCGCGGATCGTTTTCGATTTTCTTGCGGATGCGCGTGATCTGCACGTCGATCGAGCGCTCCATCGGTGTTGCGGTCTGTTCGGCGAGGGCGAGGCGGGAAATCGCCTCGCCGGGCTTGGCCGCGAGAACGCGCAAGAGCGCCAGTTCGCCTGCGGTCAGCTTGATCAGCTCTCCGCCCCGCCGCAACTCGCCGCGCCCCGGCTCGAAGGTGGTCTCGCCGAAGGACAAAAGTTTGCGGTCGCGCGCGATCGGGCGCGTCCGCCTCAGCAGCGCGCCGATGCGCAACAAAAGCTCGCGCGGCTCGAACGGCTTGGAGAGATAATCATCGGCGCCGCGCTCAAGGCCCTCGATCCGGTCCTCAGGAAGGCCGCGCGCCGTCAACAGCAGGATCGGCACGTTCGACGCGGCGCGAATTTTCTCGGTCAGGTCGAACCCCGACATTCCCGGCATCATGACATCGAGGATCAGAAGGTCGAATTCGACGCCGCCCATCAGATCGCGCGCCTCGGCGGCGTCTTTCGCGGTCGAAACGCGCAGCCCGTTTTCGGTGAGATAGCGCTTCAGCAACGACCTGATCCGGTCGTCATCGTCGACGATAAGGAGGTGCGGCGCGTGTTCTTCGATCGGTTTCGACATGAATTCGGTATTGGCGTCAGCCGGGAGGATTTCGCAAGAGCCTGACCGCCCGGCGGGAATAATCGGCGCCGGTCCCGACCGTCAAAATGGCGGCGATCCAGAACAGGCCCATCGCCGCGGGCGCGATCGCCTCGCCGGCGAGGCCTCCGGGGGCGGACGCGATCAAAAGGCCGATCGCCAGGAGCTGGACCGAGGTCTTGAGCTTGGCGGGGCCGGTGACCGGCAGCGACGCGCCGATCTTGCCGAGATGCTCGCGCAGGCCGCCGACCAGGATTTCACGCAGCAGGATCGCCAGCGCCGCGATGACCGCCAGATCGCGAATGACGCCGTTGCGGACGAGGAGCAGCAAAGCGGCGGCGACCAGCAGTTTATCCGCAAGCGGATCGAGCGCGGCGCCAAGCGCCGAGGTCTCGCCTCTGGCGCGGGCGATCCGCCCGTCGAGGAAATCCGTCGCGGCGGCGATCGCGAACAGGGCGAAGGCGACGGTGAGCGCCCACGGCGCCGAAATGAAGAACATCGCCGCGAAGGGAACGATCAGCGCGATCCGCGCTATGGTCAGCATATTCGCCATGATGGCGCGTTGGCCCCTTGTTCAGCGGCGCCGTTCGCCGCCGGAAAACCTGTTGCGGCGCAAATTGGCCGTTGGCTTTTCCCCGCGCAACCCTTTACCAATGCGGGGGAAGGGCATGCTAGGCGAGTCGGACGAGAAATACCCGTTTCGCGAAACGCCCTATCGCCCTGCGCGGGCCGCGCTCGACGCCTTATCCATGTCACCCCGCGAAATTGCCGGCCTTGATTTAAGATAGTCCAGCCTCTCCCGCCGACCGGCCCCGCGCGCCGATTTCTCGCGGCCAGATGGTCGAGCGGCTTTCCATCGGCGCGGCGCCGCCGCCCCGAACCAAGCTGAGTCAGGCGACACGACATGATCAAATTTCGACCCAAGACCGTAAAGCCGGTCAAACCCGAACCGACCGAAACAGAAAATCCTTCCGCCGCGAAAACACCAGCGGTCCCCGCGCCGAAGGCCGACGCCGAAACAAAGACAGCTTAGCTGATCAGACGGGGCGCGCCCCAATTGACCCATCAAGGAGAATTATATGTCCAAGGAAAAAAATCGCGGCAATCGCGAAACGAAAAAGCCGAAAAAATCTCAAGTTAAAGCGACCGCCTCGGTGAAACATCCGCAGCAATCGGCGGTGAGCGCCATGTTCGGCAAAAAATCCGCGACGCCGCAAAAAGCCAAATGACGCGCCGCGCGAGCCGGCATTGCGCCGGCTCGCGCTGTTGCTCGATCAGCCCTTGTTGTCGGACTTGCCCCAGATCTTCTCCCACCATTTGTCCTTCGCGGGGGGCGGGAAGGACTGGCCGCTCCCTTTCATCTTGCCGCGGATATCATCGATATCCCATCCGGTCAGATTGGCGAGCGATTGCGCTTCCTCTTCATAGCGTTTGGGAAGGCTGGCGCGATATTGTTTGGCCGCCTCGCATTTGGCGTCGCCCTTATAGGGGTGACGCATCACATAGCGACCTTGAAAGTTTTCGCGGTCGCCGGTCGTCTTGAACATCAGATCTTCGGGAAAATGCGCGGCGTCGTAACTGAGATGAAGTCGCGTCACGAAAACATCCTGAGCCCCGCCGGAAGGGATCGGGCGCCGGCGCGGCATCGGCAGGATGTCGTCCTCGCCGCCGCCGCTCCAGTAGACGCCGAGTTCGCGCAGTTCATCGGCGCTCATCGGGTCGGCGGCGCAAGGATCGCACCAGTTCATGTCCCAGGCGTATTCAAGGAACACCGCGTTTTCTGACTCCCGCTCGACCTGCTCAGCGAACATCGCCTTGTAGAACTCGCCGAACTCATCCTTCACATAGGTTGGAATAGTGCTGCCCGTCGGCAGTTTGACGGTGCGGTAATTGGTCGTTTCAACGCGGCCGTCGCGGGTCAGCGCGAACACGAACAATTCCTGTTTGCCGTCGGCGTTCAGCGTGCCGAGCCGGATCGGCAGCATGAACTTGCGCGATTCAAAGGCGATCTGCAGCGGGCGGAGATATTTGAGCCCGGTCTTGGCCTGTTCGTCGAGGTTGATCTTGGCAACGAAAAACTTTGTGCCCTGTTTGATATAGCTGCCAAGCGTCTGGTCGGCGCCGTCCGGCAATTTATAGCCGTTGAGGCGCAGCCACGCGGCGAGCCCGCCCGACTCTTTCGCGGACAAAATCTGGATGTCGTATTCGCCGACCGTGTATTCGGCCTCGACGGTGACGCCGAGCGCCGCGTCGCCGCGCCTGTCCGCTTCCGCCATCTTCGCGCTGGGCGCGGGGGACGCCGTGACCATGATTTCATCGTTCATCGTGCAGGGGTCTTCGTCGAAATATTCGACGAGGCGCGGCGAGGTGTAGGCGTCGAGATGATCGATGATCGCATTGTCGGTGACGTGAATCTGTCCCTCTTCGAGCACGACCGGCACCGGCACGACCATGGCGAATTCTTTCAGCTCGCCCTGATAGTCGTTCGACATGGTGATGACGGTGCGGTCGTTGTCGCGCATGATCGCGACCTTCGACGCCTTGTTAAAGAGCTTAGTGTCGGCCTTGGCGACGTAGAAGCCGCAAAACGCGACGGCGCCGCCGGTCATCGCGATGACGGCGAGGCCTGAGGCGGCGGCGATCATTGTCTTCTTGATGGATCTTTTCATCGGTCGGGTCTCCCTTTGCGGTTCATTCGGCGGGCGTTGCGGAAATCGGCGGTTTGGCGGCGCGCGCCGGCGGATCGCCCCATTGATAGCGCCGCGCGTGGTCTCCAAGCTCGATCGCCGGCCGGACGAGACAGGCGAGGGCGAGCGCGTAAAAGACGCCGTCGGCGCGATAGAAATAGTCGATCAGGACATGGCTGAGCACCGCGGTTCCGGCGGCGAACAGCGCGCGAAGCCGAAAGCCGTCCGGCGTCGTCTTCGGATCGGAGATCATGAAGAACGCGAACAGGACAAGCGCGCCATTCTGCAGCTTGTGCGCCGGGATC
>MEMM01000025.1:5820-12996 GCA_001767925.1 Alphaproteobacteria bacterium RIFCSPHIGHO2_12_FULL_63_12
GCGCGCGCGAAAACCAGCGCGGCGAAGACGCCAAGAAAGATCAGCGGCGTGTCGAGACGCGACGCGCGATAGGCGACAAAGCAGCCGACGCTCGCGATCAACGCCACCAGCCAGACAGCGGTTCCCCACTGGCCGGGCGTCGTCCACGCGGCGCCCGACAGCATGGTCGCGGCGACGATGCCGATATTGGCGGGATTGAAAACATGCTTGCCATTGGCGCGGACCAGGAATTTCGACGCGATGGCGATGAACGCGGCGAGCGCCAGCGGCCACAATTCGTTGGCGCGCAGCAGCAGCGTCAGCGACAACGCGGTGATCAGCGCGCTTTTTGGCTCGAACCTGATCGCGAACACCGTCGACATCGCCCACTGGGTCGAAATCGCGACGACGAAGATTGTGAGGATGTCGAGCGGCGCAATGTCGAAGGCGCGCTGCGCGAGGCCGAAAGCGAGAAGGAGCGATAGCGCCGCGATCTGAAAAAAGCGCGGATCGGGCGCGGACGCCCGCCACGGCGCAAACAGCGCCTCGAAATCTTTTTTGTCCGCCAGCTTCAGGCTCCCCGGCGTAAACCGTCCCGACCCGGCGGAGACTAAAGACGGAAAACGCGGCGGAATAGGGGCGGCGCGGGGGAAGTTTGCGGGCGCGGCGGCGCTATGCCGTCCCGTAGATGCGGTCGCCGGCGTCGCCGAGGCCGGGCAGGATATAGCCGATATCGTTCAGCTCGCGGTCGACGGCGGCGGTGAAGATCGGAACGTCGGGATGCGCCGCCTCCACCTTGCGAACGCCCTCGGGCGCGGCGAGCAGGCACATGAATTTGAGGCGCCGCGCGCCGGCGTCTTTCAGCATGTCGAGGGCGGCGACGGACGAATTGCCGGTCGCCAGCATCGGATCGACGACGATCACTTCTCGCTCGCCGATCGCGTCGGGGAGTTTCAGATAATATTGAACGGGTTTCAGCGTTTCATGGTCCCGGTAAAGGCCGATATGGCCGACGCGGGCGTCGGGGATCAGATCGAGCATGCCTTCAAGCAGGCCATTGCCGGCGCGCAGGATCGACACGAAACAGATGCGCCGCCCCTCCAGCCAGGGAAAGGCGCCCCGTTCCAGCGGCGTTTCGATCGCGCGCGCGCCGAGGCTGAGATCTTTCGTCACCTCATAGGCGAGAAGAAACGAAATCTCCCGCAGGGTCCGCCGGAACAGCGCATTGTCGGTCGATTTCTCGCGCATCAGCGTGAGTTTATGCTGGACCAGCGGATGGGAAACGATGGTGATCATGAGGTTGTAGGTGGCAGGTTGCAGGTTGTAGAGTTCAGCGATCGCCGCGACAGAAAACTTCTTACAACCTGCAACCTGCACCCTACAACCTATGCTGACAGACTGGGACCGCCGCTTCGCCGAACTCGCCTTCATGGAGGCGAAGAAAAGCGCCGACAATGGCGGGTTGCCGATCGGCTCGGTGCTGGCGCAGGGCGACCGCCTGATCGCTTCGGGGCATAATCAGCGCGTCCAGAACGGCGATCCGATCGCGCATGGCGAGATGGATTGCCTTAAGAAGGCCGGGCGGCAAAAGAGCTATCGGGGGATGACGCTCTACACCTCGCTCTCTCCCTGCATGATGTGTTCGGGGACGATCGTGCAGTTCAAGATCCCGCGCATCGTCATTAACGATACGAAGAATTTCGGCGGCAACGAGGAATTCCTGCGCTCGCACGGCGTCGAGGTGGTCGACCTTCAGCACCCTGATTCAATCGCACTGATGGCCCGCTTCATCGCGGAAAACCCGGCGCTGTGGAATGAGGATATTGGGGAGTAGGGGGGGAATGGGGAATGGTGAATGGGGGAAGGGTGTCTTTCCGGGCATAAATGAACGATCAAGGCGGGCTGGCCCCATCCGCGCGGCCATCACCCTTCCCATTCCCCATTCCCCACTTCACCATTCCCTCCTTCATTGACATTTAACCCGGCCGCCCCCATATGCCCTCCAACGTCTGCGCCCTTCGGGGTTGCATGATGAGGGCGGCGTGAAGCGCTGCGGGGAGAAATCCCGACATTGAGCCCTCTTCTTCAGACCTCTTTCCCCCCTACGCCCTGAATCACGCGGGTCGTTTCAACCCGGGCCATGTTCCGTCCCGCGCGATGCGCGTCCGGCGGCGCGGCCAAGCATATTGGATTTTGTTTTGACTACTTTCTCTTCCCTCAACCTCGCCGAGCCGATCGCCAAAGCCGTCGCCGCCGAAGGTTACACCACGCCGACGCCGATTCAGGCGCAGGCGATCCCGCCGGTTCTCGCCGGCAAGGACCTTCTCGGCATCGCCCAGACCGGCACCGGCAAGACGGCGGCCTTCGCGCTGCCGATCCTCGACCGGCTCGCGCGCAACCCGGCGCCGCTGCGTCCCAAATCCCCGCGCGTTCTCATTCTCGCGCCGACGCGCGAGCTCGCCGCGCAGATCGCCGCCTCGTTCTTCGCCTATGGGCGCTTCATCAAGGTTTCGGTCGCGACGGTTTTTGGCGGCACGCCGATCAACCGTCAGATCCGCGATCTTCATCGCGGCGTCGATGTTCTCGTCGCAACGCCCGGCCGCCTGATCGATCTTCTCGACCGCAAGGCGGTGATGCTGAACTGCGTTGAAGTCGCGGTTCTCGACGAGGCCGACCAGATGCTCGACCTCGGCTTCATTCATGCGCTGCGGACGATCATGCCGCTGATGCCCAAGGGGCGTCAGACGCTGCTGTTCTCGGCGACGATGCCCAAAGCCATCGCCGCGCTCGCCGATCAGTATCAGGACCGTCCGGTTCGCGTCGAAGTCGCGCCGGTCGCGACGACCGCCGAGCGTGTCGAACAGTTCGCGACCTTCGTGCGTTCGGGCGACAAGCAGGGCCTCCTGACCGTCACCTTGCAGGACAAGAAGGTCAGCCGCGCGCTGATTTTCACCCGCACCAAGCATGGCGCCGACAAAGTCGTGCGCAGTCTTGAAAAATCCGGCCTGCGCGCGGTGGCGATCCACGGCAACAAGAGCCAGCCGCAGCGCGAAAAAGCGCTGGAGGCGTTCCGCTCCGGCCGTACGCCGTTCCTCGTCGCGACCGACATCGCAGCGCGCGGCCTCGACATCGACAACGTGTCGCATGTCATCAACTACGAAATTCCGAACGTGCCGGAACAATATGTGCACCGCATCGGCCGCACCGCGCGCGCCGGCGCGACGGGCGTCGCCCTTTCCTTCGTCGGCGACGACGAGCGGTCTTACTTGCGCGATATCGAACGCCTGACCCGTCAGCGCATTCCGCTGTCGCCGCTGCCGACCGGCTTTGAAGCGCCGGCTGAGCGGCAGGAGCGTTCAGCGCCGAAAAAACCGCATCACCGCGGGCAGGGGCCAAGCCAGCACAACCGCGGCCAGAAGGGCGACGTGCGCGTTAAAGGCGACGGCGATCCGCGCCGCGATCAACCGCGCGGCGAGAACGAACATAATCCCAACCGCCCGAAACACCGCCCGCGCCGCCGCTCGCGCGGCCCGCAAGGACCGCGCGCCGCCGCGGCCTAGGCGCCGCTTCCACGGCTGCGACATCGTGACATCAACGGCCGGCGACGGAGTCGCCGGCCGCTTTCGTTAAAGTCTCAAATAATTGGGCAGGATGGATATGAGAGACGAAGCGATCGACCTCGGCAAGGAGAAACCGAAAGCCAGAGGGGCGGGCGGCTATTTGTTCATTCCGAAAAGGCTGCAGACGAGCGCCGTGATCTTGTGGCTGCGTCGAATGCACGCCTGGACGGGCATATATGGCGCGCTTTTCTTTCTTTGCCTCGGCCTGTCCGGATTTTACCTCAATCACCGCGCGCAGTTGAAGATCGAAGGCGGCCGGATGCGCGAGGTTGCTTCGCTCAGCATGGTGGTCGAACAGGGCGTGATTTCGACCGAGGAAGAACTCGCCGCCTGGGTGGGCGAGAAATTGAAAATCACAACGCCGCCGGTGAAGGCCCGCGCGCGCGAAGGCGAACGCGTGGCGTTCGACGGTCGCGTCGCTGATCAGCCGAAAACGCTTGAAGCGAGCTTTCGTTCCGCGAACGCCTTGATCGAGGCCAGCCACGAGGTCGGGACGAATGTCGTCCGGCTGAAACGTCAAGATGCCAGCGTCATCAAGCTGCTCACGCAATTGCATAAGGGCGCTGGCGTCAACAAGGCCTATATCCTGATCGTCGACAGCATCGCCGGCGCGCTTATTTTCATGAGCCTGAGCGGCGTCTTGCTCTGGACGCGGCTGCACGGAAGCCGGATTCTTGCTGTCGGGATCATGGGTGCGCTCGTCGTCGCAACCATGACCGCGCTGTCGGGATCATGGCTGAGCTGGACACTTCCCTGAACGGCGGCGTCTCAGCCGTCGTGAAAATCATCGCGCATTCGTTGTGTTGCGCGGGTTTAGCCCTTCTTCTCTTCCGGCGACCAGTCGAACGCCTTGAACGGCGCGTCGACCGGCGTTTCCGCGATATGATTGACGTAATTCGACATCACTTTTTGCGACACGCCGAGGATGACATCCATGACGTTGCGCTTGGTGAAGCCGGCGTCAAGGAACGCAGCGATCTGCGCGTCTGAAACCTTGCCGCGTTCACGCACGACCGCGAGCGTGAATTGACGCAGCGCTTCGTTTTTCGGGTCCGGCAGCGCAAGAGCCTGCCGCAGGGCCGCAAGCGTCGCTTGGTCGACGCCCGCGCCCATGGCGATCATCGTGTGCGCCGGCACGCAGTAATGACATTCATGTTCGACATTGACTGTCATCCACACAATGTTGCGCTCGACGGCGCTCAGGCTGGTCGCCTGAAAGAGCGCGCCGATTTTCTGATAGGCTTCCAGCAATTGCGGCGACTCGGCCATCACGGCGTAAAGATTTGGCACCATGCCGAAATTCTTTTTCGCCGCCTCGAAAAGCGGCGCGGCGCCTTCCGGCGCGGTTTCGGACGTATGAAGTTTAAAACTCGTCATGTGCGATCCTCGCGTGGTGATGAATACGGCTCGTAACATCTGTCTCCGGGCCGCGCCGATCAACGCCGCGCGCTTCACCGTTGCGTGAGATGCGCCTCACCCTCCATGAAAATAATCGTATATGCGTTGCGCCAGCGCCTGCGAGACGCCTTCGACGGCGGTCAGATCTTCGGGTTTGGCGCTGGCGATTTCTTTCGCCGAGCCGAAGTGATTGAGCAGCGCGCGCTTCTTTGACGGGCCGACGCCCGGAATGTCGTCGATCGGATTGGCGCCGAGCGCTTTAGCGCGCTTGGCGCGGTGCGCGCCGATGGCGAAGCGGTGCGCTTCATCGCGCAGGCGCTGGATAAAGAACAGCGCGGGATCGCGCGGCCCCAGGAGGAACGGATCTTTTCCCGGCGTCACGATCTGTTCGCCGACGGCGCCCATGGTGCGGTCGACGCGCTTCTCGCCGCTTTCGGTTTCGCGGCGCGGCTTGGCGACGCCGATCAGCGCGATGCACTCGGTTTGCAGATTGAGCCCCAACTCCTCGAATACGCCGAGCGCCGCCGAGATCTGCCCCTTGCCGCCGTCGATGATGACGAGATCGGGCCGCGTCGCCTCGTCGTCTTCTTTCATCATCCGCGAGAAGCGGCGCGTCAGCACTTCGCGCATCATCGCGTAGTCGTCGCCGGGCGTCAGATCCGCCGATTTGATATTGTATTTTCGATAGTGCTTTTTCTCGAAGCCGTCGGGCCCGGCGACGATCATCGCGCCGACGGCGTTCGCGCCCGAGATATGCGAGTTGTCATAGACCTCGATCCTCCGCGGCGGCTGGTCCATCTCCAGCACCTCGGCGAGGCGCGCCAGCGATTTGAGCTGACTTGCGCTTTCCGCCATCCGCCGCGACAGCGCCTCGCGCGCGTTCATCACGGCCTGTTCCATAATCGAGCGCTTCTCGCCGCGCTGCGGCGTCAGCAGCGTCACCTTGCGTCCGGCTTTCAAGGCCAGCGCCTGCGCGAGAAGCTCAAACTGGTCCGGCGTCTCGCTGGTCAAGATCATCGCCGGCGGATCGCGGCTGTCATAGAATTGCGCCATGAAGGCGGAGAGGATCGCGGGCGGCTCCTCCTCGCGGTCGTGTTTGGGGAAGAAGGCGTGATTGCCCCAGTTCTGGCCCGCGCGGAAAAAGAACACCTGCACGCAGGATTGTCCGCCCTCGGAGTGAATGGCGAAAATATCGGCTTCGTTTACCCCTTCTGAATTGATGTCCTGCGAGCCTTGCACATAGGTGAGGGCGCGGATGCGGTCGCGCAGTTTCGCGGCGCGTTCAAATTCGAGCGCCGCCGCCGCTTCTTCCATTTCGGTTGAAAGCTGTCGCTGCACGCCTTGCGAGTCGCCATCCAGGAATTTTTTCGCTTCGGCGACGAGAACGCGATAATCCGCCTCGGCGATAAGACCGACGCAAGGGGCCGAGCAGCGCTTGATCTGGTGAAGAAGGCAGGGCCGCGTGCGGTTCTCGAAAATGCTGTCGGTGCAGGTGCGCAGGAGAAACGCCTTTTCGAGCGTGTTGAGCGTGCGATTGACCGCCGTCGCCGAGGCGAACGGGCCGTAATAGGCGCCTTTGCGCTTGCGGCCGCCCCGGTGTTTCAGCATCTGCGGCGTCTCGTGATCTTCGGCGATCAGGATATAGGGAAAGGATTTGTCGTCGCGCAGGATGACGTTGTAGCGGGGCTTCAACTGCTTGATGAGATTGGCCTCGAGCAGCAAGGCTTCGGTCTCGGTGGCGGTGACGACGAATTCCATCGACCGCGTTTCCGCGATCATCCGCATGATGCGGTTCGAATGACCGCCGGCTTTGGCGTAGGACGAGACGCGCGCCTTGAGGCTCTTGGCCTTTCCGACATAAAGAACGTCGCCCGCCTCGTTCATCATGCGATAGACGCCGGGCTTGGCCGGCAGGCGCGAGACCTCGTCCGCGATCAGCTCGGCGCCGCACAATTGGTTAACGTCTGAATCGGTGGTGTCGGGCATTCCCGGGCCGGCTGTTAAGGGCTCATTATCATCGCTGACCATAGCGTGTTCCGGTAGAGTGGGGGCGCATTCGGGTCAAACATGGACCAGCGGGAAGAGCTAAAAGGCGCGCTTGGCGCTTTCATCCTGTTCGGGGCGATCGCCGCCGTCGGCTTTCTCGCCGGCTTTGCGGCGGTTGAAGATTACGCGCGGG
>MEMM01000025.1:13003-21797 GCA_001767925.1 Alphaproteobacteria bacterium RIFCSPHIGHO2_12_FULL_63_12
CGCAACTGGCCGGTTGTCGAAGGCGTCGTCCTCAGCAAATCCGAAAACGGGAAGGCGATCCGCTACGCCTGGTTCGACGGCGTTGAAGGGCACACCGGAGCGCGCGTGCGCTTCTGGACGCGCATCCTCTACCCCTCGGGCGCGGTCTACGAGCCGGGCGACTCGGTCAAAGTTCGCTATTCGCCTGAGAACGGCGCGCTGGCGGTGCTGGAGCCCGGCGGCTCGGCGATGATCTTCGCGGCGGTTCTCGGCGTCGGCGCCATCCTGGTGTTCACCGGGTTCGCCGGGATCATCCGTCTCACCATGCTCATCGACGGCCTGTCATCGGGCGAGCCGGACTCGCGTTCGTCAGCCTTTGGCGAAATAGGCGACACGCTCGTTCAGGGTCGGCCGGCTGAGTTCGACCTTGAAGAGCGCCGGAGCGTCCGCGACCGCCGCAGCGAATATCCAGGCGGCGGTGTTCTCGAGCGTCGGACGCTCTAGCCCAGGAATGGCGTTCAGCAGCCGGTGATCGAGCCGGGCGTGCAGCCGCTCGCAGATCGCCTTCAGTTTCGCGAAATCGACGATCCAGCCCTCGGGCGCGAGCTTTTCCGCGCGCAAGGTCAGCGTGACGACGAAGGAATGTCCGTGCAGGCGCGAATAAGGATGATCCGCTTCGCCCCGGACGTTCTCGGCGAGGTCGTGCGCGGCTTCAAAGGTGAATTGATATGATTGTTCGTACATAGGGGCTCAGGGGGTGAAGTGGGGAATGGGGAATGGGGAATGGGGAAGTGGTGAATGTCACGCTGGAAATTCGCGGCGATATTTATCCTGGACCTCGCGCGGCGCAACTAGACCTTGCCCACCAGCCTGTAAACGCGTTTCTTTCCATCCCCATTACCCACTTCACCCCAACAACACCCCGTCCTCGAACCAGCTCATCTCGCAGCCGACCGATTGGGTGTCCGGATAGACATTGGTTTTTTCAGACCTGACGATCGCGCCCCTCGCGCCGCCCTTGCGGCAGATGTCGAGGACCTGTTCGCACAAGGTCTCCTGCAAGTTGATGTGGCGATCATGGACGAGGGCCGCGATCTCGGTTCTCAGGAAATCGTAATCGACGACCTCGCTTACCTTGTCCGCGTAGCGCTTGCGCCGGGCGAAGACGGCGGCGATCGTCACCGCGACCGGCTGCGGCTTCAAGCGCTCGAAATCGTGAATCCCGATCGACTCGTCGAGCCGGTAGCGGTCGAGCAACACATAATAATGATCGGCGTTCAGCAACGGCCGGTTCATCGGCAGCCCCTTGTGGTGAACATGACATCGCTGTCGGACGCGACCATGTGTTGCCCGTTGTCGACAATAATCGTCTGGCCGGTGATCGCCGGATTGCCGAGCAGGAAGGCGACGGCGTCGGCGACGGCTTCAATGCCGATCGGGCGGCGCAAAAGATTGTATTTCGCGGCGACGGCGTTGAATTCCTCTTCCGACTGATTGCCGCTCGGCAAGGTGATGCCGGGCGCGACGCCATTGACGCGCACACCCGGCGCCAGCGCGCGGGCGAGGAGGCGCGTTGCGCCCTCAAGCCCGATCTTCGACATGGTGTAGCTGAAAAAATCCGCGTTGAGGTTCCACAGTTTCTGATCGAGAAGATTGACGACGGCGCCGGTCTCGCCCGGCGGCAGGGACGCCGCGAAAGCGCGCGCAATCAACACCGGCGACAGCAGGTTGACCGTCTCATCGCGCCGCCAGTCGTCGATGGTGAAATCCGCCGCGCGGTTGTACTCGAAGACCGAGGCGTTGTTGACGACGGCGGCAAGCGGCGCGCCGAGCATGGCCGCGGCGCGCGCGGGCAATTCCTGCGCCGCCGCGGGATCGGTGAGATCGGCGTTAAGGGTCAGCGCATCGCCCTCCAGAGAGGCGGCGAAAGCGGCGGCTTCCTCGGCGTGATAATGATAATGGATGACGACGCGCCATCCCTCGTTCGAAAGGCGCCTCGCGATCGCGGCGCCGATCCGCCGCGCCCCGCCGGTGATGAGGACGCCGCGCGTCATCTCAGCCCGCCTGCGAGGCGACGACGGCGAGGAACCCCGCGTAAGCCAACACAAAGACAAGCCCGGCGACGCGGCCGATATCGCGACGCATCAGGACGAACAGGCTGAGCGCCAGCGCCGCGACGATCATCGCCGGCACGTCGAGCGCCAGCGAGTCGGCGCTGAACGGCGCGGTTCCCGCAAGGCCGGTCGCGCCGCCGACCGCCAGAATGTTGAAAATGTTCGAGCCGACGACATTGCCGATCGCGACATCCGACTTTTTGTGAAAGGCGGCGGCGACGACGGTTGCAAGTTCAGGCAGCGAAGTGCCGAAGGCGACGACCGTCAGGCCGATCAGCTCTTCGCGCACGCCGATCGCCTGCGCGATCGACGAGCCGCTGTCGACGAGGAGATGCGCGCCGACCGGAAGCCCGATAAGGCCGGCGATGATGTAAAGCGCCGACGCGCCGAGATTGTCGCGGGCGCCCTCGGCGTATTCGCGGACTTCATCGATGACCGGGTCGCGGCCTTTGGTCTGGCGCGCCATGACGGCGAGAAAGAGCACGTAAAGGATGATGCCGGCGAACAACGCCGCGCCGACGGGCCGGTCAAGCGATCCCGCGCCATAGGCGATCGCGGCGAAGGCGCCGGTCGCGATCAGCATGGCGATAGCGTGACGCCGCAGTCCCGGCACATGCGCCGACATCGGATAGATCAGCGCCGGCAGGCCGAGCACCAGAAAGACGTTGGCGATATTCGATCCGATGATATTGCCGATCGCGATGCCGGGTTCGTGCTCGAGCACCGACGTCACCGAAACGAATAATTCCGGCGCCGACGTGCCAAAGGCGATGATCGTCAGGCTGACCAGCAGCGGCGGGATTTTCAGCGCCGCCGCCGCCCCGACCGCCCCGCGCACCAGCAGGTCCCCGCCGACCAGAAGGACGGCGAGCGCGAGGAGGATGAGGGCGATATCGACGAACATGACGCGGTCGGAGGGCGGCCGGCGGCCGCCATCTCGTCAGTCGATGCGGCCGGTGGTCGTGATGTTCAAGAGCAGGATCACGACGATGAAGGCGATGATCATGTAGAGCGCGTCCATGGAAAACCCCTGTATTTGAACGATTTCCCGCCTCTATAGGCGGATTGTCCGGCCGCGCGCAAATGCGCCGTCCGCGGCGCCGGGCCGGCGGTATGGTTGCTCCGGCTTTTACCGGGTGGCGACAATTTTCAGGGCCCCGGAAAATCATCCTCAATGAACGAACCGTAACCTCGTATCGACCGGAACAGGTTGCGCAAAGAGGCGGAGGGTCCGGCGGCGGCCGGACCGATTTCGGGCGGACGACAGGGACGGGTGCGATGATCCAGGAGACAGCGGGGCTCTTCGACCAGGCGATCATCGCACCCCCCTCCGACCGCCGGATGGCGCAGCGGCTGTTGTCGGTCTGGGCGCAGTCGGCGCGGGGCTCTTTTCCAAGCTGGGCGGACATGCGGACGGTCGATCTGGGCGCCGACTGGAACTGGGTGTTCGTCGTCGACCTGAAGCAATCGGTCGGTTTTCCCTATTTCACGTATCTCGGGTCGGAACTCGCCAAGCTTTCGGCGATTTACCTGCAGGGCGCGACCGACTGGACGCTGTCGCTGCTCGACATGGCGACCGCGAATATCGACGCGGCGGTCTCGGCCGAAGGGCCGAACCATCATGAAAGCGAGCTGACGCTGTGCGACGGACGCAAGGTGCAGTTCCGCTGCATGACGGCGCCGCTCGCCGAGGACGGCGAATCGATCAGCCACATCGTCGGCTGCGCCTCCGGCAAACTCATCGGCGATGCCGGGCCGCGGCTGAGGGCGGTGTGAGGTTTTGGGCGTTAGGTGTTAGGGTAGGGCGAAAACTTCTTCCCAACCTCTAAAACCCAAAACCTAAAACCCCATATGCTCGACACCCAATTCGTCCGCGCGCAGTTCCCCGCTTTTTCAGAACGCGCCCTTGAGGGCCAGGCGTTTTTCGAGAATGCCGGCGGCTCTTACGCCTGCAAACAGGTGATCGACCGGCTGACCCGCTATTACCGCGAGCGCAAGGTTCAACCCTATGGGCCGTATGACGCCTCGCGCCTTGCGGGCGAGGAAATGGACGAGGCGCGCCGGCGTCTCGCCTTGATGCTCGGTGTTGCAACGGACGAGCTGTCTTTCGGGCCGTCGACGACGCAAAACAGCTATGTCCTCGCGCAGGCTTTCGGCCAATGGCTGACGCCGGGCGACGCGATCATCGTCACCAATCAGGACCATGAAGCCAATTCCGGCCCGTGGCGGCGGCTCGCCCATCAAGGCGTCGAGGTGCGGGAGTGGAAGATCGATCCGCATACCGGCCATCTGCCGGTCGAGGGCCTGGCTCGATTGCTCGACGGGAAGGTGAAGCTCGTCTGTTTCCCGCACGCCTCGAACATCGTCGCCGAAATCAATCCGGTCGCGGAGATCGCCCGCCTGGCGCATGACGCGGGCGCCGTTGTTTGCGTCGACGGCGTCTCCTATGCGCCGCACGGCTTTCCCGATGTCGGCGCGCTCGGGGCCGACATCTATCTCTTCTCGGCCTACAAGACCTACGGGCCGCATCAGGGGATCATGGTGATCCGCCGCGCGCTTGGCGAACGCCTTCCCAATCAGGGGCATTATTTCAACGCGGGAACGCTCTACAAGCGCTTCACGCCAGCCGGCCCCGACCATGCGCAGATCGCCGCTTCCGCCGGCATGGCGGACTATGTCGATGATTTGTATGCGCATCATTTCGCCTCTCGCGCGCCGGCGGGAGAGGGGAGGCGCGCCGCCGCCGTCCACGATCTGATGCGCGCGCGCGAAACCGAGTTGCTTCAGCCGCTGCTCGATTTTCTCGCGTCGAAAAATTCGGTGCGCCTGCTCGGGCCGACAGACGCTGCCAGGCGCGCCCCGACCGTCGCCATGGTTCTCAATGAGCCCGGCGCCGCGGTCGCGGCAAGGCTCGCCAGGCGCGCCATCATGTGCGGCGGCGGCGATTTCTACGGCGTCCGCTGCCTGGAGGCGCAAGGCGTCGATCCCGGCCACGGCGCCTTGCGCGTCTCCTTCGTGCACTACACGGCGACGGACGAGGTGGAGAAACTGATCAAGGCGCTGGACGCGGAGATTTAGCGCCGTCTCGAAGGATCGCGCGCCGCACGATCAGGAAATGCCTTAAAGCCGCAAGCCCAATCGCGGCCCTATCCACAGCATCAGAAAATACAGCGCGATCGTCGTCGCGCAGCCGATGCCGAGCGCCGGCCAGAAGGCGACGCCGCGCCGGAGCAGCGCGGGCATCAGGAGAAACATCGGCAAGGACGGCAGCACATACCAGAAGGTCGCCTCGACATGCGCGGCGATGCGGGCGGCGTCATGCGTGTCGCGCCACAGCCACATGACTCCCATGATCGAAATCAGCGGCAGCGAAACGATCAGCGCGCCAAGCCCGGGGTTGCGCCGCGCGGTCTCCGAGACAACGGCGATGATGATCCCTGAGACGAGCGCCTTGAAAATCAGATAGCTCATCGCCCCGGCTCTTCTTGGGGCGCCGCCGCGTTTTCCTCCGGCGGAAACACCGGCCCGCCGCCGCACGGCTCGCGGCGGATTCCCGGACGGTCATCGCGATCGGGGGCCGACGTCGCGCAGGACGACGTCATCAAAACGCAAATGCAGAGCAGCGCCAGATGTCCGATCGTCATAAATTGCACCCGGTTGTGACGGGCGTCAGCGTAACGCTGTCGCCGGCTCTTGTCTTCCCCTCGCAACTTTGAGCGCAAAGGACAAATCCGGGCGCGTCGCGCGCCGCCGCCGCCTTGCTCCCGTCTCCCCCCGCGATTAGGGTCCGCGCCGAAATTCGGCGGAGCGAGGGCATGGTCAGGGAAATCGGGCATTTCATCGGCGGCAAACGGGTTGACGGCGCCTCGGGCCGGTTCGGCGACGTTTTCAATCCGGCGACCGGCGAGGTGCAGGCGCGCGTCAGCCTCGCGACGCGGGCGGAAACGGCGCGGGCGATCGACGCCGCCGAGCGCGCGCTGCCCGAATGGTCTGCGATGAACCCGCAGCGCCGGGCCCGCGTGATGTTCAAATTCCTGGAGCTGGTCCAGAAGGACATGGACAATCTCGCGCGGATGCTGTCGTCGGAGCATGGCAAGATCCTGCCCGACGCGCGCGGCGACATTCAGCGCGGCATCGAGGTCATCGAATTCGCCTGCGGCATCCCGCATCTTCAAAAATGCGAATATACGGAGCAGGCGGGCCCCGGCATCGACGTCTATTCGATGCGCCAGCCGCTCGGCGTTTGCGCCGGCATAACGCCGTTCAATTTTCCGGCGATGATCCCGATGTGGATGTGGGGCGTCGCGATCGCCTGCGGCAACACCTTCGTCAACAAGCCGTCGGAAAAAGACCCGTCGGTTCCCTTGCGCCTTGCTGAACTGATGATGGAGGCGGGCCTTCCCGAAGGCGTCCTCAATGTCGTCAACGGCGACAAGGACGCCGTCGACGCGATCATCGAGGACAGCCGCGTCAAGGCGATTTCCTTCGTCGGCTCGTCCGACATCGCGCAATACATCTATGCGAACGGCGCGGCGCGAAACAAGCGCGTGCAATGCTTCGGCGGCGCCAAAAACCATCTCATCGTGCTTCCCGACGCCGACATGGAAAACGTCGTCAACAATCTCATCGGGTCGGCCTATGGCTCGGCGGGCGAGCGCTGCATGGCGACGCCGGTCGCGGTGCCGGTCGGGGAGAAGGCCGCCGACACCCTCGTCAAAATGTTGAAGCCGCGCGTCGAGAGCTTACGCATCGGGCCGTCGATGTCGGAGGATTCAGACCTTGGGCCGCTGGTCACGGCGGCGCACAAAAAGCGCATCGAGGGCTATATCCAGATGGCCGTCGACGAAGGGCAAAAGCTCGTGGTCGATGGGCGCGGCTTCAAGCTCCAGGGCTATGAGAGCGGCTTTTTCCTCGGCGGAACGCTGCTCGACGGCGCCAAGCCCGGCCACAAATCATACAATGACGAAATTTTCGGCCCGGTCCTGCAAATCGTCCGGGCAAAGAACTTCGAGGAGGCGATCGCGCTTCCTTCCAAGCATCAATATGGCAATGGCGTCGCGATCTTCACCCGCAATGGCGACGCGGCGCGCGAATTCGTGCGCAAGGTGGATGTCGGCATGGTCGGCGTCAACGTGCCGATCCCGGTGCCGGTCGCCTATCACTCCTTCGGCGGCTGGAAGCGCTCGGGCTTCGGCGACACCAATCAATACGGCCCCGAGGGCGTCCGATTCTGGACGAAAGTGAAAACCGTCACCTCGCGCTGGCCCGACGACGTGCAGGGCGCGGAGTTTGTTATTCCGACGATGGGGTGACGAGATGGCGGAAAGCAGTTTTTATCCGTTTGACCTGCGCGCCCATGCCGACGCCGGCCGCATCAACGCAATCGGGTGCTGAAAACAGATGATCGCCATTCTCGACCTTATCGCTCTTGGAATTGTCGCGCTGATCGCGGTCAATATCTGGAAGGGGTTCAACGGCGGCGCCCGGCGCGTGTCGCAAAACGATCGCGGGCCGGTGATCGACGGCAGAGCCGAGGAAGCGACGGCGCCCGCCGCCAGGGCCGCGGCGCTGCTGCGCGAGTTTGAAAACACCCGCGCCGAACTGAAGGGCCGTTACCCTGCGACCTTCGCCATGCTCGGCGGTTATCTGAACAGCCATACGCTCGCCGAACATGGGGGACTTGAAGGCGCCGTTGGGGAGATGCTCGCCGACTGGGCGCCGCGCCGCGACGAGGCGATGCGCGAGCTGACGAAGATACTCGCCGAAAACGAGACCGAAGACGAAGTCCGCGCCATTGTCAGCGCCGCCTGCGACGCCGATTTCAGCCAGGAAGGCTATCGCGCCTGGCTGACCTGGCTGCTCGGCCGGTTCAACGCCTATTGATGGCGGCGCGATGACGACGATCTCGGGGAAATGCCTGTGCGGCGCCGTCGCCTTCGAAGCCGATCGCACGAGCAATCGCGTCGACGCCTGCCACTGCGACGCGTGCCGTCGCTGGAGCGGGCATTTCTGGGCGTCGGTCAATGTCCGGCGCGAGACGGTGAAATTCCTTCGCGGCGAGGAAAAAGTCGTCTGGTTCCGGTCGTCGGCGGAAGTTCGCCGCGGATTTTGCACGCAATGCGGGTCGGCGCTGTTCTGGCAACCGGACCGCCATCCCGTGCATCATCATATTTTCGCGATCAGCGCCGGCTCGATCGACAAACCGACGGGCCTTGCCCTTTCCGAGCATATATTTGTCGGCGAGAAGGGCGACTACTATGGTATCGCTGACGGCCTGCCGCAAAAGACTGGGCATTAGGGCCGGAATGGTCGGGAAAAAATAGAATATGCCGAAATTGACCGGAAAATGCCTCTGCGGCGCCGTCGCCTTTGAGGCCGAGGCGGACAAGGACGAGGTCACCGCCTGTCACTGCGGTCAGTGCCGGCGCTGGAGCGGTCATTACTGGGCGTCGGTCAATGTGCCAGCGGCGGGGCTGATCATCACCCAAGGCGAGGAAAGCCTCAAATGGCATCGATCCTCCGCCCATGCGCGCCGCGGGTTCTGCCGCGAATGCGGATCGGCCCTGTTCTGGCACGCCGATATGCTGGAAGATCACAAGGCGCGCATCGCCATCGGCGCGGGGTCGCTGGACGCGCCGACCGGATCAAGGCTATCGCGTCACATCTTTGTCGCCGATAAGGGCGACTATTACGCGATCGCC
>MEMM01000026.1 GCA_001767925.1 Alphaproteobacteria bacterium RIFCSPHIGHO2_12_FULL_63_12
GCGCCTGGCGAGGGGCTTACCGCGGAAGTGCGCCTGCCGATTATCGCCGCGCCGGCGCCAGCGCGCGGCGCGGTCAGGGCCGTTCTCGCCGGCGCCAGTCACGATGCTGGTCCGGACGCCGCGCCGTCGGCTGCATCGACGCAACTTGACCGCCTCAAGGCCTATCGGCGCGTCAAGCCGAGAATCGATGCCGCTTGAACCGTCGCCCGTGCGGTCCATATTGGTCCGCGCATGAGCGAGCCCCGCCTAAAATCCGAATTTCGCGTCGCCGCGCAGTTGCGGCGCGCGCATGCCGCCGGCGCCTTCGCTGTCGTCGCCCGGCGCGGCGATCCCGACGCCGGATCGATCGCCGTCAAGGTTTACCTTGGTCGGCGTCTGGCGCGACTCTATGTTCAGGCGCGCGATCACGACGGCAATCCGATCTGGCGCGAGCCGTTTGAGGGCGCGGCGGATGAAGACAAGATCGACGCCTATCTCGACAAGGAGAGGCGATTTGATTCCGATCTCTGGATTATTGAAATCGAAGACCGCAACGGTGACGGTTTTCTCGATTAATCGAGATAAGCCGGCGCGCGCGGCAGGTTTTCAAAATCAGCCGCTTCGTGCTGGATGATGACGCGGGCGCCGCTCGCTTTCGCCAGCTCCTCGAATTTGTCCATCGAAGCCAATGTTTCTTCCGCGCTCGTATTGAACGAGGGAACCGTCCGGTTCGCGCGCGCCGGCGCCAGGTGATAAAGATCGCCGGTAAGTAGGATCGGTCCTGAATGTTCGAGATTGACCAGCAAGACGGAATGACCCGGCGTGTGGCCCGGCATTGAGATGATGATGACCTTTCCGTCGCCGAACATGTCGTAACTGTCCGAGAAGGTCACCTTCTTCGACGCTTCAAGATCTGAATAGGCGGCGAACGCCTCGGCGTCCGCGCGCGCTTCGGCGCGGAACATGTGCTCGCGCTCTTCTTCATTCGCGACGAAGGTTGAGTTCTTGAAGAGGTTCGCATTGCCAAGGTGGTCGAAATGGGAATGCGAGATCGAAAAATATTCGACATAATCAGGCGGAACGCCAAGGCGTTCGAGCTGGCCCCGCAGCGTTTTCGGCATGGTCAGAGAAAATGGCGGGTTGACGACGCCGTCGGGTGCGTCGTGGATCGCGTCTGGAAGCCCCGCATCCCAAAGGAGGTCCCCTGACGGATGGCGAACGAGATAGCAGGTGTCGACCAACGACCGCTTTTGCCCATCATAGGCGCCGCCGCGGTCGAAAATCCCCATGTCCGATACGTCGATATGCCCGCAATCAAGCACGTAAAGCCGAAGCGCATCGACCTTGGGCTCGGCAGGCGCCGCTTTTTCCTCCTTCGGCGCTTCGACGGCGGGTTTTGAACAGGCGGCGAGCGCGATCAAGGCGGCGGCGGCGTAGCGGAAGAGGCGCATGGGAAATGGTCCCTCGGTCATGAAAAACGGGGGCACCATAGCGACCCGTCTTGCGAATAGGAACCATGGAGCGATCGCTCGGGAAACAGGGCTTGCGCCCGGCCCCCGCCGCCGCTATATCGCCGCTTCCTTCCGGAATTTAAGGCGATTTACGCGGCTTTGAGACCGGAAGCCGACTTGTTGGCGCGGGGTGGAGCAGCCCGGTAGCTCGTCAGGCTCATAACCTGAAGGTCGTTGGTTCAAATCCAGCCCCCGCACCCAACTTTTCCTGAAAAATATTTTGACGGCGCGGCATGACGCGCAGGGCAAGACGGTCATTGTTTTTGACGCCGCGAGATGGGCTATCCGCTTTCGTTCAATCTCCGTGCTGAGGGCGTCTGCCCTCGGTTCGCGGTCAGGCTGTTCGTCAGGTGGGACCTGCGACGTCCGGCGCACAAGGCATGGTGACCGTTGCTGCGTCTCATATCGTATGTATAAAGAATAATAAAACCAAATCAGGACAGAATGAAAGCACGTCCATAAAGCACGTCGTTTACCTCAACAGCCGTCGATCAATCTATGCTTTCGAGACGTTTCGCCTAATTGACTGTACCGTTACGCGGAAAAGCGTATTGCGCTGATGTTGGAGAGGCGTCTATTGGGCGCGCTGAAATTGATAATCGCGCATGAGAAAAATCACTGTTGATTGCGCATGCGCCATCCTGCCCGCGTCTGCTAATTCACTTATGCCGATCAAGCCGCATCGCGACGTGCTATCCGCGGCGCGCCGCTCACCGCCGACCTCAATGGAGAAAATGCCCGCGGCGAGCCTCGCATTGGGTGCCTGCTGACGGATGCGCGGAATGCTGGCGGCGTCTGGTGAATTCGACTTCTATAATATTGCTTTTCAATTCTCTTGATTTCATCGCTATTTTCATTCTAGCTGGATTTATCTCCCGCGTCGACGGGAAGCCGCGTTTGCATCATGATCAATAGGGAACAGATGCCCCAGACCGGATCATCGCAATTTATCCCTGTCACGCCATTTGATCTTATTGTGTTCGGTGCGGCGGGCGATCTCTCGTTGCGCAAGTTGCTTCCATCGCTGTTTCATCGCTGGCGGGACGACCAGATTCCATCGCAATCGCGAATAATCGGCGTATCCCGCACCGCCATGAGCTCTCAGGAGTTTCGCGAGCTGGCGCTGCGGAGCTTCCGGAAATTTCATCCGGGCGAGGAAATCGACGACGGCGAGTGGGCCGATTATGCTAAATTGCTGCATTATTGCGAGCTTGACGCGGTGGCGGACGACGCAGACTGGTCGAGCCTGAAGAAGCTCCTAGACGGCCCCGGCGACAAGCCGCGCGTCTATTATCTGGCGCTGCCGCCCGGCCTTTACGGAAAAGTCAGCACGAATATCGCCGCGGCCGGTCTGAAGTCGGCGGACACGCGCATCGTGCTTGAAAAACCGATCGGCCGAGACCTCGCATCGGCCCGCGACATCAACGAAGCGGTCGGCGCGGTGTTCGATGAAAAATCGATATTTCGCATCGATCATTATCTCGGCAAGGAGACTGTTCAAAATCTCATCGTCCTGCGGTTCATGAATTCGCTTTTCGAGCCGGTCTGGAACGCCAATGCGATCGATCACGTTGAGATTACGGTCTCGGAATCGATCGGCGCCGGGGGCCGTGCAAGCTATTACGACACGGCGGGCGCGCTGCGGGACATGGTGCAAAATCACATCCTGCAGCTTTTGTGTCTGGTGGCGATGGAGCCGCCGTTAGATCTGTCGCCGGATACGGTGCGCGACGAAAAGATCAAGGTGTTGCGATCTCTGCGGCCGATTACGCCTCAAAATGCGCGCGAAACAAGCGTGCGCGGACAATACGCCAAGGGCGCCTCGGATGGCGAGGCCGTCCCTGGTTATCTTGAAGAGTTGGGCGCGCAAAGCAAAACCGAAACCTTCGTTGCGGTGAAGGCCCATATCGATAACTGGCGATGGAAAGGCGTGCCGTTTTATCTGCGCACCGGCAAGCGAATGTCTGGCCGGTATTCCGAAATCATCATTCAGTTCAAGGAAGTCGCGCATGCGCTGATCAACGAGGGCGCGACGCCGCCGCCGACCCGTCTGGTGATCCGCCTCCAGCCGGATGAAGGCGTCAAGCTGTTGCTGGTCACCAAGGATCCAGGGCCCGGCGGCATGCGCCTTCGCTATGTGCCGCTCAATCTTTCCTATGCGGAGCAATTCAAGGCGCGCTATCCCGATGCCTATGAACGCCTATTGATGGCGGTCGTTCGCGGCGATCTCGCCTTGTTCATGCGACGCGACGAAGTCGAGGCCGCGTGGCGATGGGTCGACGGCATTCTTGACGCCTGGAGCCGGGATGCGACGCCGGTTTACGCCTATGCCGCCGGCACCGATGGCCCGGCGCAGGCGGCGATGATGCTCGATCGCGACGGGCGAGCGTGGTTTGATGGAGTCTGAACCGGAACTGATCGTCTTCGCTTCACGAGCTTCGATGGCGGAAAGGGTCGCCGATCTGGTCGAGGGCGCGCTGGCGAGCGGCATCATGCGCGATGGGCGGGGCGAACTTGCGGTGTCCGGCGGCTCGACTCCCGAAGGTTTGTACCGAACGCTGGCGCGGCGAAAATTCGCGTGGAGCGATGTGACGGCGACTCTTGTTGACGAAAGATGGGTCGGCCGCGATCATCCGCGATCGAATGAAGCCTTTATCAGGGAAGCATTCCGGGGCGCCGACATGGATATTGTCGGCCTTTATGCGGCAGGAAAATCACCGGCGCCGGCGGCGGCGAACGATATTTCCTCGCGCTTGCAGCGACGTAAAAAGCCGTTTGACGCGGTCGTTCTCGGCATGGGGGAAGATGGACATACGGCGAGCTGGTTTCCGCATGCGAAAGGGCTCGACGTTGCGCTTGGCGCCGGTGACCGAG
This sequence comes from Alphaproteobacteria bacterium RIFCSPHIGHO2_12_FULL_63_12, assembly GCA_001767925.1. Lineage (GTDB taxonomy): Bacteria > Pseudomonadota > Alphaproteobacteria > Caulobacterales > Parvularculaceae > Amphiplicatus. The sequence continues at coordinate 4,365 of MEMM01000026.1, forward strand.
TATGCGCAATCACCGCCGAGAAAAGCGCCGTGACCGGTGAGGAAGTCGACCGGATGACGCTGACGCTTTCAGCATTGAGCGATGCGGCAACGATCATCCTGATGATTGCAGGAGAGAATAAACGCGCGACGTTCGCGAAAGCAAAAGTCGCGGGTCCGGTTGAGGCGATGCCCGTTCGGGCGATATTGCGTGCGCGGCCGGATCTCTGGGTCTGTTGGGCGCCGTAGGAGGCGGATGTGGCGATGCTGAATGACATTGTTGCGCGTGTGACCGATCGTATTCGCGCGCGCAGTCGCAAGACGCGCGACGCCTATTTGATTCAGATGCGGAGCGCCGCGACGAAGAAGACGCATCGTTCGAGCGTTTCCTGCGGCAATCTTGCGCATGCGGCCGCCGCCTGCGGCGCCGCCGACAAAAAGCGTCTCGCCAGGGGCGATGGACCGAATATCGCGATTGTCACCGCATATAACGACATGCTGTCGGCGCACCAGCCGCTCGGCGCCTATCCTGACATCATCAAGAATGCGCTTAATGAAATAGGCGCCACGGCGCAAATCGCGGGCGGCGTTCCGGCGATGTGCGACGGCGTCACGCAGGGCCAGCCGGGAATGGATTTGTCGCTGTTCTCCCGCGACGTCATCGCCATGGCCGCCGCCGTCTCCCTGTCGCACAACGTTTTCGACGGCGCGCTGATGCTCGGCGTGTGCGACAAGATTGTGCCCGGCCTATTTATCGGCGCCGCCCGGTTCGGCCATCTTCCGATCATTTTTCTTCCCGCCGGTCCGATGCCCTCTGGCCTTGGCAATGATGAAAAGGCGCGCATACGCCAGCTTTACGCCGAAGGAAAAGCCGGGCGCGACGAATTGCTGGCGGCGGAGAGCGGGAGCTACCATTCGCCGGGCACCTGCACCTTCTACGGGACGGCGAATTCCAACCAGATGATGATGGAGGCGATGGGGCTTCATTTGCCGGGTTCGGCTTTCGTCAACCCCGGAACGCCGTTGCGTCACGCGATCGTTGAGGATTCGGCCCGGCGCGTTGCGGCCACGACGGCGCTGGGCGACGATTATATCCCGTTCTGCGACGTGATCGACGAGCGCGCGATCGTCAACGCCATAATCGGGCTTCACGCAACCGGCGGGTCGACCAATCATCTCATCCATCTCGTCGCGATGGCCCGCGCCGTCGGCGTCATCATCGACTGGGATGATTTCGGCGATTTGTCGCTTGCGTCGCCCTTGTTGGCGCGGATCTACCCAAACGGGTCGGCGGATGTGAACCATTTCCATGCCGCGGGCGGGCTCGGTTTCATTATTCGCGAACTCATCGACGCGGGCGTTATGCACCCGGATGTGAAGACGGTGATGGGCGAGGGGCTCGCGCGATTTGCTGCGGAACCGCACCTCGCCGCCGGCGCGTTGAGCTGGCGCGCCGCGCCGGCGACTTCCGCAAACGCCGAGATACTACGGCCGGTCGCCGACCCATTTTCCGATACCGGAGGGCTTGTTCTGCTCAAAGGCAATATCGGCCGCGCCGTCATCAAGATCTCCGCCGTGAAGCCGGAGCGTCGCAGGATCGAGGCGCCGGCGATCGTGTTTTCAAGCCAGCAGGATTTGATCGACCGCTTCAAGAAGGGGGAATTGAATCGGGATTTCGTCGCCGTCGTGCCGTTTCAGGGGCCCAAAGCGAACGGCATGCCGGAGCTTCACAAACTGACGCCGCCGCTCGGCGTGCTGCAGGACAAAGGCTACAAGGTCGCGCTGGTGACGGATGGGCGCATGTCTGGCGCTTCAGGAAAAACGCCAGCTGCGATTCACATGACGCCTGAAGCGCTCGACGGCGGCGTCATCGGCAAAATCCGCGACGGGGATATGATCCTACTCGATGCCGAAAAGGGTGTTATCGAACTCATTGGCGCCATCGATCTTGATCAACGCGCGGCGCAGCCGCATGATTTCGCCGCCGAGCATTGGGGCGCCGGCCGGGAGCTTTTCGCCGGATTTCGCGCTTTGGTGAATTCCGCGGAGGAGGGCGCAATGAGTTTTCAGATGACGGAGCGCCCACAGGGAGATGACCTTGGCTGATCCGGTTCTGGTCGCCGATATCGGCGGCACCAATGCGCGGTTCGCTTTGGCGACGGTCGGCGCGGCCGGCATCGCCGTTTCGGATCGGCAGACATTCCGCGCCGAAGATTTTGAAACCATCCGCGACGCCGCCGCCGCCTATCTTGAATCGGTCGCGCCGAAGCCCAAAAGGGCCTGTTTTGCCGCGGCCGGTCCGATCATTGATAATGCAGTGGATTTCACCAATTCACACTGGATTCTGCGCGGCGATGAAATCGCGGCGGCGCTCGCCTTTGATGACTTCCTGATCGTCAATGATTTTTACGCGCTGGCGGCGGGGATCGCGCATCTTCCCGCGAGCGCGCTCATTGAGGTGAAGCCCGGCGACCCGATCGTCGACGCGCCGCGACTTGTCATCGGCCCCGGCACCGGGCTTGGACAGGCGCTGATCGTACCGACGACGACGGGCGACCGGATCATCGCTACCGAAGGCGGGCATGTTTCCTATGCGCCTCGAACCGAGCTTGAGACGGAGATCAAGCGGTTCATCGCGCGCGAACATCCGCGCGTGTCTGTGGAACGGCTGTTATCGGGCCGCGGTCTTGTCAACATTCATCGCGCATTGTGCGCGATCGAAGGCGCGCAGCGCATTTCCTTGCAGGCGAATGAGATTACCGCGGCGGCGGTCTCCGGCGCCTATCCGATAGCGGTAAAGGCCGTCGACATGTTCTGCGCTATCCTCGGACGTGTTGCGGGCGACGCCGTCCTTTCGACAGGTGCGCGCGGCGGCGTCATTCTCGGTGGGGGCATTCTGCCGAAAATCAGGGATATATTTTTGAAGAGCGAGTTCATCGTCCGGTTTTCCGAAAAGGGCCGGATGTCGGATTATGTCGCCGCGGTTCCGGTTCGCCTGATTGTCGAAGATGGCGCGGCGCTTTATGGAGCGGCGGCGTCGCTAGGAAAAAAAGCATGACGATCGACGAAATCCTGAAAGCAGCGACCGTCATTCCGGTCCTTGAAATCGAAAAGCTCGCCGACGCTGCGCCATTGGCGCGGGCGCTGAGCGCGGGCGGATTGCGCGTCGTGGAACTGACTCTTCGAACGAACTGCGCGCTGGAAGCCGTCAACGCGATGCGCATGGCGGCGCCGGATCTGATCATTGGCATGGGCACGATCCGTCGCGCTAGTGATGTCAGAAGTTCGCTCGACGCGGGGGCGGCGTTTCTCGTGAGCCCCGGCTCGCCAACCGATTTACTTGAAGTCCTGAGAAAGAGCGGAGCGCCGAGCCTTCCTGGCGTTGCGACAGCGTCGGAAGTAATGGCGGCCCAGGACGCGGGATTTCGGGCGATGAAGTTCTTTCCGGCGGAGCCTGCGGGCGGCATTCCATTCCTCAAATCCCTCGCCGGGCCGCTGCCTGATATTGTGTTTTGTCCGACGGGCGGCATCGGCGAGGAACAGGCGCCCGCTTACCTCGCCCTGCCGAATGTCGCCTGTGTCGGCGGATCGTGGATTGCGACGAAAGCCATGATCGCGGCGGGCGAATGGGCGACGATTGAGCGCAACGCCGGCATTGCCGCACGGATGAAAATCCGCGCCTGAAATTCCGGGTTTGTCTAAGGTGCGCCGCCAAACAACAGGGGACCTACCGACAAAGTCGCCGCTGCCTGGGCCGCAGTAATGTCCGGCCGAATAAAAGAGCAAATCGACGGCGCCGGTTATCAGTTGGTGCGAACCGCGACAACTAGGAGCAATAAAAATCCTCCCGACATCCAATGATGGCGCGGCGTATTCCTTCTGTCCGATTCCAGTGCGCCATGCGGATCGGCCGTAGGCGCAGTTTTTCCAGAGGACGCCCCTGGTTTCCTCCAAACGGCGCATGAGGGTTCAAAAAAGAGTGGGAGCGGCGAGTGCCCAGTGGTCCCAGCGGATCGTCCGGCGCATGGTGAAACCGGTATTTTTGGCCGCTGATCGCATTGGCTCGCCATTCTGCGCTAGCCCATGTTGATCTCCCCCCCTTACGAAGCCTTTGTAGAGCGCCTATAGACTTTCCCCCCGTGTTGCTCGGATAGGTCAATTTTTCATCTGGTAAGCACTGGACGGCGCCGGCCCCGCGCGCGACATGCTGGGCGGCGGCGTCACCTAGGGGATTGAGGGTATGCGTTCAGGGATCCGGCGCGAAATGTTGAGTTCTTCATCAGCGTCCGCGCCGCGCACGCCCTAGGTCTTTGTCGCGCGCAAAACGGTTTTCACGCAATGTTCCGATTCTGAGGCCTGCATGGATCGCTCCACGATCGTCCACGAAAATTTCCTGCGCCGAATCGCGGATCGGGATTTGCCGGCCGGCCCGCCGCCGTCTGGACCGTTGTCGCCAACGCAGGCGGTCTCGATCTACCGCTCCGCCTGTCTGTCGCGTGCGCTCGACCGGATGAGCCGCCGCATGCAAGCGGCGGGGCAGGGGTTTTATACGATCGGCTCCTCCGGACACGAGGGGATGGCCGCGGTGGCGGCCGCGCTGGCGCCGACGGATATGGCGTTCCTCCATTATCGCGACGCGGCGTTTCAGATCGAACGGGCGGCGCAAGTCCCCGGTCAGTCGATCGCCTGGGACATGCTGCTCTCCTTCGCCTGTTCGTCGGAGGATCCGATTTCCGGCGGGCGGCACAAGGTTCTCGGCTCGCGGGCGCTGAATATCCCGCCGCAGACTTCGACGATCGCCAGCCATCTGCCCAAAGCCGTCGGCGCGGCCTATTCGCTGGGGCTTGCCCGTCGTCAGCCGCCCGAACACCGCTCGCTTTCCGAGGATGCTATCGTCATGTGCTCCTTCGGCGATGCGTCGGCGAACCATTCGACGGCGCAGGGCGCCTTCAACGCCGCGCAGTGGACCTCCTATCAGTCCTCGCCCCTGCCGCTTTTGTTTGTCTGCGAGGACAACGGCATCGGCATTTCGACCAAAACGCCGAAGGGATGGATTTCCGCGACGTTTTCAAATCGTCCGGGGCTTAAATATTTCTCCGGCGATGGCCTCGACATTTATGATGCCTATGCCGCCGCGAAAGAGGCGGCGGATTATGTGCGGCTGCGCAAGAAGCCGGCGTTCCTGCATCTGCGCGCCATCCGTCTATACGGCCATGCGGGCGCGGATGTGCCGACGACTTACATGTCGCGCGAGGAAGTCGAGGCGGAGGAGGCGAACGATCCCCTGCTTCACGCGGTGCGTCTGCTCGATGAAGTCGGCGTGCTCGATCCTGCCGAAGCGCTGGCGATTTATGAGGAAACATTCGCGCGCGTCGAGCGCATCGCCGCCGAAGCGGTGACGCGCCCCCGGCTGAAAACCGCCGCGGAGGTGATGGCGAGCATCGTTCCGCCGCCGCGGCGCTGCAAGCCGACAAACGGTCCGTCGCCCGAAGACAGATCGCTAGCGTTCGGCGCCGATCTGAAAGCGATGGAGCAGCCGCAAATCATGTCGCGCCTCATAAACTGGGCGCTGACCGATCTGATGCTCGATCACGGCGAAATCGTCCTGATGGGCGAGGATGTCGGCCGCAAGGGCGGTGTTTACGGCGTTACGCAAAAACTTTTTGCACGCTTTGGCCGCGCGCGCGTGATCGACACGCTGCTCGACGAGCAGACGATCCTCGGCCTCGGGATCGGTCTTGCGCATAACGGCTTCCTGCCGATTCCGGAAATTCAGTTTCTCGCCTATCTTCACAATGCGGAAGATCAGCTGCGCGGCGAAGCGGCGACGCTGCCGTTCTTTTCGAACGGGCAATACGCAAATCCGATGGTCGTCCGCATCGCCGGCCTTGGGTATCAAAAGGGCTTTGGCGGTCACTTCCACAATGACAATTCGCTCGCAGTGCTGCGCGATATTCCGGGCCTCATCCTCGCTTGTCCCTCGAACGGCGCCGACGCGGCGCGGATGCTGCGCGAATGCGTTCGCCTTGCCCGTGAAGAACAGCGCCTTGTCGTCTTCCTTGAGCCGATCGCTCTTTACCCGATGCGCGATCTCCACGAGGCCGGCGACGGCGGATGGATGACGCGTTATCCCGACCGAGCCGAACGCATTTCATTCGGCGAGGTCGGCGTGCACGGGACGGGAGAGGACCTCGCCATTTTGACCTATGCCAACGGCGCCTATCTCTCGCGGCAGGCGCAGAAAAAACTGGCGGACGATGGCATAGCCGCCCGCGTCGTCGACATTCGCTGGCTCTCGCCTTTGCCGGCCGAAAATATCTTGCGGGCGATCGAAGGCTGCCGGAATGTTCTCATTGTCGACGAAACGCGGCGGAGCGGCGGTGTCGCCGAAGCGCTGATGGCGATGCTGTCAGAGCGGTCACGCGCGCCGCACGCGCGGGTGACCGCGCAAGACAGCTTCATCGCCACCGGGCCGTCCTATGCGGCGACCATGCCGTCGACGGAGGAGATTGTCGCGGCGGCGCGGCGTTTGACGGGGCGTCTCTCATGAAAACCGCGGTGGTCGTCTGCCCCGGACGGGGAACCTACAACAAGACGGAACTTGGCTATCTTGCCCGGCATTTTCCGGACGCGGCGATGATTTCGTCATTCGACGCGCTTCGTCGCAAGGCCGGCCAGCCAACGCTCGGTGACCTCGACGGCGCGGAACGGTTTTCGATCGCGACGCATACAAGAGGCGATAATGCGTCGGCGCTTATTTATGCGGCGACGCTCGGGGATTACCTGTCGATCGACCGCGAAGCGATTGAGATCGTCGCGATCACCGGCAATTCGATGGGATGGTATTCAGCGCTCGGTTGCGCTGGAGCGCTGTCGCCCGAGAACGGTTTTCTGGTCGCCAATACGATGGGCGCCTTGATGCAGCAGACGCTGATCGGCGGCCAGCTCATTTACCCGTTTGTCAATGACGACTGGCGCCCGCGGCCCGAGCGTCGCGCGGCGCTGCTGGCGCTGGCGGCGGAGATCGACGCGGCGCCGGGGCAAACGCTCCGCCTGTCGATTGATCTCGGCGGGATGCTGGTGCTCGCCGGCGACGAAGCGGGCCTTGCCGCCTTCGAGCGTGCGGTCGAGCCCGTGCAGGAGCGGTTCCCGATGCGGCTTGGAAATCATGCGGCGTTTCACACCTCGCTGATGGCGCCGGTCGCGGCGGCGGGACGGGAGCGCCTGGCGCCGGCGCTGTTCGGCCAGCCCCGCGTGCCGCTGATCGACGGCCGCGGCGCCATCTGGCGGCCGAAAGCCAGCGATATTGAAGCGCTCTGGTCGTATACGCTCGGCGCGCAGGTGACCGAGACCTATGACTTCACCCGCGCCATCGCCATCGCCGCCCGCGAATTCGCGCCGGATCTCTTCATCGTCACCGGCCCCGGAACGACGCTCGGCGGCGCCGTCGCGCAGTCGCTGATCCTCGCCGGCTGGCGCGGTATGGGCGGCAAGGAAGATTTCAAAAAGCGGCAGGAAGAAAAGCCGCTGCTTGCCTCCATGGGACTTCCCGACCAGCGGGCCGACATCGCCGGGCGCTAACGCTGGCGATTCTAGGGTCGCGCTCCTTTAAGTGGCGCCCCGCGTGATTCACGCCTAATGCACGACGAATTTGACGCGCCGGTCGCCTCGTGTTGTTGACGGATGCGCCGTACGCCTGCCTCCCCTATTCAGCGAAAAAGCGGCAAGTCCGCACCAGTCGCTGTCCCCCGTCTGAAACTCGAAACTATGGAAGAAGACATGCCTAGGTTAAGCTGCGCATACGGATTTTGGCCGGAAATGTCGTAGCATATGGCTGAGCGGCATCCCCTGCCTCGTCCCAAACGAGCATGGCGTTAACCTTTTCGCTGCTAAATCGCAGGCGCGAGAACTGGCGCAAGGCTTGCTTTCGACGGGGCCGATTGACCTGCGGGAGCGAACCGGATGAACAAGCCTTTGGAACGCGAAGTGACTGGAATTCCGGGGACTTTCCTGATGAAACGAGAACTGACGATCGTCGTGCCGGCCTTTAACGAGGCCAAAGCGATTGGCCAGACTATGGCCGGGCTTAAAAACATGCTGGCGACCGCCGGAATCGACGGGGAAATAGTCGTCGTCGATGACGGCTCGGCCGACGGAACCGGCGACGCCGCCGAAGCTGCCGGCGTTCGTGTCATCCGCCTTCCAGAAAATTCCGGCTACGGCTTTGCGTTGAAAGCCGGCATCGCTGACTCCGACTCTCAATACGTCGCGATCATCGACGCCGACGGCACTTATCCGGCCGAGAAAATTCCGGACATGCTGAAGCTCTGCCATACTGCGGACATGGTGGTCGGCGATCGCGGCGCGGCGATGAAAAACGTCCAGTGGATTCGCCGCCCGCCCAAATGGATTCTAAATACGCTTGCCAACATGCTGGCGCAGCGAAAGATTCCTGACCTGAATTCAGGACTTCGCGTTTTCAAACGCTCGTCTCTGGAGCGGTTCGTTCAGCTGCTGCCCGACGGATTCTCGTTCACGACGACGATCACACTATCGATGATCTGTTCGAAGCTGCGTGTCGTGTACACGCCGATTGAGTACGCCAAGCGCGTCGGACAATCGTCGATGCGGCCGACGGCGTTTTTCACCTTCATCCTTCTTGTGCTGAGGATCATTGTATTTTTCCAGCCGCTACGGGTCTTTTTACCGCTCGGCGCGGTTTTGTTCGTGTTCGGAGCCGGCAAGGCGATTTACGATATCACCAAGATGAACCTCTCGGAATCGGCGATCTTCGGCGTCCTCGCCGCACTCGTCGTCTGGTCGCTGGGGCTGATCGCGGATATGATTTCGCGGCTGCATCTTCGTCCGCGGTTACATGGCGATTGAGATGAACGCGGCTGGGGGCGCGCCAACGAAAGTGAAAAGTCGGGCGACCGGCTTTATTCGCATTGGCGTCTCCATTGCGATCCTCCTGTTCATTTTCTCTTTCGCGCCGGTCGGCGAGCTTCTGGCGCGCATGAAGCTTGTATCGCCCCTGTTGTGGCTTGGCGTCTTCGGCGGCTTTATCCTCGGTCATGCGATGTCCGCCGCCAAGTGGCGCTGGATGATCGGCGGCGCGGTCAGCTATCCGCGCGCACTGAAGGCGCATTTCGCGGGTCTAGCCGCAAATTTGGCGATGCCGGGGGTCGCCGGCGGCGACATCGTGCGCGCAGGTCTCGTGATGAAGGGATCCCAGAAGAAAACCGCGCTCGCGATCGGATCCTTCGCGGACCGCCTCATTGACACCGCGTCGCTCATCGTCATTTCGGCGATCGGCGCCTTCTGGCTCGGCGCGCGCGCAGGCGTTCATCCGACCGGGCTTGCCCTTATCGCGGCCGCGACAATCGGCGCGGGGGTCGCCGGTGTTTTCCTGCTGAAGCCGATCGCGCGGATGATGCGAAAATTGGCGCCGGCGGGAAAATTCGGCGCAATCCTCAATGACGTCGCGGACGCCGCTGAAGAAATGTCGACGCGGCGCGGCGCCCTCATCGGCTGCGCGGCGATTTCCATCATCGTTCAATTCGGCTTTTCGATCTTGAACGCGCTGATCGCGCAAAATATCGGCGCTGGAACCTCGATCGCCGCCTGGGTGTTCGCCTGGCCGCTCGCCAAGCTTGTCGCCACCTTGCCGATCAGCTTCGGCGGGCTTGGCGTTCGCGAGGCGAGCATTGCGGGATTGATGTCGCCGCTTGGCTATCAGACGACCGGCGTCGTCGCCGCGTCGCTTGTCTGGCAGACCATTCAGTTCGCCACCGGCGGGCTCGGCGCGCTCGCGCATCTGATCAGTCCCGCGCACAACAGGGCGCCTGTGGAGTCAAGCAATGGATGAGATGCGCATCGCCGTTCTCGGCGGCGGGCCCGCGGGCCTCGGCGCCGCCTGGCGTCTTGCAAAGGAAGGCAAGGCGCGCGTCGACCTCTACGAAGCCGGCGCGCGGCTCGGCGGCAACGCCGGCAGTTTCGAGACCGGCGGCGTTCGCTGCGACTTTGGCAGCCATCGCCTGCATCCGGCGTCCGATCCGGCGATATTGGACGACATCAAATCGCTGCTCGGTGACGATCTTCTGCTGCGGCCGCGGCATGGGCGCATTCGTCTCAAGGGCGCGTGGATACATTTTCCGTTGAAGCCGGTCGATCTTGCAACGCGGTTGCCGCCGCTTTTCGCTGCGTCGCTTTTTATCGATGCAGCGACCGCGAAAACGCGTGCGCCGAAAGTCGAAACGGAAACCTTCGGCTCGGTCCTGCTCGGCGGCCTCGGCCGGTCGATGTGCGAGAGTTTCTATTTTCCCTACATGAAAAAACTGTGGGGCCTTGGACCGGACGATCTTGCGCCGACGCTCGCTAAGCGGCGCGTGTCGGGAAGCTCTTTGCCAAAGTTGATGCGCAAGATTTTCTCGTCGCTTCCCGGTCTCAGATCGCCGACGACCGGCAAATTTTATTATCCGCGCGGCGGTTTCGGCGCGATCTGCGATGCAATCGGTGCAGCTGCGCGCGACAGCGGTGCGGCGATCCATCTCAATTCGCGCGTTGAAGCGGTTGAAATGTCCGAAAACCGCGTCCGGTCGGTCACAATCCGGCGCGGCGACGAGGTTGAGCGGCTCCCGGTCGATGCTGTCTGGTCGACGTTGCCGTTGACGACCCTCGTTAAAGGCGCGGGCGAAGCAGCGCCCGAACATGTGCGCCGCGCCGCCGGTGCCATCCGCTATCGCGGGATGATCCTTGTCTATATAGAACTCGATACCGACCAATATACCGAATTTGACGCGCATTATTTTCCGGAATTGTCGATCCCGATTTCTCGCTTGTCCGAGCCGAAGAGTTATTCCGCGGCGACGGAGCCGAAGGGACGCACGATTCTATGCGCTGAATTACCGGGCGATCCCGGCGACCAGCATTGGTCGATGGATGACGACAGTCTCGGCAAGGCGCTTTATGGCTGGCTTGGCGCCTGCGGGCTTCCGCAAACCGCGAAGATCACACGCGCGTTCACGCGCCGTCTGCCGCACGCTTATCCGGTCTACGATCGCGACTACGAGGCGCATTTTAAAGTTCTCGACAGCTGGATTTCCGGAATCGAGGGCCTGTTGACCTTCGGACGGCAGGGGCTTTTCGCGCATGACAACACCCACCATGCCCTCGCCATGGCGTATGGCGCGGTCGACTGCCTGAATGGCGGCGTTTTCGATCAGGCGAAATGGGCGCAGTATCGCGAGGAATTCTTGACGCATGTGGTGGAGGACTGATCGGGATGCCGGGCGCCGTCGAAACCCTGCCGATCCTGACCTATCATTCGATTTCGAATGAGCCGGGGCCGACATCGATCGCGCCCGAGATTTTCCGCGCGCAAATGGAAGAGATCGCGGCCGCCGGAGTCGATGTCGTCAGCCTCGACGAGGTCGCGTGCTGGGTCGCCGGACAAGCGAGCTTCGAGCGACGCACCGTCGCCATCACCTTCGACGACGCATTTTCCGATTTCGCCGGCGCCGCGTTTCCGGTGCTTGAGCGGCTGAAATTTCCAGCGACGGTGTTTGTGCCGACGGCGATCGTCGGCGGCGCGGAAAACTGGATCGGCGCCAACGACAATGCTCGTAAACTGATGGATTGGGAAGAAATCGGCGCGCTCGCCCGCAGGGGTGTCGCCTTTGGGTCACACACAAAGTCGCATGCCGACCTGACTGGACTTGATGGCGCCGAGCTTGACGAGGAGCTTTCCGCCAGCCGCAAAGAGCTTGAAGCACGGCTCGCCCGACCGGCGCCGCACTTCGCACCGCCTTATGGCCGCAGCAATGAAGCGGTCCGGTCAGCGATCATGCGTCATTATTCCTTGTCGGTCGGCGTGCGGCTCGACGAGGCGCGGCGATCATCGCCGATCGGCGATCTTCCGCGCATTGAAATGTTTTATTATCGCGATCTCGGCCAGTGGCGCGCCTTTCTCGACGGCCGGGGCGGCGCCTATTTGCAGATACGCCGTGCGGCGCGCGGCGTTCGGGAAACCCTTTCCGGCATGACGCGCCAGCGTCACTATTAGGAGCGATTGTGGCGAACGCCAGTTCAGATAGTTTCCTGCTGCGGCTCGCGCGGAAAATCCTGCCGCAGGAAACCCGCGCGGCCGTCGTCGAGGCGCAACGAAAATACGGCCTGCAATGGCCCCGGACCGGTCAGGTCCGGTTCGGGGATCTGCGGCGTCTGACGCCGATCAGCCGCATTTTCGGAATGGATCGCGGCCGGCCGATCGACCGCTATTATATTGAAAAGTTCCTTGAATCGAACGCCGCCGACATCAGGGGGCGGGCGATGGAGCTTGGCGACGCGACCTATATCAAGCGGTTCGGCGCAGGCGTCACAAAGATTGATGTGCTCCATGTCGTCGCCGGCAACCCGGAAGCGACGATCATCGCCGATCTGACGAATGCGGATCATATTCCATCGGACGCCTTCGATTGCATCATTTTCACGCAGGCGCTGCAGATGATCTACGACATGAAGGCGGCGATGGCGACGCTGTACCGGATATTGAAGCCCGGTGGCGTCGTGCTGATGACGACCCATGGCACTAGCAAAATCGCCCGCCGCCTCGGCCGCGACGATTGGGGCGAGTATTGGCGGCTGACCGCGCAAGGGGTCGATGCGCTTGTCCGCGATGTCGCGCCGGATGCGGAGTTGTCGATCAAGAGCTATGGCAATGTGATGTCGGCGGCGGCGTTCCTCTTCGGTCTTTCGGTCGAGGATCTGAAAGCGGGCGAGCTTGCGAGCGACGATGAGGACTTTGAAGTGATCCTCGGGGCGCGCATCTGCAAGCCGCTCAGGGCGGCGTCATGACGGCGGGCCGCTTCCGTACGATCACTTTGCTCGACACGTCGGTGTCATCGACGAATGTCGGCGATGAGATCATCATGGAGGCGGTGAGAAACCAGCTGCGTCCGGTCCTCGCGAATGATTACGTCAACCGCGTCGCAAGTCATGAAACAATGTCCGCCAAAAGCCGGTCGATGATCGCGAAGTCGGATTACGTCATCGCGGGCGGCAGCAATTTGCTGAGTTCCCATGCGGGCGTCAGGTCCGTTTGGAAGTTGTCGCCGCTTGATGCGGGCCTTGGCCCGAAATTCGTGATGATGGGCGTCGGCTGGTATCACGATCAGGGCGCGCCTGACCCGTATACCGCCTGGCTTTTCCGGTCGATGTTTTCGCGCGACCGGCTGCATTCGGTGCGCGACAGCTATTCGAAGAAGAAACTCGAAGACCTCGGCTTTACAAATGTCCTCAACACAGGTTGCCCGACTTTGTGGGAGTTGCCGGACGACGTCAATGAACGAACGCCCCGAAGAAAAGCCAAAAACGTCGTCACGACGCTCAACACCTATATGAAAGACCGCGACGCAGACGCGGCGTTGCTGCGCCTGTTGCAGGACGAGTATGAGCAGGTCTTCGCGTGGGTGCAGTCCTATGCCGATCAGGATTATCTGAGATCGCTGTTTCCCGCGGTTAAGCTGATCGCGCCCAATCTTCCCGCGTATGACGGATTGCTGACCAGCGATCTTGACCTCGATTATGTTGGCAACCGGCTCCATGCCGGCATTCGCGCGCTGCAAAAACGCCGGCGGACGATCATCATCGAAATCGACAACCGGGCGCGGGAAATGGGCCGCGATTTCCACCTTCCGACGGTCGCGCGCGATGATTTCGCCGCGCTTCAATCGATGATTGCGACGCCGCGCCCGATGCAAATTGCGCTGCCGACAGAAGACATCGCACGCTGGCGCGGCCAATGGTGATGAACGCCGCTCACCCCGAAAATTCAACGCCGGAGCCAGCGCGGAAAAAGCGATTCAGCCTCGGACGGCTGATCGATGATTTTTTCGTTTTGGCCTCGGGCCAGCTGTTTTCAAAGGTTTTCGGGTTTCTGGCGTTCGCGTGGCTGGCGCGCCAGCTGACGGTTGAAGAATACGGCGCAGTCGAAACTGCGGTCGGTATGGCGGCGATCGGCGCGATCGCGCTGGAAATGGGAACCGGCGCGATCGGCGTCCGGCGGATTTCCCAAAGCGAATCGGGCGCCATGCACGTCCTTGGCGACGTAATCGCCGGACGCATGTTTCTTGCGATCCTCGCCGCGCCGCTGCTCGCGATTTTTTATATCGCGGCGACCAGATCGTCTGCGCCCGACGCACTTTTCTGGATTTTCGCCGTGAGTCTTTTCGCCATCCCTTTCAATCACAACTGGTTTTTTCAGGCGCATGAGAGAATGGGCGTCGCCGGATTCGGCCTGACCCTGAAAATGGGCGTCTTTCTTGTCGCCCTCCTTCTGCTGGCGCCGCAACGAAACGGCGTGGTCTACGTCGCCGTCTCCGAAGTGATCGCCGCCGTGGCGATGGCGCTTTGGTTCTGCGTTTTCGGTTATTTGATGATCCGCCCGGATCATCCCCGCTATTCGGTCGCTAGTAGCGTTAAAATGCTGAGGGAGAGCGCCCAGCTCGGCGCGTCGTCATTTGTCAATGCGTTGGCGCAATTCCTGCCGGTTCTGGTGGTGGCGACGGCGGCTGACGACATCGAAACCGCAAAATTCGGCGCGTCGCAACGATTGGTTGTGTCGCTTATGACCTTCAGCTACGTATACTACTTCAACCTTTTTCCGCTGATCGCACGGCGCATGATTGATGACGCCTCCGCGCTCACGCGCATTATTTCGGCGTCGGTGCGCGTCACTGCCTGGGTCGGGGTGGTGACGGGGGTTGTTTTCTGGGTCTTCGCGCCGCTGGTCATGCGGTTGGTTTTCGGCGCGGCTTTCGAGCCCGCCGGGCGCGTCTTCGGCATTCTCGTCTGGAGCGGGGTGATCATCCTCGCCTCCGGAAACGCCCGTTGGCTGCTCGTGGCCGGCAAGCGGCAGAGCTCGCTCCTTGCCGCACATGTCGTGAACGCCACCAGCGTCGTCGGGCTCGGATATCTGTTTTCGTCAATGCTTGGTGCCATGGGGGCAGCTGTCGCTTGCGTCATCGGGGCCTGCGGCCTGTGGGCGGTCGCGCATCACCGCACCAGGGGGCTAGATGTCCGGCCTGACCTTTCGGGGAATCTGATTCCGGCTGCGACCGCCGCCGCGATTGTCATTTCGTTAACTTTGTTGAAGCTTCAGCCGGCGCCGGCGGCGGGTCTTGCCGCCGTCATGCTGGCGGCGGGAATGCTCGTCGACCGCCGGTTGCCTGGCGCGCTCGGGGCGTTGATCAAGGCCAAGTCTGCGGCGTGACGCCGCGACCGGCGAGGGCAGGGGCTGGTGTAGGATTTGCTTGACGAATTTACGATGTAGCTACACGGATCGATCGAATTCTGGGGAAGATTATGGCGACGATATCAAGGATGGCAAGCGGCAAACCGGACGCCTCGGCGATCCTTTCAAAGGGCGCGTATTATATTCTCGACCGGTGCGCCTCGCACAGCGAAGTCTACCCAGTCGTTTGCGAGGCCTTCTATTCCGGCGTCGAGAAGCTTGCAGGCGAGGAATCGGCGAAGCATGTCCGCCGCGACGGTCTCGCCATGCTGCACAAGCATTTCCCGACCGAGAAGGTTCTTTTACTGGAAGAATATGTTCGTTCCGCTCTGAAAGAGACGCTCCTCGACTGGAGTTTCCGGGTCGGCTCCGAAGATCTTGGGTTGTCGCATCCTTTCTATGTCGATCATCTGATCGTCATTCGTATCCACTATCCATTTGATGTCGCCAGGAAAGCCAAGACGGCGGAACGCCCTGATGCGGCGCGAGCCGATTTTTGGGATCATGCGGTGTCGGCGATCCGAAATCCTAGAATAATTCTCAATCAGGCATCGCGCGCCATCCGCCGGCCGCGCAAAAACTCAAGCTACGATCCAGATCAGTTTCACGGCGCGCTGGCAAAGCCCGCGCGCTCGCACGGCGCTCATATCGACACGTGGTACGGCCACTCGTTTGACGGCATCAACCTTTGGTGGTCGATCGACGGCGTTAATGTCGACAATACGGTCATACTCTATCCGGATATGTTCGCCCGGCCAGTCGATTTCGACCCGAAGAGCATGTATCTTTCCAAGGGCCAACAGGTTTCAGAACCCCATCAGGTCGATCTGAAACCCGGCGAATTGCTGCTGTTTAACCCTGAAATGCTGCACTCGACGCAGGTCAATGTTTCCGAAACGACGCGCGTCGCGCTGACGACCAGGATTAATCCGCACGAGCCGAAATTCAACGACGAAGCGCCGTTCAATTTCGAACACTGGCACAATTCGCGGGACATCGAGCACCGGAAATACAAGGCTCTCGATGTGTTTCCCGCCGGAAAGCATCGCGGCGAGCCTTCTTATCTCTCGCGCCCCCGTTATGAAAGCGCCACGACAAAAACCATCAGCGTCAACCACCCTTCATCCGAGGGGCCGGCTTGCGCCATCGGCGATCTCACACCTGGCGTAAAAGTGGCGGTCGACTTTCCGGACGCGAAAGTCATTTTGTGGCGCGACGCGAATAATGAAATCAAAGCCTATTCGCGCCTGTGTCCACATGTCGGCGTCGATCTAGTCGACGGCTGGCATGACGCGGATCATGTTCATTGCCCGGGGCATGGGTTGAAATTCGCCTGGGAAGATGGACATTCGAATTGCGCCTCATTCAAGCTGCGCGCTTATGGCGTCGAGCTGCGCGATGGCGGCGTATTCCTCTTCAAACGGCCGCAAGGTGCGTCAGCGGGCGCTGAAGCGGCGGCGAGCGTTTGATGTCTGCTGATCAAGGCGCCGCCGGACCATATAGCAGGCGGCTCCGCCAGCTTCATCTGGCGATAGCAACCCTGATTATGTCGCTCGCATTCACCGGCCTTGTGTTCTATTTCCGCAAGTCGCTGGGTCTTGGAGACGCCAAGATTACGCTGATGACGATTCATTCTTTCATCGGCTACGCGCTTGTCGCAGCGATTGCCTGGCGCCTCTGGCTGGGGTTCAGGGGGCGCGAGCCGGACCGGTTCAGTCATGCGCTGACGGGCCCCCAGAATTTCCAAAAACTGTTCGCGGGCGCGCAGGGGCGTCGTCATCGGTTTCGCTTCGCCGGCCGCTCGCCTCTGAGCCGTCTGATCGCGACGGTTCTTTACGCTGCGGTCTTCTTCAATATCGGGACCGGACTAATTCGCGCCGGCACCGATCTCTATTTTCCGCCCTTTGGCCCGTTCGTCCTGCATTATATCACCGCCCCCGGGGAGACGCCGTCGGTCGCCGCCGTTAAAGCCGGCAAAGTCGACAAGGTGCGCGCCGAACAGATTAAGGAATTCAAGCTCCCGGTCGGCAAGGTTCACTTGTATGGCGGCCTTTTCATCCTGTTCCTCGCGACCGTTCACGCAAGCGGCGCGCTGGTCACCGAATGGTCGGCGCCCGCCGACAAGGCCGCGCGAGGCCGGGCGAGACTGATGCTGTTTGGTCCAGGGAAAACCCGACGACCGCTATGAAAATAGCGCTCATCAACACCTTCTACCCTCCCTATAATTTTGGCGGCGACGGCGTTTATGTTCGCCGGTTAGCGCATTCGCTCGCGCGCCTCGGCTGCGACGTGCGTGTTCTGCATGATACGGAAACGTATAAGGCGTTGGCGCCTAAACCCTTTGGAGATCTGACGCCGCTTGAAGAGCCCTCGGGTGTTCGCGTGACACGCCTTGAGAGCCCGATAGGCCCATTGTCGACGCTGTTGACTCACCAGACCGGGCGACCGGTCGCGCATGGCCCCGCGTTGAAAGAATTTTTCAGCGAGAAATTCGACGTCACTCATTTTCACAATGTTTCAGCGGTCGGCGGGCCTGGAATGTTGTCGATGGGGTCCGGCGTCAGGCTTTATACCGCCCATGAGCATTGGCTCGTTTGTCCGACGCATATCCTGTGGCGGCATGATCGTGAAATCTGCGACCGGCGGGAGTGCGTCAAATGCCAAGCGGTCTATCGCCGCCCTCCGCAATTGTGGCGGTACACGGACTTCCTGAAGCGCCAGGCCGCCCATATCGACGCCTTTATCGCGCTCAGCAGGTCCAGCGCCGAAAATCATCGTCGGTTTGGATTTGAGCCGGAGATGCAGGTGCTTCCGTCATTTCTGCCGGATACGCCCGCATCATCCGCACAAACAACCGGCATCGATCAGTCAAAGCCCTACGCCCTTTTCATCGGACGGCTGGAAAAACTCAAAGGATTGCAGGACGTCATTCCCGCGTTCAAGGCGAGACCTGACCTCGATCTTGTCATTATCGGCGACGGCGACTTTCGCGGCGAGCTTGAAATGATCGCCGGCGGCGCGCCGAATATCCGTTTTCTCGGGAAGCGGCCGTCCGAGCAGCTTGACGATTATTACCGCGCCGCCGCCGCAGTCTTGCTTCCATCGGTTTGCTACGAAGTATTTCCGCTTGTCGCCCTGGAGGCATTGCGCGCCGGCGCGCCGCTTGTCGCCCGCAATCTCGGCCCATTTCCTGAAATTGCGGAGATCAGCGGCGCCGGACTGCTGTTCGACCGGCCATCCGAGGCGGCCGAAGCGGTCGGACGGTTGGCGGGTGATCCCCGATTGCGCGCGGAAATGGGCGCACGCGGCCGACGCGCTTTTGAAACCCAGTGGAGCGAAAAAATCGCGTTTTCCGCCTATTTTAACCTTATTGCGGAAATCGCCGCCCGAAAAGGGCTTCGAGATACGGCGGAACAAGCCCAATCGCTCACTTTAAAGCTGGCGAATTCGCACTAATATGGCACAGCGCTTGCTAGTTAATAGCGCAGGCGCGGAGGAGAGAGCGGCATGAAAGTCGGACACAAGATTGAAGCGGGAAATGCCGGGTGGAATTTTGGCGGCGAGGTCGCCGAAACATTCGTCGACCATATCCGGCAATCAGTTCCGATGTACGCCGAGGGGCATGATCTCGTCTGTCAGTTCAGCGATTATTTCGTCTCCAATCAAAGCACCTGCTACGAAATCGGCGTTTCGACCGGCGAGTTGCTCCGTAAACTTGCAACGCACAACAGCGGCAAGCCGAACGCCCGCTGGATCGGAATCGACACCGAAAAACCGATGATCGACAAAGCGAAAAAGCATTGCGCCGGCATAGAGAATATCGAGCTTTATGTGGAAGACATCCGGAATTTCGACCTGGAGCCCGCGGACCTCATTGTCTCTTATTACACGATGCAATTCACGCCGCCGCGGCACCGACAGGAAATTTTCGACAAGATCTATAACGCCCTGAACTGGGGCGGCGCCTTTATCATGTTTGAAAAGGTTCGCGGCCCCGACGCCCGTTTCCAGGATATCTGCGTGTCCCTTTATAATGATTTCAAGGTGCGCCAGGGCTTTTCGCCTGAGGAAATCCTGTCCAAGACGCGCAGCCTGAAGGGCGTTCTTGAACCCTTCTCGACCGAAGGCAATCTCGGCCTGATGCGGCGCGCCGGATTTACGGACGTCATGTCGGTTTGCAAATATATCTGCTTCGAAGGCTTCCTCGCGATCAAATAAGCCCTATCTCAAGAGCAATTGTTGTGACCAGCGAAAACGCATCTGGGGGCGAGCGGGTGTTGAAGATCAGCGTTATCATGCCGGCGTATAACGCGGCGCACTACCTAGAAGTTTCCCTGCCTCCTCTCATTGAGATGCGAGAGAGGGGAGAAATTGTCGAAGTCCTCGTGGTGGATGATTGTTCGCCCGACCCCGCGAATATAGCCGTTGCAGAAAAGTTCGGCGCGACCGTCATCCGAATGGCGAAAAACGGCGGACCTGGCGCGGCGAGAAACCATGCGGCGACGCTCGCCAAGGGCGACATATTGTGGCTGGTCGACGCGGATGTCGTTGCGCACGGGGATGGCGCAAACGTGTTGCGGCGGTCGTTTGTCGACGACACAGTCGCGGCCGTATTCGGCTCCTATGATCGCAATCCGCCGGCCGAAAATTTCGCGTCGCAGTACAAGAACCTCGTCCATCGCTATTATCATCAGCGGGGACGGGAAGAATCCGACACGTTCTGGTCGGGGTGCGGGGCGATCCGGCGGAATGTCTACCTCGATCTCGGCGGCTTTAACGGGGCGAAATACGGCAGGCCGTCGATCGAGGATATTGAATTCGGCCACCGCATGCGCGAGAGCGGCTGGAAAATCAGGCTCGCACACGATTTGCTGGGGACGCATCTCAAACGCTGGACGCTTGCCGAAGTCGTACGCACCGACATTTTTCAACGGGCCGTGCCGTGGTCGCATCTCATTTTGTCCGGCCGCGGAATGAACAACGATCTGAATGTGTCCGGCGGCGAGCGCATCAAGGCCGGAATCGCTCTTCTTTGGTGGGCCAGCCTGTTTGCATGCCTCGTCCCCATGTTCTGGCCATGGGCGCCAGGAGCGTTCGCGCTATTGACCGGCATGGTCGGTTATTTGAACCGCGATCTCATCGGATTTTTCAAAGGCAATCGCGGCGTCTGGTTCGCCGCGAGGGCGACCGTCTATCATCAGTTCTACTATGTCTACAGCACGGCGACTTTTGTGCTTTGCGCCGCAATCTATCATTTGGGCGGCAAGAAAGAAGTCATCGTCAAGGGGATCGATCACCGCAAGGCTGCAGCATTGCGCTGATGGCGCGGGCGGTCGGAACGACGCGCTTTCGCATACCGGCGATTCAGGATAGGCGAAAAGGCGATGACCCTCTCGCACGACCAGCTCAAATCGCCGCGCGCCGCCAGTGATATCGGCGCTGAAAACGCCCCCGCCGTCTTCTTCAAACGCTCCGCTGCGATGTTCATCGTCTCGGCCGTGTTCGTCGTCAGCGTCGCTTTTTACTGGCACGGCTTTGGGCCGATGGGCGATGCCGAGCGATATGTTGCGGCCGCGTTGGAATGGCGGGACGAAGGTTTTTATCTGGGCGAAACGCATTGGGCGCTGCGGCACCTGTTCGTCCTGCCGATGGCGGCGATTTTCACGCTTTTCGGCACAAGCGAGTTCGCAGCCACAATTCCGAATATTTTGTACGCCGCCGGCCTTGTCGCCGTCACACTCTATTTCGGACGGAAGTATTTGGGCGAAGGCGAGGGGACAATAGCGGCGATCCTCGTCGCTATATCCGCCTATTTCGTTTCAAGGCCGGTGCAGATCGGCGTCTATGGCGCCGAAATCTTTTTCGCCGCGATAGCATGCTGGCTGTTTGTCAGCGCGCAAATGGCGCGACGCCGGATATTCTGTCTGGTCGCCGCAGGCGTCTTTGCGGGGCTTGCTTGGACGATACGCGAGCAGACTCTCTTTCTGATCGTCGCGTTTGGACTTTCAAGCCTTTTTGACCGGCGTCAGCCCCTCTTATCTTTGGCCGCGATCGGTATCGGCTTCGGGTCGGTGCTGGCTGTTGAATGGATTATTTATTGGCTATCCGCTGGGGATCCATTTTACCGTTACCGTATTGATCTCGATCACCGGTCGACTGGTTGGGCAACGCTCGACTCATCTAGCGACCCCTGGACGGCAAAACTTTTCCGGCCTTTCAAGGATTTATCGACGGACCCGTTGACTACGCCGACGGTTTTGATCGCCGCCGTAGCCGCGGCCACGCTCGGACAAAGATGGCTGCGCGCGCGGTTCGCACATCGCTCCGTCCTTTCGCTTTTCGCCGCATTTTCAGCGATCGCCGCAGTTACTTCCGCTTATGCATTCGATCTGGCGACGCCGCGATATTATCCGATCCTGCCTTATTTCGTTTGTCTGTTTCTCGGTGTTGCGATCGTCGGGATTGGAAAAAAATTTGGAACGCCGGCGGCGATTTCGATCGGCGTTATGGCAGCGCTTGCGAATGCGGCCGGAGACGACTTCGGCAATTACAACGAATACGCCGAGGCGCGCACGCTTGCGCGATATGTTCAGGCAAATGATGAGCCGGTGTTCACCGATCCGCTGACCGCCAGCAGGACCAGGAACCTCCTGCGACTATCGGGTTTGTCCGGCGACAGAATTTCGACGCTGATCAGAAGCGACAAGACTTATCCAGCCGGGGTTCTGTTGTACAAGGCCGCTCCCTCATCGACGCAGCTTGGATATTGGTGTTCGATTGCGCGTCTCGACGTGCGGACCGACAGCTGGACCCACGCCATCATCCGGTTTTTCAATATCGACAATACAATTGGCGGGTCGCTTGAAAGCATAGCGGCCAAACCAGAGCCCGTCGAATTCATCCGCGTCCTGCCGCGGGCGGCGGACCATGACCCCATATCGGGGAGGGAGTGCCTTCCCACACTAAAAACGAAAAAGGCGCTGCAATCGCAGCGCCTTTGACGGAAGTGGTTGAGAGCCGTAGACCGGGCTCGAAAATTTCAGCTTCAGATTACGCGGCGGCGCTTGAACGGGCCTTTTCGCGCTCGGCCTTGATTTCTTCAGCCTCGGTCTTCTCGGAGACTTTAAAGTCTTCGTGATACGAACGCTCGACATTGACGTTCCAGATGTCGTGCGTCTCGCCAAGGACATTGCGGGCGGCGAGCATCGCGGTCAGCATCGAGTGATCCTGATTATTGTAGCGATGCATGCCGTTGCGGCCGACGGTTTGGAAATTCTCCAGCTCCATAATCCAGTTCTGGACGGTGTCGAGCGCTTCACGATATTCGCCGTCATAGACCGGATAGGCCTTGGGCTGACGAATAACCGTACCGTCGACGACGTTCGACTGCTTCGCTAGGCCGAGATATTCCAGTTCGCGCGACGCCTGCTTGATGAGGTCGGCGTCATTGCTGGCCCACAGGCCGTCGCCCTCATGGCAGAAGAATTCCATTCCGATTGACGCTTTATTGGGATCCGGAACCATGTCCGGCGACCATGACCGGAAGTTTTGGATGCGGCCGACCTGGACTTCCGGCGAATGGATGTAAATCCAGTTGTCGGGGAACGGATCGGGATGATCGAGGATCAGCGTCACGATAAGGAAGTCGCGATATTTGAGCCGTTCAGCGGCACGCACGACATGCGGCGGCGGCGGCGGGTCGAAGGCCTGAATCAAATCCTTGATCGCCATCGAATTGATGAAGTGATCGGCGCGAACACGATAATTACGTTGTTTCGCGCCTGAATAATCGACGACCTCAATCGCCTCGACGCGATTGCCGTTGCGGATAACCCGGGTGACGGCGCTTTGCATGCGGACTTCGCCGCCCTGCGCGCGCACCTTATCGCGAAAGCGATGCCACATTTGACCCGGCCCAAGGCGCGGATATTCAAATTCATCGATGAGGCTTGTCGTGTCATTGGCGCCGGTGAGGGCGTTCAACACGGCTTTGGTTAGCGACAGGTTCTTGATCCGTTGCGCCGCCCAATCAGCCCTGATTTCGGTGCAGGGAATGCCCCAGACTTTTTCGGTGTAGGATTTGAAGAAATGCTGGAACAACCGGCGGCCAAACCGGTTCGTGACCCATTGCTCGAAATTTTCTTCCTCTTTGAACGGGCTCACCTGCCACTTGAAGTAGCTCAGCATGATTTGCATCGCTTCAACCGGCCCCATATTCGAGAGCGCGTTGAAGATCTTCAGTGGGTAGTCGTAATATTTGCCGCGGTAATAGATGCGGCTCATGCGTGGGCGCAGAACGAAATCTTCGCCGCCGACCTCATGCCAGAGCGCTTCGACTTCTTTCACCTTGGTGAAGAAGCGATGGCCGCCGATGTCAAACCGGAACCCTTTATAGCTCTCCGTGCGCGCGATGCCGCCGACGTCGTCGGAGGCTTCGAACACGACAGGCTTGTGACCCGCATTACTGCGTTTTTGCAGCTCGTATGCGGCGGTGAGGCCGGCAGGGCCGCCGCCAATCACGGCGACGGAATTTGCGCCGGCGTCTTCTACGGGCAGGATGCTGGCGGCGGCGGTTGAATTGGTCATCTGCTTCCTGAAGGGGTTGACCGGCGCAGTGCGGTCATTGGCGGCTGTTTCTTCAATTCGCTGAACGGAAGCGACCTTTTCAGGTGCGCCCGAAAGCTTGGCTATAAACCAGTCGATGGTCCGGTCGAGACCTTCGAGCAGCGGGGTTGAAGGCAGCCAGTCAAGTTCCCTTTCGGCTTTGCTGATATTGGGTCGACGAATCTTTGGGTCATCGGCCGGCAGTTCCCTCAAAACGATTTCCGAGGAAGATGCCGTACGATCCTTAATTATTCTTGCAAGCTCAAGGACCGTGTGCTCGACCGGGTTGCCGAGATTAACCGGTCCGATCCGGCCGCCTTCGGCGTTCATCAGCCGAATGAGGCCCTCGACAAGGTCGTCGATGTAGCAAAATGAACGGGTCTGGCTGCCCGCGCCGTAAACCGTTATCGATTTGTTGGTTAACGCCTGGGCCAGGAAATTGGGAATGCAGCGCCCGTCCTCTGGGCTCATGCGCGGCCCGTAGGTGTTGAAAATGCGGGCGACGCGAATTTCAACCTCGTACTGACGGTGATAGTCGTAAAACAACGTTTCGGCGGCTCGCTTGCCCTCATCATAGCAGGCGCGCGGTCCCGAACAGTTGACAAGGCCGACATATTCCTCCGGCTGCGGGTGGATGTCGGGGTCGCCATAAACCTCGCTGGTCGACGCCTGAAGCACGCGAGCGCCCATTTTCCGGGCGTATTCGAGCACATTGAGCGCGCCGAGGACGCTAGTTTTCATGGTTCCGATCGCATCGCGCTGGTATTGGGGCGGCGAGGCCGGGCAGGCCATATTGTAAATCTGGTCGAACTCGCCGTCGGGAAGCTGCTCCCGAATGTCGCCGAGCACGAAATTAAAGCGCGGCGACTTCATCGCCTCGTTGAGGTTGCTCTTAAATCCTGTGTCGAGATTATCGAAACAGGTGACGCGGTGCCCCTGCGCCAAGAGGCGGTCAACTAGGTGTGACCCGATGAAACCGGCCCCGCCGGTTACCAGGATACGCAAGCTGTTTTGCACTCGAACCCCCAGATTGATTCGTTCCAGGACTTGTCTGTGCAAGACCTAGACCGAACCCGTACGCCCCTTCGCAGACGCACAAATATCCCTTACAACTAGTTAACCCAACTGACCATCCGCCTGCCGGTTGTATCATTTTGGCGAGTTTCTCCGGAAAGGGGATAATTCGGGGTGAGCTTCGATGACGTCCGATTGCCGGCGCGGCCCGCCTGTGGTTTTGCTCCCGTTATGAGCACGGACGAGGCAGCAGACGACCCGAGGCGATTTTCGCCATGGCGATTTTGCGTCGCCCCGATGATGGACGGAACCGACCGTCATTGCCGATATTTTCACCGGCTGCTCAGCCGGCGCGCCCTGCTGTATTCCGAGATGATCGTCGCCGAGGCGGCGGTGAGGGGCGATCGTCAGAGGCTGCTCGGCTTCGACCCGGCGGAGCAGCCGGTCGCGCTGCAGCTCGGCGGGGCCGATCCTGAAAGTCTTTCGGAGGCGGCCCGGATCGGCGAGGACTTCGGCTATCTTGAGGTCAATCTGAATGTCGGCTGTCCTTCTGACCGGGTTCAATCGGGGACGTTTGGCGCCTGCCTGATGAAAACGCCGCAGCTTGTTGCGGACTGTATAGACGCGATGCGGGCGAAGGTTGTGATCCCGGTCACAGTGAAGTGCCGGATCGGCGTCGACGATCAAGATCCCGAGGAAAGCCTTTTTGCGCTGGTCGACGCGGTCGCAGCGGCCGGCTGCAACGTCTTCATCGTCCACGCGCGCAAGGCCTGGCTGCAGGGTCTCAGCCCGAAGGAGAACCGGGAAATCCCCCCGCTCGATTACGGGCTGGTCCGCCGGCTGAAGGCCGAGC
Organism: Alphaproteobacteria bacterium RIFCSPHIGHO2_12_FULL_63_12; assembly: GCA_001767925.1. Lineage (GTDB taxonomy): Bacteria > Pseudomonadota > Alphaproteobacteria > Caulobacterales > Parvularculaceae > Amphiplicatus. Next base: position 30,106 of record MEMM01000026.1, read on the forward strand.
GGCCGGGGCTCACCATCGTGCTCAATGGCGGCGTTGAAACGATCGCGGCGGCGGACGAACATCTTGCTCATGTCGACGGCGTGATGCTCGGCCGGGCCGCCTATGGCGCGCCGGCGATCCTCGCCGAAGTCGACCGCCTGATCTTCGGCGAGCGAACGGCAGACCCTCTCATCGACGATGTCGCGGCGCGCATGTCCGCCTATGTGAAAGAGAAAGCGAAAGCGAAAGCTGGAACCTCGCCGCATCATATCGTGCGCCACATGCTCGGCCTCTATCATGGGCGTCCTGGCGCGCGCGCCTTTCGCCGGATGCTGTCGGAAAAGGGCGCGGCGACGCCTGCCGACATCCTCGACCGCGCGCTGGACGCGGTTCGCACCAAGGCGCCGGAACTTGTCTGAAATATTCAGCCCCGCCTACATCATCGCGCTGCTGACGGCAGGTCTTGCCGCCGGTTTCGCCGGCGGGTTTTTTGGAATCGGCGGCGGCGTCGTCACCGTGCCGGTGCTCTATGCGTTGTTCCGCGCGGCGGGCGCGGGCGACGACGCGAGCCTTAAAACCGCGATCGGGACTTCGCTCGCGGTCATCGTCGTCACCTCGTTGCGCGCGCTCGGCGCGCATCATCGCGCCGGCGCGGTCGACGCCGAGGTGCTGAAAGCGTGGTCGCCGTGGATCGCGCTCGGCTCGGCGACGGCGGGATTTCTGTCGCGCGTCATTCCGGTGGAAGCGCTGGCGTTGGTGTTCGCCGCCGGCGCGCTGTTCATCGCCGGCCAGCGGCTGTTCGTCCGTAAAAAGAGCGATGCGAAGGCGATCGATCTGTCGCACAAGGCGATCCACATTCCCGTCGGTATCGGAACCGGGCTATTTTCGGGCCTAATGGGGCTTGGCGGCGGCGCCGTCGGCGTGATGGTGATGCGCTGGGCCGGGCGATCGATCCATCAGGCGGTGGCGACGGCGTCGGGCTTCGGCGTTGCTGTCGCGGCGCCCGGCGTCGCCGGATTCCTGATCGCCGGACTTGACGCGGCGGGACGGCCGCCAGCGTCGATCGGCTATGTCGAGATCCCGGCCTTCATCGCCATGGCGCTGGCGGGCGCTGTCGCCGCGCCGCAGGGCGCAAGGCTCGCGCACAAGATGCAGGGCGAATTATTGTCGATGCTGTTTGGCGCTTATATCGCGATCGCGGCGATCGCGCTCATCGTCGACGTTTTCTGAAAGCCGGGCGCCGCTTTTCCTATTGCACGCGTTCGACCGCGTAGCCTTTTTTCTCGAGCATATCGACGACGCCGCCCTTGCCGATCAGATGGCCCGCGCCGACCGCGATGAAATAGTCGCCGTCGCCCGCCATCATCTTGTCGATTTCCTTTACCCAATTCGCATTCCTGTCTTTAATCAGTATACGGAATGCATCCGGGGCCGTCTCGCGCATCGCCTTCAGCGTTTCCTTTTCCAGCGCCTTGACGTCGCCGGTCGACCAGGCGTCGAGAACGCGCGCGGCGTAGCCGTCGAAATCCTCATATTCGCCGAGCGACGAATCGAAATCCGAGAGGATTTCCTCTTCATTGAGGCTCGCCAGCGCGCGAATCTGGAATTCCGCCGATTCAAGATGCTCGATCCGGTCGCCCTCGGCGGCGGCGCGCGTTAAAATCGTCTCCTCCGCGCCGCTTTTGGCGTCGAAGCCTTCCTTCTGCATGATCGCGACCGACAGCGTGATCATCGCCAGCCACGGCTTCATCGGCTCGAAGGCCGACATCGAGACGCCGTAGCGCTCCGCGATGGCGGAAAATCTGACCGCGCGCACCGGCCCCAACAGCGCCGTCAGCGTGACGCCCGGCGCGTTGAACCCCAGTTCGGTGACCAGCGCCGACATGGTTTTTTGCGCCGCCTCGCTTGTCGTGTCGACTTCGGTCAGGGTGACCGGCGTTTCCTTCATCGCCTTGTCGAACGCCGCTGTCCGCCATTCGATATTGGCGGGAAGGATATGAAACGTGCCGAAGAGATAGATCGTCGAATCGGCGTCGGTGACCGCCCACATCGCCGGGCCTTTTTCAGCGACGGCGTTTTCAACCGGCGTCGCGCCGGCGCTCACCGCGTCCTTGGGTCCGCAGGCGGCGAGGAAGGCGAGGGCGGCGAGAATTGATGTGCGAATGAAGCTGCCCACATGTTCATCCTTCGAGACGCCGCGCTTCGCGCGGCTCCTCAGGATGAGGGGCTCACTGATCAAATATCCCCTCATCCTGAGGAGCGCTTCGAAGAAGCGCGTCTCGAAGGATGCGCAGGATTTGATGCCGTCGCTCATCGTGCTCATATTTTCTGGTTGTAGGCGCCGACTTCCGGGTGTTCGCGCAACACCGCGTCGAGCTCTGAAAACATTGCGCGCATATTGGCTTCGGACGCCGGGCTCTCGACCACGACGACAAGCTCGGGCTTGTTCGACGAGGCGCGGATCAACCCCCAGGTGCCGTCTTCGGCGGTAATTCTGACGCCGTTGACGGTGACGACGTCGCGGATTTTCTGGCCGATGATCCTGCCGCCGTCCTTGGCGCGCGCTTCGATCTTTTTCACGACCTTGTCGACGACGCCGTATTTCGCTTCGTCCGCGCATTTGGGCGACATCGTCGGCGACTGCCAGGTCTTGGGCAGCGATTTCCTCATGTCGGAGAGTTTCATGTCCGGCGCGCGGTCGAGCATTTGCAAGAGCGCGATCGCCGCGACGAGTCCGTCGTCATAACCGCGCCCGATCGGTTTGTTGAAGAAGAAGTGCCCGGATTTTTCAAAGCCCGCGAGCGCGCCAAGCTCATGGCTCTTGCGCTTGATATAGGAATGGCCGGTCTTCCAGTAGACTGTCTTGGCGCCGTTCTTTTGCAGCACGGGATCGGTGACGAACAGCCCGGTCGATTTCACATCGACGACGAATTGCGCGCCTTTGTGCAGCGCCGACAGATCGCGCGCGATCAGCACGCCGATTTTGTCGGCGAAAATCTCCTCGCCCTCGTCGTCGACGACGCCGCAGCGGTCGCCGTCGCCGTCAAAGCCGAGCGCGAGATCGGCGCCGTGCTCGCGGACCGCGTGCTGCATGGCGTGCAGCATTTCAAGGTCTTCCGGGTTCGGATTATATTTCGGGAAGGAATAATCGAGTGCAGCGTCCATCGGAATGACGTCGACGCCGAGGCGCTTCAGCGCTTCGGGCGCATAGGCCCCCGCCGTGCCGTTGCCGCAGGCGGCGACCACCTTGAGCTTGCGCTTGATCTTTCCGGCCTTCGCCAGATCGTCGATGTATTTTTCGCGCAGGCCCGGCACCCATTTGTA